>NZ_WJEB01000040.1:0-57057 GCF_010994085.1 Gracilibacillus saliphilus | reverse complement strand
GGTTGTTTTGTTCAGTTTTCAAAGATCAAGGCTTGCTGTCTTTTTTTGCGACAGCTTTTATATCATATCATCTCACTCACATTATGTCAACAACCTTTTTTTAAAATTTCAAGTTGTATTTTAAGTTGTGATGGATGTTTTTTGTCATGTCGTTTTCAGCGACGATTAATAATATAACACGTAGTAAGATTTAAAGTCAACAACTTTTTTCACTTTTTTTAAATAAGTCATCTTCTATCTTAATTACTCCCATGAAAAGAACCTTGACCTAGACGATCAAGGTTCTTCCATACTATTATTTATTACGCATTTGAGGAAAAAGTAAAACATCTCTAATCGATGGTGAGTTAGTTAACAGCATAACTAATCGATCAATACCTATACCTAAACCACCTGTTGGAGGCATACCATATTCTAGTGCTTCCAAGAAATCGTCATCCATTTCATGTGCTTCATCATTACCTTGCTCTTTTTCTTTAACTTGTGCTTCAAATCTTTCTCTCTGATCAATTGGATCATTTAACTCCGAGAATGCATTTGCATGCTCACGTCCAACAATAAACAGTTCAAAACGATCTGTGAAACGTTCATCTTCTTTATTCTTCTTAGCTAAAGGAGATATTGCCACAGGGTGACCGTACACAAACGTTGGTTGGATTAGTTTCTCTTCTACCTTCTGTTCAAAAAATTCATTAACAACATGTCCAAATGTCATCGCATCTTCTACTTCTACCCCGTTTTCTTTCGCTAAAGCTTTTGCTTCTTCATCCGTCATCTCTTTCCAGAAGTCAACACCTGTATGTTCTTTTATCGCATCTACCATATGAAGCCTTGTCCATTTTGGTGCTAAATCAACCTCATAATCTCCATAAGTAATTGTTGTAGATCCGGTTACTTCTTCAGCGATATGAGACACCAAGTTTTCAACCAGCTCCATAATATCATGATAATCTACGTATGCTTCGTACAATTCAATCATAGTAAATTCCGGATTGTGGCGAGTAGATACCCCTTCATTACGGAATACACGGCCAATTTCATATACTTTTTCCATACCACCTATAATCAATCGTTTTAGATGCAACTCAATGGCAATACGCATATATAATGGAATATCGAGCGCATTATGGTGTGTTTCAAACGGACGTGCTGATGCACCACCTGCAATACCATGCATCATTGGAGTTTCTACCTCCAAAAAACCTCTCTCATCTAAGTAGCGTCGCATAGACTGAATGATCTTACTGCGAAGAACAAACGTATTTTTACTTTCCATATTAGTAATTAAGTCTAAGTACCGTTGGCGATAACGTTGTTCTACATCTTTTAAACCGTGGAACTTTTCTGGTAAAGGACGTAGAGATTTCGTTAGCATTGTAAATTCGTTTGCTTTAACTGAGAGTTCCCCTACATTTGTTTTGAATACTGTACCTGTAACACCCACAATATCTCCTAAGTCTGCTGATTTGAAGATTTCATAAGCTTCCTCTCCAATTCTATCTTTCCGTACATATAATTGGATTTGGCCGCTTAAATCCTGAATATGTGAAAAACCAGCTTTTCCTTTACCGCGTTTCGTCATAATTCGACCTGCCACTGTCGTTTCAATTGCCTTTTCTTCTAATTCCTCTTTAGAGAACTGATCATATTGTTCTTTTAACTCTTCTGCCAAATGTGTACGAACAAATTTATCACCAAACGGATCAATCCCTTGTTCACGGTAACTGTTCATTTTATCCAAACGTACGCGCATGTGTTCATTCAGTTCTTCGCTCATTTTCGTTCACCTCAATAATTAATAATTTATGTAATATATATCAAAAAACTGCCAGCATCACACTGGCAGTATCACATTCGTTCATGATTAGTATAGAAAAGGAACTTGTCTGTGTCAATGTTTACACACTCAGGAAACTCTTGCTTGTTGTTCTACAAAGTCATATAACAGTTCATCAAGTTCTTCGACTCTGTCTCGTTAATTACGTACTTTACCATTTCCTTTTAAATACCAACTAGCCATTGGTGCTAATACAACCTGAGTACGGATGATAATATCATCTGTGTTCTACATACCGTTTCTCTTCATTTTCTTCTATTTTAGGTTGCAACTCTTCTAATGAAATATCGAGCTTAGCTGCAATATATTTTAAATGATCGTCAGTAGGAATTCTTTTACCTCTTTCAATTTCTCCTAATTGCGAAACCGATATTCCAAGTTCATCTGCAAATTCAATTTGCGTATAACCTTTCAACTTCCGAAATGCTTTGATTCTCTTACCCCATCTATTGGTTGCCATTTGACTACACCTTCTTTATCTTCTGCAGGTACAATTGCTAATAATTCCGTTATATTCTTATCCAAATATGCAATATACAAAAATGGATTTATTTCTGCTAATGGTATTAAAACAAATGCTCGTTCATGTAATCTTGGATGTGGTAAAATTAATCGCTCTGTTTCTATATTTTCTTGATTATATACTAAAATGTCAAGATCAATTGTCCTCGGTCCCCATTTTACTTCCCGTTTTCTACCCAGATTCTGTTCGATACTTTGGCAAACGTTCAACAGAGAATTAGGATCTAAATCTGTTTCAACTTCAATCACCATATTCAAAAATTGATCTTGTTCTACAAAACCAACAGGGTCTGTTTCATATATTGAAGATTGATCTTTGAGTTCTATTTTATCATGTACAGCTAATTGTTCCATAGCTTTATTTAAATAAGTTAATCTTGGTTCGATATTAGATCCAAGCGCTATATATACTTTTCTCATAAAGATTTCTCCCTATAAATTTCAACAGCAACCGACTGATAATGACCAGGAATAGGAGGGTCAGGTTTCATTACCTTGACATTACAAGCTTGTAATGGATCAAACTTGGATAAAAGTGTCTCTGCAACCTCTTCAGCTACTGCTTCAATTAAATTTTTAGATCTTCCTTCAACGATTTGCTTGGTCAATTGATACACGAGCCCGTAATCAATGGAATACTGAAGATCATCTGATTGACCTGCCTGTTTCAAATCTGCTTCCAATACTACATCTACTAAAAAGCGTTGCCCTAGCTTCTTTTCTTCAGGAAATACACCGTGAAACCCATAAAAAGTCATTTGATTAAGGTATATTTTATCCATCTTATGCACCACCCTTACCAATCAGCTTGTCCATCATCTTAGCCATTCTTACATGCATCTCGACATTATGGACACGAACTATTTCACAACCCTTTGTCAAACCGTAGCATACAGTTGCCCCAGTTCCTTCATCCCGCTCATCCACTGGCAAATTCAAAGTTTTGGCAATAATGGACTTACGGGAGGTTCCTAGTAAAACAGGATAATCTAATTCTCGAAGTCGATCCATTCCCTTCATGACTTGAATATTTTCTTCATATGTCTTAGCAAATCCAATGCCCGGGTCGAGAATAATTTGGTCTCTTTTCACTCCGGCATCTAACGCAATTTGGATACTTTCTTTTAAATCAGATAATACATCTTCCATCAGTTCATCATATCTTGGGTTTTCGCGATTATGCATAAGTATAATGGGAACATCCAATTCTGCTGCCACTTTTGCGATATCCGGTTCTTTCTTGGCACCCCAGACATCATTAATAATCGACGCACCTGCTTCTATTGATAGCTTTGCTACCTTAGCTTTCCATGTATCAATGGAAATGGGTATATTGATTTCATCAACGAGTGCTCTAATCACAGGAATGACTCGGTCTATTTCATCCTTTTCAGATACTGGTGTGTGACCGGGTCTTGTAGATTCACCACCAATATCGATGATATCAGCGCCTTGTTCTTCCATTTTTTTAGCCTGGCGGATGGCTGCTTGGATATTATTATATTTTCCTCCATCAGAAAAAGAATCTGGTGTAACATTTAAGATACCCATTACTAATGTTTTCTCTGGGTAATAATAGTCTTTCATTTTTGTTCGTAACCACTTTTCCATGATACCCCGTCCTCACGAAACGAATTCTATAATCTATTCATAACAAAATATTATACCACAAATAAACATAGAAAGTTTAGGTCTGTTGAAAAATATTCTCTACTACTAGCGCTATATTTATCCAATAGTAAAATACACATTGCGATACCCACCAGATATCAGAATGTTTTATTCATTAGATACAAACTGCGAAGTAGCGAAAACTGTTTGTTCGAAACTAAATGCACAGTCACCTATGAAGTAATTTTGACATATATCCTGATCATAACCGCCACTCCGGCTGCCCACTTCCCTTTCCGCGGGGTTTGCCCTTCAGCTAACTTTTTCGAGCCAAAACCGCTCGAAAAAGTGGATCTTCAGGTCAAACAGTTCCCACAGGAGTGGAAGTGGGCGGCCTTCGTTAAGATATGCTCCACAACACTTATCCGTAATCAGCCAGTCGATTTCTCCACCATATGTAGCGTAGGGTACGACTATACTAAAACGGTTTTCACAGCGCTATAAGTACTGTAATTAAACAGAAAAGTTTAGTTCCATGAGTTCATTTCTTTCTATAATCAGAGAACCAAAATAGCGTAGGCAGAATACGGAGACTCCTGTGGGACAGCGAGAGCTGAAGATCCACTTGGTGAAGTGTCTTTCTTCACCAAGTTAGCTGAAGCCGCGCCCACGGAAAGCGCAGTATTCTGCCGAAGCGTACTGGAGCATTCATCAAAATGCAGAATGGAAAAGAGCAAATCCATGCAAGTTACTTCGCAGTTTATGTATACTGCGATGATTATGCAAAATAAAACCCCGTTTCAACATGAACTGAAACGGGGTTTGTGCTTATTTATTCTCTTTATTAAATTGCCTTGTTGTTTATTCTTCGTCAAATTGATAAAGAGGGGTTGATAGATAGCGTTCTCCGTTACTTGGAAGAACTGCAAGGACTTTTTTGCCTTTGCCAAGTTTTTGTGCTACTTGTTTAGCAGCGTAAATAGCAGCACCTGAAGATACACCACCTAGTACGCCGTCTTTGCGAGCTGCCTCTCTAGCTGTTTCATAGGCTTGATCATTAGATACAGTAATCACTTCATCATAAACATCTGTATCAAGAACTTCTGGTACAAACCCTGCACCGATTCCTTGAATTTTGTGAGGACCCGGTTTACCTCCAGATAATATAGCTGAATCAGTTGGTTCTACCGCATAGATTTTAATATCCTTGTACTGATCCTTCAATACTTTACCTGCACCAGTGATTGTTCCACCAGTTCCAATACCCGAAACAAATGCATCTAGTTGATCGCCCATTTGCTCGACAATTTCTTTACCAGTCGTACGAGCATGAACAGCAGGGTTTGCTACGTTATTAAACTGCTGGGGCATGAAGTAGCCATTTTCTTTTTGTAATTCTGTCGCTTTCGCGATTGCACCTTTCATACCTTCTGCACCTGGTGTTAATACTAACTCTGCACCATAAGCTCTTAATAGATTACGTCTTTCCATACTCATGGTATCAGGCATTACTAAAATCGCTTTATAACCTTTAATAGCGGCAACTAATGCTAGACCAATACCAGTATTACCACTAGTTGGTTCAATGATGGTGTCTCCGTCTTTTAAAACACCCTCTTCTTCTGCCGCCTCAACCATCGCTAGTGCGATACGATCTTTAACAGAGCTACCAGGGTTCATAAATTCCAACTTCAGATAAATCTCTGCACCTTCAGGATCCGCTGTGCGATTTAATTTCACAATCGGTGTATTTCCAATCAATTCCGCAACATTTTGAGCTACTTTCATTCCAGTTCCTCCTCAAATCCAAGTAAAATTATTGGTTTTATATACAATGTACATGAAACGGTATACAATGTCAACCCATAAAATGGAAAGCGTCTGTTAATTTTTTTCATTTTTATAGTTTAATTCTACTTCTATTTGATCCCAAAGAGCTGAAGCATCTACTTCAGACTGTAATTGATCTAAGGCAATATCTTGACGTACTTCCTCATACACTTCATCATAGTTCAATTCAATAGCAGGGAGATGTTGATGATGGAAGATAATAGCATATCCGTTATTCACCAATATTGGTTCACTATATGTCCCCGCTTCTAATGAAATCGCTGTGTCATAGTATTCCCTTGGTATAAAACTGCTTGTCTCAGAATAAAACCCTAAATATCCTCCATCCGTTCCGCTTTCCTCATCAATGGACAAATCTTTTGCAACCTCATTGAAAGGTTCGCCATCATCCAACCTCGCCATCACATATTCTGCTTCTTGTTGTGTCGAAACAAGAATATGAGACAACTGGACCATATCATCAAACTGGTATTGGTTTTGATAAAATTGATAATACTCTTCTATTTCTGCTTCAGAAACACTAACATCTTCACTTAAAAGTTGTTGTAGATAATAACGATATTTTATTTGCTCGGTCCATTTTTCAATTTTTTTCTCCTTTTCCTCTTCAGATAACAATCCTTGCATTACCATCATTCTCGATAATTCTCGGTCGATTATTTTCGAATGAACCTCAAGGTCTTTATCCTCTGCTAACTGAAAAACAACTTCCTTATCAATTAAATCATGTAAAACGGATTCGCCATATTGCTCTATTAATTCGCTCATCCAATCTTGATATAAAACTTCCTCATCCCCAATTTCTGCTAAAGGTTGATTACGATCCACCGGATTCTCATCTAATACTACAAATTCATCTGAGCTGTTTTGTCCTGAAAAGATAAAAATGGTTGTAATATTTGTTATGAGCAATAGTAATATAATAGACCATAATACCAGACGTGATACCCTCAACTATTACTCCCCCTATTACTCTGTCTTCAATGCCCGCAACTCATCGATCGTAAATTTGTATGTTTCATTACAAAAATGGCAAGAAGCCGTAGCACCATGATCTTCCCTAATCATCGAATCAATCTCTTCGTTTCCTAAACTTTGGATTGCTGTTTCCAGTCTTTCTTTTGAACAAGGGCAAGAAAATTGTACTGGTAAACGCTCATGAACCTTTAGATTTCCTTCACCTAATAACAACTCTAATATCTCATCTGGCTGTTTCCCATCTTGGATCAACTTTGAAATAGGTGGAACATTGGCAACCTTTTCCTCAATTTGAGCAATGGTTTCTTCTGATGCTCCCGGCATCATTTGTACAATAAATCCTCCAGCAGCTAAAATACTATGATCTGGATTGACTAAAACTCCTGCTCCTACCGCTGATGGAACCTGCTCAGAATTAGCTAAGTAATAGGTGAAATCTTCACTTATTTCTCCAGATACAATGGGAACTTGACCAGTAAAATGATTTTTTAGGCCTAAATCTTTTACAATGCTTAATGTTCCCTCCGTTCCAACTGCTCTTCTTACATCCAATTTCCCTTGTGCATTTGATTCAAAATCGACATGTGGGTTTCCGACATAGCCACGTACTTCCCCTTTAGCATTTGCATCCGCAATAATTGCTCCCATTGGACCGTTTCCTTCGACTTTTACCGTCAGCTTGTCTTCACCTTTCAGCATCGCACCTAACATCGTGGAAATGGAAAGTGTTCTTCCAAGTGCAGCCGAAGCAGTTGCCCATGTATCTTGGCGAACTCGTGCTTCTTCTACTGTATCTGTTGAACGGATTGCGTAGGCTCTTACATCTCCGCCGAATGCTGTTGCTTTTAATAAATAATCACTCATTTATAAACGTCCTTTCTTTACGCAAAATCTTGCTCATTCTTTTGGTATATTTCGTACAAACCTTTTAAGGTTAGATAAGGGTCGACGATATCAATTACAGAGGAGTCTTTGGCAATTAATGTTGCTAAACCTCCTGTGGCGATCACTTTTGGTGATCCTCCAACCTCTTTTTTTATCCGGTTAACGACAGCATCTACTTGACCGACGTACCCAAAGTAAACACCAGATTGCATTGCTTCTACCGTTGATTGCCCTAAAACCTTACTTGGCTTTTTCACTTCTATTTTCGGCAACTTGGCAGCATTCTGGTATAGAGCTTCTAAAGAAATATTAATGCCCGGGGTGATAACACCACTGACATATTCATCTGCTTCATTGATGTAACAATAGGTCGTAGCCGTCCCGAAATCAATAATGATACTCGGGGAACCATATTCTTTAATGACACCTACCGCGTTGACAACACGATCAGCACCTAACTCTTTAGGATTAGGGTACTTCATTTTTAAGTATGGATTCACTTTTTCATCCCCAATTATCATGGGATTACAATGGAAATATTTGTCTGCCATACGCTGAAGGGCAAATAAAATCGGTGGGACTACAGATGAAATGACAATACCGTTAATGTCAGAAAAATTTAATCCTTCATGTCCTAATAACGATTTAATAAACATGGCATATTCGTCTTCTGTTTTGTTTTTGTCCGTTTGCATGCGCCATTGATATGTTAATTGGCCGTCATTAAACACTCCTAATACAGTGTTTGTGTTACCAACATCTAATACAAAGATCATAATATCCTCCAAAATATCCAAAAAAATTGTTTACTTATTTTTATATTGTATAGCTTGCAAGCAACAAGTCGCAAGTTTTATGGTTGTAAGTCCTAACCCACACTAGTTATACCATACACTTGGGAAAGCACAAATATTTCAATCCAAAAATAAAAGAAGCCCTGAAATAATAACTAATACACAGTAGATACAAACTGTGAAGTAGCTTAGTTACAAAGTTAACAGGACTTCTCTTCCGGGGATATCTCTTTCTCTTCCGAGGATACCTCTTTCCCTTCCCTGGATATCCTTTGCTGTTCCAGGGATATGCCCTTCTCTTCCCTGGATATAGTCGTTTATCCTCGGAAGAGAAGATGTTTTCCCTGAAAGAGAAGCCTTTTTCCTCGGAACAGATCGGCGCTTCCGGGGATATCTCTTTTCCATATCCTACGTTACTTCGCAGTTTATTTATTCTGTTTCTTGAAGCGTAAAAAAGCAGTTCCTTTTTAGTAGGAACTGCTTTTCGTTTTATTGTTTATCTTTATCGTCGGACTCTTCAGTTGATTTGTCTTGGTCGAAATAGCTTTTGGAATCCTGGTCAAAATAGCTTTCTTCTTCTTCCTTCGGTTGAATATTTACTTTAAAGTCAGATGACTTGTTATCATCTTCTTTTGTATCATCCGTTTCTGTTGGAGATGGTTTTTCTTTACCATCTTGTTCAGAAACTACTGGATCTGGAAGTTTACCATCTTCAAACAGGCCTTTAATCTGACCAGCATCTAATGTCTCAACCTCTAGTAGAGTCTTCGCTACAAGTTCTAACTTGTCACGATTTTCTGTGAGAATTTGTTTTGCTCTGTTATAACATTCTTGGATGAAGTTTTGGATTTCCTGATCGATTTCATATGCAATCGCATCACTGTAGTTTTGCTCATTTTGCATATCGCGACCTAAGAAAACTTGCCCTCCACCACTTCCAAATTGCAGAGGTCCAATCTTATCACTCATACCGTACTCCATAACCATCTTACGAGCAATTCCGGTTGCACGCTGGAAATCATTATGAGCACCAGTACTTACTTCGCCAAAGATGATTTCTTCAGCTACACGACCACCTAATAACCCGGTAATCTTATCAAACAATTCTGGTTTCGTCATAAAATAGCGATCTTCACGCGGAAGCATTACGGCATAACCACCTGCTTGACCACGAGGTACAATCGTTACCTTATGTACCATGTCAGCATCATCTAGCACCATACCAATAATCGTATGTCCACTTTCATGATAAGCAACAATATTGCGTTCTTTTTCTGAAATAACCCTACTTTTCTTAGCAGGCCCAGCGATGACACGGTCAATTGCTTCATCTACTGATTCCATATCGATTTTCTCTTTATCATGTCGTGCTGCAACAAGTGCTGCTTCATTTAAGAGGTTTTCAAGGTCTGCACCTGAAAATCCTGGTGTACGCATAGCGATTGTCTTCAAATCAACATCTTCTGCTAATGGTTTATTACGTGCGTGAACACCTAATACGTCTTGACGACCTTTTAAGTCTGGACGATCTACGGTAATTTGACGGTCAAAACGTCCTGGACGTAATAACGCAGGGTCTAAAATATCTGGTCTGTTAGTTGCAGCGATAATGATAATTCCTTCATTCTCACCGAAACCATCCATTTCAACGAGTAATTGGTTTAAGGTTTGTTCACGTTCATCGTGACCGCCACCTACACCAGCACCACGTTGACGACCTACTGCATCAATCTCGTCTATAAAGATGATACATGGTGCATTTTTCTTCGCATTTTCGAATAAATCACGTACACGGGATGCACCAACACCCACAAACATCTCCACGAAATCCGAACCACTTATAGAGAAGAACGGAACTCCTGCTTCACCTGCAACAGCTCTAGCAAGTAATGTTTTACCTGTACCAGGAGGTCCTACTAGTAAAACCCCTTTTGGTATTTTTGCACCAATAGCAGAGAATTTACGTGGGTCTTTTAAGAAGTCAACTACTTCTACTAATTCCTGCTTTTCTTCATCCGCACCAGCAACATCTCTGAAACGAACTTTTTTCTTCTCTTCACTGTACATTTTCGCCTTACTCTTACCAAAGTTCATGACACGGCTACCACCGCCTTGAGCCTGGTTAAGCAAGAAGAAAAACAGGATGAATATAATAACAAATGGAATCATGGTCGTTAAGAACGTAACCCATCCACTCGGTTGTTCCTCTTCCTCAATTGTTAATATCCCTTGATCTTTAGCGGTATCTTCAACTTGTTCAATGATACCAGGAGTATCTAGGATATTAGTCATAAAGGGTTTATCATCTTGCTCTAATTCCCCTACCACACGTATTACACCATTGGAAGGGCGCATTTCCATTTCTTTGATTTGGTTATTTTCCAATGCTTGCATAAATTCGTTTACTTTTAATTCTTCAGCCTGGTTGTTTTGGCTGCTGAATACTGATATGATCCCTATCACAACTAAAAAGATTACGAAATAGAGGATCACATTACGTATAATCCGATTCATTGCCTACCTCCTCCCGAAACGAGAAAACTATAGTAAATAGTATCATATTGCAAGACTTTATGACAACTAATTACAACTGACCGTTGTTTGATTTTAATTATTCTTCTCCACCATAAACTTCTGGCTTTAAAATACCGATATATGGTAAGTTTCGATATTTCTCTTGATAATCTAATCCATAACCCACCACAAATTCATTTGGCACTTCAAAACCTACCACATCTGCTTTAATATCAACAGTTCTTCCTTCAGGTTTATCTAATAATGTGACAATTTTAATTGAATTTGCCTGACGATACTTAAATAAATCAACTAGATAACTGAGTGTTAGACCACTATCAATAATATCTTCAATAATTAAAATATCACGACCCTCTACCTTTGTGTCTAAATCTTTCACGATTTTAACTTCACCAGTGGAACGCATTTCATTCCCGTAACTTGAAACATCCATAAAATCCATTTCTAGGTGTGTATCAATCGCACGTAAAATATCCGACATAAAAGGTAATGCACCTTTCAACACACCAACCGCTAGTGGAAACCTGCCATCATATTCTTTGGTTAACTGTTCACCAAGTTCTTGACATTTCGTTTGTATTTGCTCTTCGGAAATTAATATTTCCTTTATCTCATCATGCATCTTGCTGCCTCCTATTCATTTGAATCCGTATATGTTAATGAAATATATTTCCCAACAGAACCTTCATTTACTATTTCCGCTTTCCTTAAACCAACAATCCAAAGCAAAGATCCGTCTGCACCAAAGATAAGCGGCCAGCTATCTCTTAAATAAACCGGAATTTTCTCATCAATAAATATATCTTTTACTTTCTTCCGACCATTTAATCCTCTCACTTTGATACGGTCCCCTGGCATTCTCACTCTCATACTAAGTGGTAATAATGATTCACATTCAATCGGGATATGTAAAGTATAATTATCTTCCTGAATATCTCCAGAGGTATATGTGGCTGTCAGGATGGCTCCATTCGGTAATAGCATTTCACCGGGAACCTTTATGAATTGATGGACTTTCCATTCCTTTTCGACTTGGGAGAGAAAGTGGAAACGCAATTCTTGGTAGTTTTTTGTTACTTTTAAGGATTTTGGGAAATCTAAAGTAACATTACTCTTTTCTTGATCTAATAATGCAAAAAAAGCTTTTTCATGTTGTGTAGATAAATCTGTTGGTACTTCTTGATAAAGATAGTTTAATATTAGATGAAAGGCTCGTCTTTGTAAAGCTATCGGGTAAGATCGAAAAGCTTTAATATTAAAAAACACCGTGTCTTTTTCACATGTTATGACATCATGCCACATTGCTTTAGTTTGTGCTTGAAGAAATTCCTCGTCCTCCGTCATACGCTCTGTCATTTCCTGCACATGAAGGTGGACGTGACGGTCTTGTTGCTTGAGCAACGGTAAAACATGTAACCGGAAAAAATTGCGTGTATAATCGATAGATTGGTTCGAAGGATCCTCCCTAGCTACGATCTCGAGCTCTCGGCAATATTGGTAAATTTCATTCTTAGATAAACATAATAAAGGCCTAATGATGTATCCATTTGCGAATTTTCTTTTTACTGGGATACCAGTTAAAGCAGCAGGATTAGACTGACGTACTATTCGCATTAATACGGTTTCTACCTGGTCATCACCATGATGTGCCAAAGCTAAAAGGTCAGAACCTGTTTCTTTCATAACCTGTTTAAATACTTGATAACGCAAAGTACGGGCCGCTAATTGTGTCCCTTCTTTATGTATTGCTTTTCTCCTGTTCACATTTACCTCTTTCCCTATAAAAGGGACGCCTAATTGCTCACAAATCTGTTCAACGTATTGAACATCTGCCGCAGACTCTTCCCCACGCAAACCATGATCGATAGAAACTACCGTAACTTGTACATCCCAAAGTTTCTGCAAGCTTACTAAATAGTGTAGTAATAGCAAGGAATCTGCGCCACCTGAAACACCTACTAATACTTTGGCATGCTTATGTAATAAGTGATGTCTCTTCATAAATGGCGTTAATTTATCATAAAGGGTTGTTCTACTCAAACACCACCACCCCATCCAATCTTGTTTACATTATTTTAACATAATATGAATGATAAAATCTTTTTATCACATAAAAAATGTAACATAAAGATAACAGGCACCTCCAATGGTTAATATACTACCTATTTCAAGAAAAGGATATAATGCTTCATGAGAGCTTTTTGCTTTTTGATGCTGTCTTCTCTTATCTCGTTTCGACTTCTGATGAATAAAATAATTTAACAAATAATCTTTTATCTGTTCTGCCTCGGTTATAGAATTATTAATGAGCATCAGTAATAATTTTCTCAATGGATCGATTGTCACTGCCTGATTGATTTTCTGTTGTAACGTTTTTTTAGGATTAGTTCCTTTTGTAAAACCATTTGGATAATAGACACGCAAAATTACCATTGCTAACGCAAAGAGATCGTAGCCTGGGTCAGCTTTTCGTGAACCGCATTGCCAATACGCACGATCATAGAATTCAGTATACTCTTTAATTGCTCTACCCTGTAAGGTTGTTCCACCAACATCAACCCATCTTAATTGAACGGGCTTGCGTGATACAATTAAATTTTCTATCTTTAAATCACCAAATACATACCCTTGCTGATGTAATACGTGTAAATCATTAGCAAATTTGATCAAAAGAGATACTAACCATTCATGACCATTTCTTCGCATAAAATCATGTAACGACTCACCAGATATATATTCCATTACATAAAAAGAATAGGTAAAGCCATTATGAGCCTGATAATCATCCACATCTATCAAAGAAGGTCCAAGGTGATAACCTTGAACCGCTTGGAAGGACTTCAATACGTTTACTTCAGAACTAACAGAAGCACTTTGTTTACTGATTTTCAGTGCTACTTGTTTGTTTTCGTGTACACAAAGATAAACAGATCCTATCGCACCACTCCCCAGTTTTTTTACGACATGATAATGATGACGGTGCCATTTACCTTTGACAATTTGTCCTTTTCTTAACTGAATATCAGGCTTCTTCGATGTCTGTGTAATCATCGCGCGTAAATCTCCTTCGTAACGTCTTCTTACCAAATTGATACATGGCTTCTTTTAAAGCAGGCCCAGTCGGTGTAATACCACCGCTTGATATTTTGGCAAAAATAGAAGTGATGGAATCTAGTTTCGATGTCCAATCTACTAATTGTTGAATCGGCTTCTTCCGTCCCGGGAATTGATATACAGCAAAACGGCTTCGCCCAATTCTTGCATTCATACTAATGGAAAGATCAATAAGAGCTTCTTGAACAGTTGGTAGTTTATTGGTCATACTAGCACTTGTATCAACGAGTACTAATACCTCTAAATCACAAGTCTCTCCTAGTTCGTCCACTACTTCCATTACCTCCCCACGCTGATCTGGAGGTAATTCTTCCATTGTTTTTTCACTACCTAAGATTTGCTTTAATTCATTATTCACAACACCTTGCAACGTTTCCGTCATCGCTTGTTTGGTCACAGTTTGAACGGTCTGTGCTAATGCATCCTGATAAACAATTTGACTAACCCCTTGGCCGTTTTCAGAGATTTCTTCTACTTCTTCCAATCCCTCTGGTTGTTCTGTATGATCATCTTCTAATATGCCAATAACATTAACTGTAATTCCTTGTTCGGCTACTAAACTAGCTACTAGTGCCGGATCTTCTCCTTGGTTCGAGCAACCATCCGTAATTAAAAGAATTTGTTTAAGTGTCCCCGTTTTCATACATTTTCCTCCTATTATTGGTCATTGATTATTAGTAAGGTTCGCCAATAATGGGAGGAATTATACGTTTGACCTGCTGTTCATTAACTAATGTCCTCTCTTTCAAATTGCCGAAAAGAACGAATAGGTGCCCATTGTGGTTGATTTTCCGTAATTTGAGCTACCAATACCGTCATATCATCTTCAATCTCACCACTTTGAGTTCGAATCACCTCTTCAAGTAATAAATCAGCGATCTCTTGAGGCTCTTTCGTTTCCATTTCCAGCAGTTTTCGCTTCAACCATAGATCGACATTCTCTATGTCTTTCGGACCTTCAAATATCCCATCACTCATCATAATTAAGAAATCTCCTGCTTTTAATTGTGCACTGACAACATCAACTTCTACCTCCTGAATAATTCCGATTGGAAGGTTACTAGCCTCTATCTTCTCTACAGCATCACTTCGCATAATAAAACTAGGAGTAGAACCTACTTTCAAAAAGCGAACGATTGCATGGTGGAGGTCTACCATTGCCAAATCTAATGTTGCATAAATCTCTTCATTTGTTCTAAGTGCTAAGATGGAGTTGATCGATTTAATTGCTACCTGCTCGTGCAAACCAGATTCTAAGATTTGTTGTAATAACCGTAATGTTTCGGTGCTTTCTTCATGTGCTCTGTCCCCATTTCCCATACCGTCACTAATAGCTAAAGCATATTTCCCGGCACCAAGCTCCATTGATTTATAACAATCCCCTGATATTAACCCTCCTCCTTTGGCTGCGTGTGCCACCCCAGTATTAATGACAAATTTCCTGGCAGAACCAAAGGTAAAAAAGCTATGCCCTTTTGCTAGAGGCGACAGGTCTTCCGTAACGACAATGATCGTTTCATCCAAAATATCAGAGAGAATAGGTGCAATCAGTTTGGCAGCTTCTCCATGGTATTGCTGGAACGCAATCACCATTTCAATATCGATGTTTCCTTTCTCCAAGCTATAAATATCTAGTTTTTCTAGTTCAATCCCTACATGTTTTAACGCCGCAACTATTTCAATTTCCTGTTGCTCATGGTTTTCCTTTTCTTTGAGAATCTCATTAGCGAAATTCTCCATGACTTCTGATACACCACTTAATTGATCTGCGACAAAACGTCTACTTTCTAACACTTGTTTCTTCAGTTGTTTATTTGCTTCAAAAAAGGATAATTCTTGCTGCATGGTATCGATCACTTTACGAGATTTAATACAGTGATTTTCAAACTGTCTGTTCGTTATATTATTCAATTGGTTATCTGTTTCCAATTGATCTTTGACATCTCGCATTAAATCGTATGTTTTATCAAATTGTTGTACCCAACAGGTTTCTTTTTTAAAGCATGTTTGACAAGTTTTTTCCGTGACATTGCTTAAATAGTAGTCTACTTCTAGATCCTGTTCCTGCCATTGGTTGGATTCTGTTTGAAAGCTGCGAGACAAAGCTTTAAAGACATTAGAGAACCGCTCGACCCGGTGGGCAGTAACGTTTCGAACCTTTTGCAAATATTGCTCTTGCTCATTGGTATGTTCAACCGTTCCCGGTATATATTTAGCAATCTGTTTAATCAATTTACTCGGTGTTATTAAAAACAATAATATCGCTAACGCTGATTCCATTAATGCTGTTGCCAGATAATCAAAGGATTCGCCATATAAACTGATTAACAACGTACTAATTAATAACCCTAAACTGACAGCCAGCTTTCTTCCTTCTTTCAGTAACCCACCTAATAGGCCGGAGAAAGCTAATAAGCTCATTTGATACATGTTGGCGATGCTGGCAAGACTCAATATTAACCCTGCTACAACCCCAACAGTGGAACCAATTGCAGCACCACCAACCAATGCAAGAAGCAATACTAAATATCGTGCTAAAACCTGTTCCATTTGCGCATCATAGATTTGTACACCAATTACTCCTGTTAGTACCGAAGCTAATAAAATGATAAAACAAACAATTTCTTCATTTTTTAAAATTGGTTTATAACGTTTTGGTGATAATAATGGAATACTTTGCATAAAGATTAGTAATAGAACAGCTGCCAATATTCCCTCAACAAGAGCGATGACCCACTCGAGATATGTTAGCTCCGTTGTCATCGCATAAGTACTGATTCTAGGAATACTTGCTGCAAAAAAGACGAAAAGCGGTAAAATCCTCTCGACCGATTTCGATTGATAGATAAAAAAGGAGAGGACTATTAAGATAGAAATAGATAAAAATATATAGAAGCTATGTGACAGACCGTATGTAAAAGCTCCTATCAATGAGAATGTAATAAGGGGAAGTACTTTGTCCCGACGTAAAAACCAGACTGCCGCAACAAAGGCAATGACGAATGGTGAAAGTGTCGATAAAATGACAGCTCTTCCTAATAGAAAACCGATAATACAAATAAGCAAACCTTTCTCAAACAATAAGCTTGTCCAATGTTGACCGATCTTTTGACGTAAGTTACTCATCATCGGATGAGAACTAGAAAAAAAAGATTTTGGTTTATTATCCGTATATGTGTTCATTTATATCACTCCTCTGTCCACATTAAATCACATCTCCTCTCGATATTTTGTCAAAACAAGGAAGATGCCGTTCTAAAAAGTTCGACGCTATTCTTTATATAAAGAACCAAACGACATTTTCTTCTTACCTTTCCTTTGATTTCTTTCAATATTTTTGACAGACCGTGTTGATACAGAAAAGATAATAAGAAATTTGAAGTTGTTTGTTGACAGATAGGTAAAGCTGTTGTATTATATTTTTTGTGTCTTTCGAATAAGACAACCCTATTTTTATATCATGGCGGTGTAGCTCAGCTGGCTAGAGCGTACGGTTCATACCCGTGAGGTCGGGGGTTCGATTCCCTCCGCCGCTATAAAGCAAAAGACTTAGGCAAATGCCTAAGTCTTTTTTATATAAACTAATACAACTCTATTTGATTCGATGTAGATATATACCGCGAAGTAGCTTAGTTACAAAGTTAACAGGACTTCTCTTCCGAGGATACCTCTTTCCCTTCCCTGGATATCCTTTGCTGTTCCGGGGATATGCCCTTCTCTTCCCTGGATATAGTCGTTTATCCTCGGAAGAGAAGATCTTTTCCCTGGAAGAGAAACCTTTTTCCTCGGAACAGATCGGCGCTTCCGGGGATATCCTTTTCCATATCCTACGTTACTTCACAGTTTATGTATTTGTGTTAATATGTTTATTCGAAAAAGTACTATAGTTAAACCAGTACCTCCATTCTATACACTTACCCCTTACACTGAAAAAGCTACCGATCATTTGATCGATAGCTTTTTCTTTATAATATATAATTACGAGTCACATCCGTCTTCTTTACGTTACATAGACAGCAAGTTTTAGCCTTTTCTCGCCCCTCGTCCTCCGCGTTTTGATTCTGTATGCTTTTTAAGAGTCGCTAAGCGATCTTCAGAATCTTTTAAGAAACGATTCATTTTTTGTTCAAATGATTCGCCTCTTTCGCGGTTATTTTTTGGATTTCCTTGATTTTTGCGACGATTAGATGGCGGTGGATTGTCTTTTGCTTTTTTAATAGACAAACCGATTTTACCATCATCTTCCACATTAAGAACCTTAACTGTTACTTCATCACCGACAGTTAAGTGTTCATTAATGTCTTTTACATAATTATCGGCAACTTCACTAATATGAACTAGACCTGTTTTACCTCCAGGTAATTCAATAAACGCTCCAAAATTAGTGATTCCTGTTACCTTTCCCTGCAACTTGCTGCCTACTTCGATTGACATAAAAAAATTGCTCCTCCTTAAATTTTAAAAAAATATACTACAACTATATTATAGCCAAGCAATTAAAACGGTGTCAATAAGATGGATCCTCTTCTGGCAATTTAAAGACGATTTCTCCTTCTTCCGTAAAGAAATAATTCGTTTTTGCAATTTGCAACAAATATTCTTCATCATTTAAAAGCTCTATTTCTTCAGTCAGTTTCTTTTCTTCATTCTGAAGAGTAGTTAATTCTTCGGAAAGCTCCGTATATTCCTGTTGCATATCCTGATATTTCACACGTTGATTAATATGAAAAGTAATGAGGCTAACCATGGTGACGGAGACAATTATGCCAAATAACATTAATCTACGATATAATTTCTTTTTTCTGCGTTTTTGACGTTTTACTTGAGCGTCGTATTGTTCAATATAGGCGTCATTGATACGAGATACCTTGTTTCGTTTAGCCATAATTCACCAGTGCCTCCCTTGTGGAAATTATTCTTTTCTTTTTATTTTACTATAAAATCGATAAAAAGGATGTAAATATTTCTTTGCATTTTTTGGTAATAATGACTGTAAGATAGAAAGAATCATCTTTACCGACCAGCCCAATACGTTTAATAGCATTAATAGCAATGAATATATAGCGATAAATACTTTGCTAATACATACTACTATTAATGATACGATAAATACGATAGGCTTTACAACAAAAATTTCTATTATTCGGTATAGAAAGCGATAAATACGAAGTGCAATTCGGATTAAGGTATCTACAACGCGTCCAAAAGCCTGTTCGAAAAGGCTTTTGAACATCGCATAACCACATAGCACTGCCAAAAATATATAGAATCTTAAAATCCCTTCATTAACGAAAAACAAAATAAAATAGAGAATCGCTGCTTGTATGAGCCAAAAGAGAATCTCCAACACATATTTCCATAGTATGCTTGAGGTCCACAATCGTTCCAGCCGTTTGAACGTATGATAACTAGCACCAAGATAGACACCAGATACCACCATTGCTATGATTGTGATAAATTGTGTACTTAATGTCATTTGAATAGCTTGCTAAACAAACCTTTAGCCTTCTCCCCATGTTGCTCGTCCAAATAAGATAATTCATAAATCTTACCCTTAATGGAAACATGGCCGGATTCTACATCGAGGTTTTTCATTTGTAAATTATCTCCACGAATAACTAGATAACCCATAACGGTTTGCAGTAGAAACTCTTCACTATCAAAGCTATCAACTTCTTTGACTCCATCTATCTCCAAGAGACGACGGTTGGTCATTTTCACGTGGTGTTCCATTTGCGGTGCTGGCATCGTTTTTTTATCATAGTAATTCATTAGTTTTTCCCTCCCTTTTATCCATCACTAATATATGAATAAAGGGACAAGTTTAGAACTTAATAGAACACTATTGATTGATATATTCCTCATGTTTAATCGTATATAAATTACTTGCTTCATCTTTTTTGACCGTTTCTTTTAAATCATCAATTTGTATGGTTAATAGTTTTTGACCAAATTGAATCTTCATTTCATCACCCACCGCTACATTAGTAGCAGCTTTCGCAACATTACCATTGATAAGAATTCTACCTTGATCTGCAATTTCCTTTGCTAGGGTCCTTCGTTTAATTAAACGAGAAACTTTTAAAAATTTATCCAGTCGCATCGATAATTCCCTTCCTCTACATTGTCATTCGTTTTCAAGACGCTTTGCCTCTTCCCAAAATTGGTCCAATTCATTTAATGTGAAAGACTCCCAAGCTCGTTCACTTCCCTTCACCTTTTGCTCTACGAATTGAAAACGATGTATAAATTTTTGATTGGTTCGCATTAAAGCTATTTCTGGATTAATTTTATAATATCTTCCTAAGTTGATCATTGCAAATAGTATATCTCCAAATTCTTTTTCTTGTGCATCGAAAGTTTCATATTCCCTTGCATTTTTAAATTCTTCTAACTCTTCATAAACCTTTGCCCAAATCGGATCTGATTCACTCCAATCAAAACCTACTTTCGCTGCTTTTTTTTGGATTTCTTCTGCTAGTAATGTTGCTGGTAACCCTTTGTTCAATTCAGATAGAATCGTTGGCTGTTGTTCTCTCTTTTCTTCCTTTTTGATAGCTTCCCAATTTTTGATGACTTCTGTTTCATCTTCAACCTCTAATTCACCGAAGACATGAGGATGACGTCGAATCATTTTTTCTGTGATACTATATATTACGTCATCAATGGTGAAAAATCCTGCTTCTTCTCCAATTTGACTATGTAACATGATTTGCAACAGTACATCACCAAGTTCTTCTGCCAATGCTTCATCATCTTCATTATCAATTGCTTCGATCACTTCATAAGCTTCTTCAATTAAATATTTTTTTAATGTTTCATGTGTTTGCTTTTGATCCCATGGACACCCTCCAGGTGCTCTTAAAGCGACAATCACTTCTTTCAAACGATAAAATTGGTGATGAAGTTTTTCTTTGTCTATCGGCGGGATGTAGACACTCGTTAAGTTACTTAGCTGCATTTGCTGATCTAAATCGACTAACGGGATTTCTTTAATAGACTCTTCTTTACTACCAACTGCTTCCACTAAATAAATTGGATAATCTGCTGGTAAGTCCTCCAACAAAGTTAGCTTCACCTCTGATGCAATAAAAGCATCATATACTTGGCAAAAAACAAGATGTTGTTCATATTGCAGGTGACGGCGGCTGAATGATGTCGCATCTACAAATTGAAATCCTTCGATCGGATCTATTTTTAATGCAGAAAATAAATCATCTAAGAAACTTTGGCCACCTACAACCTCTACCTCCACCTCTTGACTTTGTATTAATAACTGT
Source organism: Gracilibacillus saliphilus (assembly GCF_010994085.1). Lineage (NCBI taxonomy): Bacteria > Bacillati > Bacillota > Bacilli > Caryophanales > Bacillaceae > Gracilibacillus > Gracilibacillus saliphilus. Next base: position 35,650 of record NZ_WJEB01000040.1, on the reverse strand, counting down.
ACGGTTTGCTCAGCAAGCATTGGATGACCTGGCACTGCATAAACAATGTTCCCCTTCTCGTTAGCCGTATCTAATAATTTCTTAGCAATTTCATGGTACACTGCATCAAAATGATCGTGCTTTTCATAGATATCATCAAACGAATGAAAATCAACCGATTCCTCTTGTAATGCCTGAATTACCGGATGATCGAGCGTCCTTACATAACATACTTGTTGTTCACTTGTGAGCTTTCGATATATTCCCAATGGGAGCTGATTGATATCTCCTCCACCAAGACCAATAATTTCGATAAAAGGTTTCATATTCTTATATCCTATCCTTTCTTCCATCTATTTAATAGTGGGAGCGGTGCAAGCTCTTTCCTCGTTAAAATACGCCACTTAACAACAACAATAGCATAGACGATAAAGCCGATTATTACACTCCCTATTACAAAAAGGAATAGAGCTAATCGATTCTCGAACGAAATAAAATAGAAGAATGTCTGTTTTAAAATAGCTAACACAACCGCCATCACTAAACTCGCTATTATTACCTTTATCCAAGGGATCACAAATAATCGGTCTCCGTTTAATACCGAGCGGAGCAAGAAAAAGTTCGTCATACATATAATGATTAATGTGCTAACAGTTGCTATAGCAGCTCCATCCATCCCCCATAAAGGAATAAGGAAGTAGTTCAGCACCATTTTCGCCCATAATCCTAAAAAAAGAATAATCGCCGTCCACTTCATATATCCAAACCCTTGCAAAGTTGAGGCGGTCGTAACTGTTAAAGAAGTAAATAATAGAGAAATCGTTAATATTCGCAAACTAGAAGTACCTAGTTGATTTTGAAACAATAACTGGTTCACTTCAGGAAATAATGTAAACAAACCTACTGTAGCCCCCACGGAAAGTAATATACAATATTTCGTTGTTAATTGAAGCTTTTCGATGGTTTCTTCTCTGCTAATTTGCCAGTTTATTTTTGTTACTTGTGGAACCAATGCCATTGCAAATGATGATCCAACAACGGTCACTAGTTGTAATAATGGTTGTCCTCTATCAAAAACTCCCTTTGTCGCTGTAGCCTCTCTTAATGTTTCACCAAATGTAAGTAGCCCTGGAACCATTGTAAATGCATCAGCTAGCTGCATAAGCAATAACAACATATGATTCATACTGATGATAAGCCCAGCAACAATGACCGGGGAGATTAAGTGACTAATGGGTATACTTTTCGATGAATGGCCGTGATTCCATGTGCTACTTTTTTTAGCATATAAATAAATGAAAATAAAAGATATACTCAATGCGATAATACTTGCTATCATTGCTCCATCCGCAATTTTGTATACGTGTAGGTGCCCTTGATAAATCAGTATTGCCGTAACAATAATGATAGTAGCGCGTAATAACTGTTCGATCATTTGCGAATAAGCAGTCGGTTCCATCCATTGATCTGATTGGGTAATCCCTCTAAATAGGGCAACAAAAGGGATAAACAAAAACACCCAAGAAACGTGACGGAGTGGATCGGTTAACAGATGATCCCCCATCCAATTAGCAAGAACAGGACTTAATAAAAAAATCGTAAGAAAAAGAAATATTGCAAAGCCCATCATAACCGTAAAAATCGATATGTACATCTTTTGGTGGTGTTGCTCTTTTCCATTCTCGGCTAAAAACTTAGAGATTGCAGCAGGGAAGCCATATAAGGCTAACATGAAGGCAATCCCTAAAATCGGGTATACTTGCTGATAAATATAGAAGCCAATATCACCGGTTAAATTTTGTAATGGTATCCGGTAAAAGGCGCTGATCACTTTGCTTAGTATACCTGCTAAAAGGAGGGCAAAAGCACCTCTATAAACTTGGTTGTCTTTTTTATTATTATTCATCTTGTTCTTCCTTCATTTTCTAAATTCCTTGCCATTATAACACAGACACGTGACATCTAGATGAAAAAACAGTCGATCATTCCCCACTCCACATATCGCTTCAATCTCATAGTACCAATCATGCACTGTTATCTGATTCGCAGTAGATATAAATTGCGAAGTAATGAAAAGAGAAAAAGTGAGGCTTTCTCCCATTCTGTTTGATGATGAGTGCTCACATACGCTCCGGCAGAATACTGCGCTTTCCTTGGGCTCGGCTTCAGCTAACTTGGTGAAGAAGAACGCTTCACCAAGTGGATCTTCAGCTCTCGCTGTTCCCACAGGAGTCTCCGTATTCTGCCTACGCTATTTTTGTTATCTGATTATAGAAAGAAATGAACTCATGGAACTAAATTTTTCTGTTAATTACAGTACTTATCGGGCTGTAAAAACCCTTTTAGCATAGTCGTACCCTATACGCTACATATGGTGGAGAAATCGACTGGCTGATTACGGATAAGTGTTGTGGAGCATATCTTAGCGAAGGCCGCCCACTTTCACTCCTGTGGGAATTGTTTGACCTGAAGCTCCACTTTTTCGAGCGGTTTTTGCTCGAAAAAGTTAGCTGAAGGGCACCCCCCACGGAAAGGGAAGTGGGCAGCCGGAGTGGTAGTTATCATCACGATATAATTCAAAATTATCTCTTAATGCAGTACGAATACGGGAGGAGAACAAATCCATGTCCAGTTACTTCGCAGTTTATGTTTACTAAGCACAAAATTCTTTAATTGATTACAAAAAAACACGCGTTTCGTTGTTTTTGAAACGCGTGTATCATTTATTATTGATTAATTTGGAAGATGTCTTTATCTTCTTTGTTGATGTTTCCTGTCTTGTTTAATTGGATTGATTGGCCTTCTGCTAAGTTAGTAAAGATAACTGGTGTTACCGTTGATGGTGCATTATTGCTAATAAAGTCGAGATCGACTTCCATCAAGGTTTGGCCTTTTTTTACTTCGTCGCCTTCTGCCACTTTAGCTGTAAAGCCTTCCCCCTTTAGGTTTACCGTGTCGATACCGATATGGATTAAAATTTCTGTTCCATTATCAGCTTCAATACCTATCGCATGCTTTGTGGGGAAGATATTAATGATTTTACCATTAACAGGTGACACAATTTCACCAGCTGTTGGCTTCACCGCGAAGCCGTCTCCCATCATTTTTTGTGAGAATACTTGATCAGGCACTTCAGATAACGGCATTACTTCCCCTTGCATTGGACTAACAAAATCAAGATCTTCTGCTGCATTATTGGCAGATGGTGAAGCTTCTTTTTCTGGCTCTGCTTTTTTCGTTGGCGTTTTGCCTTCCATTATGTCTTGCATTTGACCTCTAATCGTATCAGACACTGGACCGTAAATAGCTTGGATATTGTTACCTACTTCCATTACTCCAGAAGCACCAAGTTGTTTTAAACGGTCTTTATTTACTTTGCCTTTATCATCTACACTTACGCGCAGACGTGTAATACAAGCATCAAGGTTTGTAATATTTTCTTTTCCACCCATTGCTTCTAGAATTTCAAATGGACGATCGTCCACTTCTCCGTCTTCTTCAGCATCTTGTGCTTCATCTTCACGACCTGGAGTTGCTAAGTTGAACTTCTGAATCGCAAATCGGAAACCAAAGTAATAGATAACAGAGAAAATTAAACCAATGATGATGACCCACCACCAGTCCGTACGGTTAGGCATTATACCGAACAGCAAATAATCAATAAAGCCACCGGAAAAAGTCATACCGATCTTCACATCTAATAAATACATAGTCATAAAAGACAAACCTGCAAACACACAGTGAATTGCAAATAATAATGGTGCAACAAATAAGAACGAGAACTCAAGTGGTTCTGTAATCCCTGTTAAGAAAGAGGTTAAAGCTGCAGAGAACATGATACCTCCAACCACTTTCTTTTTCTCAGGTTTTGCTGTATGATAAATCGCTAATGCTGCAGCTGGAAGACCGAACATCATGAATGGGAATTTACCAGCCATGAAGTTACCAGCTGTGAAATCCACTCCATCTTTTAATTGTTGAAAGAAGATTGCTTGATCTCCACGGACAATTTCTCCCGCTGCACTTGTATAAGATCCAAATTCAAACCAAAACGGTGAATAGAAGATATGATGTAAACCAAATGGAATTAACGCACGTTCGACAATACCAAACACAAGGGTAGATATCGTTCTGTTTGTTTCTAACATAAAGTGAGAAACAGCATTTAATCCCTCTTGTGCGAACGGCCACACTAAATACATCACAATACCTAATAGTAATGATGAAAACGCAGTAATAATCGGCACAAAGCGTTTTCCAGCGAAGAAACCTAAAAATTGCGGTAATTCAATATCAAAGAACCTGTTATACATATAGGCGGCGAGTATACCGACTATAATACCACCGAAGACACCAGTCCCTAAGGTTGGAACCCCGAGTACACTTTCATATGCAGCCTCTTCGGTCATTCCATCTGTGATACCACCAAATACACTCATCGTTACATTCATAATTAAATATCCGATGATAGCAGCTAAACCTGCAACACCATCACCTTTTGCTAAACCGATTGCTACACCTACAGCAAAAAGTAATGGTAAATTATCAAATACAATACCACCTGCTTCTGACATTACCTCTAAAATAGTTTGGACAACTTCATTGCCAAACCATGGAAAACGTTCTACCCATTGCTCTTGTGCAAAGCTTGTACCAAATGCCATTAAAATACCAGCAGCTGGTAATAATGCTACCGGTAGCATCAATGCTTTCCCTACCTTTTGTAAGGTACCAAATAAATTGGACATGATCTATTTCCTCCTCTTGTTGTTTTTATACATGCAACAGATATGTTCACAGAACATTCACTCCATATACGTAAGCAAATAAAAAAGGCATGAGTAAAAGGCTTTCTGTTTTAGGAAAATGATAGAAGTATACACTTCTCCCCTATCTTTTCCTAAAAAGACCTTTTTACTCATGCCTGATCGTATCAGTAACACGTTTATGATTGCGTTAATCGCTGTAGATGAATCGTTAAATACAATACCTCTGATTCATCAACTCGTATATGTAATTGTTGTTGCATTACTTTGATCAATTTCCAAGCAAGATTATAGCATACCGGATAAGTTGTTTTCAAGACTTTTGCTAAATTTGTTTGTTCACCGAGTTGTTCACCTTGATAAGCCCTTTCAATTGCACGGTGGAGATGCTGTATAAGACGGTTATAATTAATATCATTTCGTTCCAACTCGATATTTAAATTCTCTTCAATGATAGTTACTAACTTCGAAATAAGTTGATGATGACGGTTCATATCATGGATAGTTTTGTTCGTTACAGCACTATGAATGTGCAATGCTATGAAGCCAACTTCCCCTTCCGGAAAAGTTATACCAATTCGCTCTTGAATTACTGAAACAACTTCTTGAGCTACCTGAAACTCTTTCGGATACAATGATTCGATCTCAAATAGAAAAGGATTAGAAAATTGTACATTTTGGTGTGCACGGTTAATTGCAAACGATAAGTGATCAGTTAAAGCAACATGGATATGCTCATGGAGTGTTTCATCCATTCTTTTCTCAATTAATAGCATAATCTCATGCAACACTTCCATAACGTGTGGATCAATATATGACACCAATTGTTTATATTGCGCCTGCTCTTGCTCATCCTTTAACAAAAATGTTTTTTCTGCCTGTTCTTGTGGTACTATATCTCCTTTGTTCTTCCCAAAACCAATCCCTTTACCGATTAAGATAACTTCCTTATATAATGGGTGGGTCGCAATAATCACGTTATTATTTAGCGCTTTCTTGACTGCCATTTGTTGCTCGCTCAAACTCTCCACCTCCCTTTCCACCATAACACATTACACTATTGTACTAAAAACCGCCAAAGATATCACCTATAATGAGTAATTGAAACAGGAATAATGTATCAAATTAACTACAGAACTCGATATTAGAATTCACAAATACATACTGCGAATTAATGAAAGTTCTGTTTGTACGGAATAGCTCGGTTATTAGATTTGCGGTCAATTATTTGGCGGTGATAACTACCTCAACGACTGCCCACTTCCTAGATATAGTCGATTATCCTCGGAAGGGACTTTTCCTCCGAACAGGACGGCGCTTCCGGGGATATCTCCTTCCCTTCCCCGGATATAGCCGGTTATCCTCGGAAGAGAAGGCTTTTTCCTCGGAACAGGGCGGCGCTTCCGGGGATATCTCCTTCCCTTCCCCGGATATAGCCGGTTATCCTCGGAAGAGAAGACTTTTTCCTCGGAACAGGACGGCGCTTCCGGGGATATCTCCTTCCCTTCCCTGGATATAGCCGATTATCCTCGGAAGAGAAGACTTTTTCCTCGGAACAGGACGGCGCTTCCGAGGTTATCTCCTTCCCTTCCCTGGATATAGCCAATTATCCTCGGAAGGTAAGACTTTTTCCTCGGAACAGGATGGCGCTTCCGAGGATATCTCTTTCCGTGGGGTTTGTACGACGACATAGAAAACACTACGAAAGTATTTTTTGTTCGAGTAGATGTTGCACTTGTTCTCAACGCAGTATTCTGTCGGAGCGTATGGCAGAAAAAATAGTATAGAAGCAATATACTCCTATACTATCCGTTATTCTTATTCCATTTGTTTAGCGAGGAAGGTTGCTGCTGCTTGGGCTGCTTTTTTCTCTGCATCACCAAAATCCTTATTCTCCCTTGTAAACAACACCATACAACCAATCGGGTCGCCACCTGCAATGATTGGCTGCAGTAAATATGCTTCTAATTCCTCGTCTTTATTTTCGATAATCTCTAATGTGTTAGTATTCGTTTCGATAACCGATTCACGACTATCCATTAATTGATCAATCTTTTTCGAAATATGCTTACCTAAGTAGTCTTTTTTCGATTCACCTGCAACGGCAATAATCTCGTCTCTATCACTAATAAGTACCGATAAATCTAAGGAATCAAATAATGCCTCCGCATACTCAGTTGCGAAATCACCTAGCTCACTAATGGGAGAATATTTTTTTAAAATCACTTCACCGTCACGATCCACAAAAATTTCAAGTGGATCACCTTCACGAATCCGCAATGTGCGGCGAATTTCTTTTGGAATAACAACCCTTCCTAAATCATCAATACGACGTACAATTCCTGTAGCCTTCATATTAATCATTTACCTCACTTTCTATAATTGAGCAGTACATACAATTATTTCTTTAAGAGAAATAATTATGTTGTAAGGTTAGTATGATTAAATAAAATGGAAACTATACCTTTTTTCGGAGATAATTTCATAATTCTACGCTACAGGTGTTTGTTTCATCTCATTTAAAGTCTGGATAAATTCCTCTAAAATCTCATATCGCTTGATATATTGGGACTTATCAAAGCGGAACTCCACTTTTAACTTTCGATTCTCCGTACCTAACTGAATTAACCTGCCATACTGATTGGCAAATTCAAATAATTTCGCACCATCCAGTTCTTGGCTTCTCTCTTCTTCTACTATTACTTCTATTTTTTGTTTTCGTTCTGTGATCGCTTCGATTCGTTCCTTCTTGGACATCATTTTTAGTGTCGAGACGTGGAAAAGATTTTCGACTTCTTCTGGGTAATCGCCAAAACGATCAATTAGTTCATCTCGTAAATCATGAACATCTTCTTGTGAATAAATAGCCTGGAATCGTTTATACATATCAATCTTCTGTTTCTCATCTGGTATATAATGATCTGGAATATAGGCATCAATTTTTAAGTCTAACTCTACTTCAAAAGGCTGTACTTCTTCGACAGCTTTGCCTTGTTTCTTCGCTTCAACAGCTTCATTCAACATCTGAGAATACATATCAAAACCGACAGAGTCGATAAAGCCGTGCTGCTGAGCGCCTAAGATATTCCCAGCACCTCGAATAGATAAATCACGCATAGCAATCTTAAACCCTGAGCCTAATTCCGTGAACTCTTTAATTGCCTGTAACCTCTTTTCAGAAACTTCCGTCAAAATTTTATCTTGCTGATAAGTGAAATAGGCATAAGCAACACGATTAGAACGCCCTACCCGGCCACGTAATTGGTATAACTGACTTAACCCCATACGATCGGCATCATAAACGATTAAGGTATTGACATTAGGGATGTCTACCCCTGTTTCAATAATCGTTGTACTTACTAATACATCTGCTTCTCCTTCTAAAAAGGAAAACATCACATTTTCCAGTTCAGATTCATTCATCTGGCCATGTGCAACAGTTACCCGGGCATCTTCTACTAATGCTTGGATGTCCTGGGCAATTTTATCGATAGATTCCACTCTATTATATAAAAAGAATACTTGACCACCTCTGGATAACTCACGTTCAATCGCTTCCCTTACTAAAGGCGCATTATACTCCATGACATAGGTCTGAATCGGGAAACGGTTCTCTGGGGGTGTTTCAATCACCGATAAGTCACGCACTCCTAGCATTGACATATGCAGCGTTCTTGGTATTGGTGTAGCGGTTAAGGTTAATACATCTACATTCGTTTTTAATTGCTTGATTTTCTCTTTATGTTTTACACCAAAACGTTGCTCTTCATCAACAATTAGCAGTCCCAACTCCTTATAGCTAACATCCTTAGATAATAATCGATGGGTCCCAATCACAATATCTACAGTGCCATTTTTTAAGCCTTTTAATGTTTCTGTTTGCTGTTTTCTTGTTCGAAAACGGCTTAACAAACCAATATTAATCGGGTAATCCTGGAATCTTTCCATTACTGTTTCATAATGCTGCTGCGCTAAAATGGTTGTAGGCACCAATATCGCCACTTGTTTCCCATCAGCGATTGCCTTGAAAGCTGCACGAATGGCAACCTCTGTTTTACCGTAACCTACATCTCCACAAAGAAGGCGATCCATTGGTTGTTCTTTCTCCATATCTTGCTTAATTTCTTCGATACAACGTAATTGATCCTCTGTTTCCTGATATGGGAACGAAGCTTCAAAATCTCGCTGCATTTCAGTATCCGATGAAAAAGCATAACCTTTAGCTGCTTCTCTTTCTGCGTATAACTTCATCAAGTCATCTGCAATGTCCTCCACTTTGGATTGTACTTTGCTTTTGACCTTCTTCCAATCATTACCGCCTAACCGGTATAATTTAGGCTCTTTACCTTCTGAACCAACATACTTCTGCACCAAATCAATTTGATCTATCGGTACGAAAAGCTTATCGTCCCCAGAATATTTAACTAGCATAAAATCTTTATGCAAGCCATTCACTTCTAATGTTTCAATACCTATATATCGACCGATACCATGATTTGCATGTACGACATAGTCACCAACTTGTAATTCTTGATAACTTTTGATGCGCTCAGCATTCGATATTTTTTGTTTGCGTTTTTTTCTAGTGGTTTTTTGTTTAAACAACTCATTTTCAGTTATAACGGCAATTTTATGCATGGGTAATTCAAAACCACCACTAATATTGCCAATGGTAATTACAGGATGCTGCACCGGTAAATTTGGTAAGGTTTCGCTTATCGTGGCACTCATCTGATAATCTTCCAGAACAGATTGTATTTTTTCCATTCTACTTTGATTTGGTGCCAAAATAATAACGGAAAATTCCCCTTTATGCCAACGGTCCATTTCATTTTCTAATAAATTCATTTGCCCATGAAATTGTTGCATTGCCCGGCATGAAAGATTCACAATATTCGTTGGATTTGTATTTGGAATATGACGTAAAAAGACAGAAAGATATAACCGCTGCTGCTTCATATTGTTCCAAACTTCATTCCAATCGAACGATAACCTAGAATCCCCAACAGCTTTACCCCTTTGCAAATTATCTTTGAGCCATTCTTGCTCTTCGTTATCCAAATGAGAGGCGGTTTCCTGAATCCTACTCATTTCATCCAATATAATAAATCCGTCTTCTGGTAAATAATCTAGTAAACTATAGTTATCATCGTAGAAAAAGGCTGCATATTTTCTTATTTCTTGAAAACGTTCACAATGGTTTAGACGATCTATGTCCGCCGTAATCGTCTCCGTAAGTACTTGCTGATCAGATTTATTCTTAACCTTTTTCACCGTTTTGTTTAGTGACTGTTCTAGTTTTTGACCTGCAGCTACTAGGTCACTATCCTTTAATAACAATTCTGTCGTAGGCACAACTGTAACCTGCTCTTGCTTCTCCAGTGAGCGCTGTGATTCTGCATCATAGTAACGAATCGAATCTATTTCATCATCAAATAATTCAATCCGAAGTGGTTGTTCTTCTGTTATAGGATAGATGTCTAAGATGCCACCACGCAAACTAAACTCTCCAGGGCTTGAAGCCATATCCTGGCGAAGATAACCCATCTCAACTAAATATCCTAAGGTTTGGTCGATATCAATAATCTGCTCGAGCTCGAAATGAAGTTGGTATGTTTGCCAATACTCCATAGGCGGCAGCATCCGTTTTAAAGCTGCTACTGGTGCTATTAAAATGGCATTATCAGTATTAAGCCAATTGATCAGTGCAGTGATTCGTTGGCTTAATAATTCCGGACTTGCGACTGCTAGTTCAGAAGCAAGCAACTCATTGACAGGATAAAGATATACATTTTTCTCTTGCGAAAACTCTAACATATCTTCATATAATTGTTGTGCTTGTGTTAATTGATGGGTTACAATTAATGTTTTCTTGTGAGTAGCTTCTTGTATCAGGGTTGTAAACATACTTCTGGCAGATCCAGATAACCCCGAGACTAATTGTTCTTTTAAACCGGATTCGACCCCATTAATAATGGAATAGACATCATCACGGTTTTGTAAGTATCGTTTTATTTCATACATAATGCTCCCCCTAAATGCCTTAAACCTAATATATGTTGATTTATTCAATAATTGCCAAAACGCACAAAAATGCTTTGGTGAACATACCAAAGCTTATTGTGTAATGAAAGGAGAGTTGAGGTTATCCTATTGAATAAAATAATCTAACTCATGGTACTGTGGATTTTGATCTAATAACTGTTGGCAATTTTCACAAATAGATTGTAGTTTAACGGTCTGATCTTGTTGATAATTCATCAGTTGGTTCTTTTCCTCTGTCGATAACACATTCCAACCTATCTTTTCTAAATCCAACATCTGTGGCCTCAATCTTCCGATTTCCGTACCACAATGTTTACACGTATATAATAAAGTCATCATTCGCGCCTCCTTATCAGAAAGCTATAGTAATTAGTTGTTATTTTACCCGATAAAGGTAAAAACTATACTTGATGATGACTTATTTATACTTTAAATTTTTAGCCGTCAACGTAGTGAATTTTTAAATGTACAAATTAATAAGAATGCTAAGACTTTGCTAGGGCTTGATGATAAGCACTGTTATTCTAATTATACTCATTCATTACTTTTGGAAATGGCTGTTTTAGCCAAGCTTCCATTGCATCAGCTGCATGATCAATTGACTTTTTTAATATGTCCTGATCCTCTTCATCAAATTTTCCAAGAACATAATCAATAACAGACATCGGACTATCCGGTCTGCCGATACCAAAACGTAATCGGTTAAATTGCTTTGTACCTAATTGATCAATACAAGAGCGAACACCATTATGACCACCATGTCCACCAGTTTGCCGCAACTTAATTTTACCCAATGGTAAATCCAAATCATCATAGACAACGGTCACTTCGTCTGGTTGAAGATTGTAAAAGTCCATTAATGGCCGGAGTGATTCACCAGACAAGTTCATAAAGGTTTGCGGTTGGAGTAATATTACTTTATCTTCTCCAACAGTTTCAATCGTAAAGTGCCCTTTAAATTTACTTTTATTTAATGTCCAACCATGGCGCTCGAGTAGTTCGTCGACTACCATAAAACCGACATTATGTCTTGTTTGCTGATATTTAATGCCTGGATTTCCTAAACCTACGATACATTTCATAGCATAAAGACTTCCTTTAACTATTTTTTTCTTCCTTATAGTTTAACATAAAAAACGGTGAAAAGACGCAACTTTTGGTAGTTGCGTCTTGCTTATTCATAAGAAATTTACAAAAGTGATATCTAGCTCCAACCGGTTTACCTTACGCATTTTTTATTCTTCACTGTCTCCGTGTTCTTTTTTATCCCCTGCAATAACTTCTGGTTCTGCCGGTTCATCTACAGCGGAGTCTTCTGCAGGTTCTTCGTCTGGAACTAAGATAGAAACAATAGTTGTTCCCTCATCTTCTAGGATGTCATAATTTCTTCCTTCTTTTAAATCTGAAACTAGGATGCTATCCCCTACAGCTAAATCTGAAACATCGATTGTAATCTGCTCAGGAATATCTTTAGGTTTCGCTCTAATAGATAAATCATATAATGGTTGTTGGAGAACGCCGCCTTCTTTAGCACCTATTGCTTCACCTTCTAACACTATTGGAACTTGTACATCCATTTCTTCTTTCATGTTAACAGCATAAAAGTCAGCATGTACTAATTCATCTCTTAATGGATCAATTTGATAATCATGCAACATTACATCAACGGCATCACCATCTACTTGTAATGAGATAATCGCATTTTTCCCTTCATCTCTTACTGTTTTTAATAATTCAATACTGTCTACTGCCACTGTTTTTGGTTCTACTTGATAACCATAAATAATCGCTGGTACTTCTCCTGCTGATCTAATTGCTCTTGTATTAGAAGTTTTTAAATTCTCTCTTTTTTTCGCTTGCAAAGTTGCTGCCAAAATAATCACCCTCCACAGGAAATAACTGATATTACTATATTTCCCTCGAGTGTGACAGGCTAAACCTCTTTTTTAAAAAAACTTAATCAAATAGTATACTTACAGATTGACGTTCATGTACACGAATAATCGCTTCACTAATTAAAGGTGCTACAGATAATTGCGTTACCTTATCAATTTGTTTTTCTTCTTGTAATGGAATACTATTTGTTACTACTAATTCTTTAATTTTTGAATTCTCGATTCTTTCGATTGCAGGTCCTGATAATACTGGATGAGTACAACAAGCATAGACATCTGTTGCTCCATTTTCAATTAAAGCATTTGCTCCTAATGTAATGGTTCCTGCTGTATCGATAATATCATCGATTAGAATCGCTGTTCTTCCCTCGATATTACCTACTATATTCATCACTTCTGCAACATTTGGACGCGGTCTGCGTTTATCAATGATTGCAATTGGTGCTTTCAGTCTATCCGCTAATTGTCTTGCACGCGTTACCCCTCCGTGATCAGGTGACACTACTACGATATCTTCTAGACCTTTTTTACTCCAATAGCTAGATAAAATCGGAACACCGACTAACTGATCAACTGGAATATCAAAAAACCCTTGAATTTGTGGTGCATGTAAATCCAACGTGATAACTCTGGTAGCACCAGCTGTTTGCAGTAAGTCTGCAATTAATTTGGCTGTAATTGGCTCACGTGCGCGTGCTTTGCGATCTTGTCTGGCATATCCATAGTAAGGCATCACAATATTAATCGATTTTGCCGATGCTCTTTTTAATGCATCGATCATAATCAATAGCTCCATAATATGCTGATTACCTGGTTCACAAGTAGACTGCACAACATATACATCACAACCTCGGATACTTTCCTCTATATTTATTTGGATCTCACCATCACTAAATTTTGTTACCGAGCTTTTTCCTAACTCCACCCCAATATTGGCTGCAATCTCTTCCGCTAGGCTTGGATTCGAGTTTAATGTAAATACTTTTAAGGATGAATCCTTATAGGACATTTGTATACCTCCATGTGATTTTAATAATTATTATTTATATTTCTTTGCATACTGCTCTTTGTTGACTTGTTTTGCTCGGCCAATCGATAATGCATCACCTGGTACATCTTGGTTGATCGTCGAACCTGCTGCAATTAATGCTCCCTTACCAATCGTAACTGGTGCGATTAAATTAGCATTACACCCGATAAAAGCATCATCTTCTATCGTTGTTTTAAATTTATTCTTCCCGTCATAATTAACGGTAATCGCTCCACATCCAATATTTACACCACTGCCGATTTCTGCATCGCCAATATAGCTGAGGTGTGGAACCTTACTTTTATTATCTATTTTTGACTTTTTAATTTCAACAAAATTACCTATTTTTACATCGTCACCAATCGATACATCCGGACGAATATGTGCAAAAGGTCCAATTTGAACGCGCTGACCAATATAGCTTGATGTTGCAACGCTATGACGGAGTACTGTATTCGCTCCAATATGGCAATCATTCACTTCTGAATTCGGTCCAATTACCGCCTCATCTTCTATGGTCGTGTTTCCTTTTAATACACAACCAGGCTCAATTACAACATCTGATCCAATTGTTACCTCTGTACCTATGTAAGTATTGGTTGGGTCTATAAGCGTTACACCATTTCTCATATGTTGCTCATTTATACGTTTTTTCATAAGTATTTCTGCTTGGGATAATGCAACTCGATCATTAACACCAATTGTTTCTTCAAAATTATCTGTCTGATAAGCTGCTACTTTTCGGCCTTCTTCTTGTGCGATTTCGATCACATCTGGTAAATAATACTCGCCTTGGGCATTATCATTAGATACCTTCTTTAATGCTTCAAATAACCATTCATTATCAAAGCAATATGTGCCTGTATTGATCTCTTGAATCGCTTTTTGCTCTTCTGTTGCATCTTTTTGTTCTACAATTTTGCTAACTTGATTATTTGCATTTCTTACAATTCTCCCGTATCCAGCAGGTTCCTCTGCATTTGCAGTTAAAATAGTGACAGCAGCACGTTCCTGCTCATGATGATTCAATACAGCTTGTATGGTGTCTTTCGTTAATAATGGTGTATCACCGCAAACTACAATGGTAGTACCTTTTTTATTTGCTAAATATTTATCAGCTTGTTGTACAGCATGTCCTGTTCCTAACTGTTCTTCCTGAATAACAAATTCGCTTGTTTGTCCTAATTGTTCCTGTACTTTCTCAGCTCCAAAGCCAACGACAGTTGTTATACTAGCAAGATCTAATCCATTCAATTGATCAACTACATGTTGTACCATTGGTTTTCCTAAAACTGGATGAAGAACTTTATATAATTTAGATTTCATTCTTGTTCCTTTTCCTGCCGCTAGAACAATTGCATACCGATTTGACAAGGTAGTCCCTCCGTTCCACTTCGCTTCTTATATATTTATGTAAAATATGTAAAAAAGGTTGTGCTCATTTTGTACAATAATATCCCAATTATGAATATATACGAAAACAAACGTATTTTCAATAAAGATGGCATAATTTAAATAACTATAATATGGCAACATTTTAATATTGATGGCTCACTGATACTAAAGAATTAAAATTGTAATGATGAAGTCTATACAAACTGCGTACTAGTGAAATTTTCCGAAGTGAGGCTTTCCTTTATTCTTTCCATAAGGAGTGCTGGGATACCGCTCCGGCAGAATACTCCGCTTTCCGTAGGCTCGGCTTCAGCTAACTTGGTGAAGAAAGGCACTTCACCAAGTTAGCTGAGGCCGTGCCCCCGGAAAGGGAGTAGTTTTCCGCAGCGACGATTATGCACTCATCTAAATTCAGTACGGAGGAGAACAAATCTATGTCTAAGTTACTTCGCAGTATATGGATTATGTGCATATATTTTATGTATACGATGACAAAAAACAAAAAGCCTAATCAATAGAATTGATTAGGCTTTTTTAACCTTGTTTTTAAGAAGCTCCTGCTTCTTCATACTCTACTTCAGTTTCTCCAGCACGTTGATACTCTTCTAAAACAGCATCTTGAATTTTTGCTCTAGTACCAGAGTTAATTGGGTGTGCAATATCCCTAAATTCACCATCCGGCGTACGTTTAGAAGGCATTGCTACAAACATCCCATTGTTCCCATCAATCACTCGAATATCATGCACCACAAATTCATGATCTAATGTAATGGATGCGATAGCTCGCATTCTTCCATCGGTATTCACGCGGCGTAATCTTACGTCAGTTACTTCCACTATGTTTCACCACCTTTTCCCTTTTTAAGAACTTATTATCTTAATTCAACAAATTTTTTAAAATTCCTGCTTAATTTTTAAAAAATATTATCTTTTTAAGAAAATTTTCTTATAATAGGTGGTGAGTGACATAATTCGATATATTTAGACCTTTTTACACGATCCGTTAGTACTGATCAAAGTAGTTCCCTTTTATTACCTCTATTTGTTTACTAGTAGAATCCACGTTTTTAATTTGCAATAAAGAAGTATAATCATCTACTACCCGATCTTCTTCTTCATCCTCAGCCTCTGCTAGTACACCGATTGCCTTCACATTGGCATCAAATTCTTGCAGTAAGTTTTTCATGCCGTTAATCGTACCACCAGCCTTCATAAAATCATCGATGATACAAACATTCTCCCCAGGCTTCAGGCTGCGCTTAGATAAAACCATCGTCTGAATTTTTTTAGAAGAGCCGGATACATAGTTGATACTTACGGTTGAACCTTCCGTCACTTTCGGGTCACGACGAACAATGACTACTGGAACATTTAAAAATGAAGCTACAGCATAGGCTAAAGGAATCCCTTTCGTTGCTACCGTTACAATGGAATCAATGTTTAATCCTGCAAATCGAGAAGCAAATAGCCTACCAACATCTCTAACAGTACTAGGTGTACCTAAAATATCGCTCATAAACAAATAACCGCCAGGCAAAATCCGATTAGGATCTTCCAGCTCTTCACATAACTTATTGATCATGGATTCACTTTTATTTACCGAAACATTAGGCACATATTTTACTCCACCAGCAGCACCGGAAATAGATTCTAAATAACCAATCCCATCTTCTTTGAACATGTGGTTGATAATGGACAAATCTTCACTAATCGAAGACTTGGCAGCACCATATGTATCAGAGAAAAAAGGAAGAGAGATTAATTCCATTGGATGTTCAACTAAATAATTGGTCATCGCAACTAGACGATCACTTCTTTTCATTACTACACCCCAAAATCCGAATATTTTGTGGTAAATATAACATTTTATACGTGTTTAATCAAGTCTTTGATGACAACCTAATAAGCGAACCACATATACTTCTTCACAAAATCCTCTTAAGCTGTTATAAATTCGATCTGCTCTACTCTCTTGTTGTACTAGCCCAAATACAGTTGGACCGCTCCCACTCATCAATACTGCATCTGCACCAGAACTAAGCATTTGTTGCTTTATTTGTTCCACTTCCGGATTTTTGGGCAAGGTTACTGTTTCCAATACATTTTTCAATCTACTGCATACGCCTTGATAATCAGATTGTCTAATTGCCTGAACCATTCCTTCTGTATCAGGATGCTTTAAGTCATCTAATTGTAAAGATTTATACACAGATTGTGTGGAGACACCTTGAATAGGTTTCGCCAAAATAACCCAGCATTGCGGGGGTGGTGGCAATTCTATAATGGTCTCCCCTCTCCCTTTGGCAAGTGCTGTGGAATTATACACACAAAAAGACACATCTGAACCAACCTCAGCTCCTAAATCAGCTAATTCATCCAGCGTTAAATTAAGCATCCATAACCGATTTAATCCTCTTAATGTTGCAGCAGCATCACTACTTCCACCAGCAAGCCCTGCTGCTACTGGAATTTGTTTATCTATTTTAATTCGGACACCTTCTTTAACATCATAACGATCCTTTAACAATCTCGCCGCTCGATATGCTAAATTTCTTTCATCATTGGGAACAAAACGATTTTCTGAGGCCACCTCTATTTTGTTTTCTTTTAACAAAAAGAACTCTATTCGATCCGCCAAATCAACTGTAGTCATCACCATCTCAACTTCATGGTATTGATCTGGCCGTTTATAAAGTACATCTAATGTTAAGTTTATTTTAGCCGGGGCTTTTTCTATAGTGTACAATTTCACTCACCTACTGACCATTTAATATTCAGGAATTTTACTATATGTAAAGATACCATAAAAACAAATAAAAGCGCAAAAAGGACAAAGTCTTAGACTTTGTCCTTATTTAAACTCTCTTCTGCCATTTGTACTGCTCTTTTCACCATATTACCCGCATCTCGTGCGGTAATTCCACCCCAACCATCTTTTTGC
The DNA here is from genome assembly GCF_010994085.1 of Gracilibacillus saliphilus. NCBI lineage: Bacteria > Bacillati > Bacillota > Bacilli > Caryophanales > Bacillaceae > Gracilibacillus > Gracilibacillus saliphilus. The sequence continues at coordinate 17,599 of NZ_WJEB01000040.1, read as the reverse complement.
ACCGTGTCGTAAAAACCTAATTCTTTAGCAAGCTCTTCTTTAAACCGATTGGACATTACCCCTCGTCTTCGACCCATCTGAAGATACTCCCTTTCTGTCGTGTTTTACGACAACCCTATTTTATGTTTTTCACTTTTTATGATACGAGGTAATAAAAGGGTGAAGGACATTTTGTTGGGACTTTAAAATTGCATGAGCAATCACATGCTTAGATGATATCACAATTACTGCATTATTAACCGAATTAGATAAATACTGTGAAGTAATGAAAGGAGAAAAAGTGAGGCTTTCTCCCATTCTGATTAATGATGAATGCTCACATACGCTCCGGCAGAATACTGCGCTTTCCGTGGGCTCGGCTTCAGCTAACTTGGTGAAGAAAGGCACTTCACCAAGTGGATCTTCAGCTCTCGCTGTCCCACAGGAGTCTCCGTATTCTGCCTACGCTATTTTTGTTATCTGATTATAGAAAGAAATGAACTCATGGAACAAAACTTTTCTACAGTACTAACCCTTTCAGCATAGTCGTACCCTACGCAACATATAGTGGAGCATATCTTAACGAAGGCCGCCCACTTTCACTCCTGTGGGAATTGTTTGACCTGAAGATCCACTTTTTCGAGTGGTTTTTGCTCGAAAAAGTTAGCTGAAGGGCAAGCCCCACGGAAAGGGAAGTGGGCAGCCGGAGTGGTAGTTATCATCATGATATATTTCAAAATTATCTCTTAATGCAGTACGAGTACGGGAGGAGAACAAATCTATGTTCAGTTACTGCGCAGTTTATAAATTATGTGTCTCTTTAATTTTTATAATAAAAAAAGCAGCAAACATTGTTTACTGCTCCCCTGAGACCGCTTCTAATTCTTCCGTAAAATTTAATTCAACTGTTTCAGTGAGAATATCTGCATAACTGTAAGATACACGTTCAAATGCATTCTCTTGTTGATCAAGTTCAACAATAAAAACGGAAGGATATGTTTCTGCTAATGTTCCATAACGTTCAATGGTTTTCTTTCTTCCACCATTTGCTTTAATTCGTAGACGTTTGCCGACATTTCCATCTAAACCTTGTTTGATTTCAACCAATGTTTTAGCCAATACACTCCACCTCACTAAGATTTATTATACTACATTCTTGTCCAACCGTCAATTAAAAATATTCCATTATACCAATTATAATTGAAAGCTGTCAACAAAAAAATTTGGAAGTTATGTGTTTAGCTTACCTTTTTTTAAGAAAATTATGTATAAAAAAAGAAAACTCCTTATTTTTAGGAATTTTCTATTACATACTGCTTAAAATAATTCGCTAAAGCAGCAAACTCTTGAATATTTAAAGATTCCCCTCGTCTTGTCCCATCAATTCCAACTTGTTCAAAACCTTCTTCTATCTGAGCCTTTGAAAGTATATCTTTAAAATGTCGCGATAAATTGTTACGTAATGTTTTTCGCCGTTGTTGAAAGCTTGCTTGAACTAATTGAAAAAAGAATTCCTCATCCTCAACAGTAACAGGTGGAGTTGCCCGCTTTTCAAGATGCAAAACTGCTGAGTCTACTCGTGGCTGTGGCATAAAAACTGTTTTCGGTACAACCATTTTTACTTTTGCTTCCGTATAATACTGAATTGCTATTGATAAAGATCCATATTCTTTTGTATTTTCAGCAGCGGCCATTCTTTCCGCTACTTCTTTTTGAATCATTACGGTAATACTGGAAATAGGTAAATTAGCCATCAATAGTTGCATTAAAATAGGTGTTGTAATGTAATAAGGGAGATTTGCTACTACTTTTACAGGTTTATCGCCTTTAAAATACCTGTCCCATACCTCTTCAAAATCAGCTTTGAGAATATCTTGATTAATGAGTTCTACATTATCATACGCTTGTAAAGTATCTTCCAAAATCGGCACTAAACGTCCGTCTATTTCAAATGCAACAACTTTGTTAGCTGCAATTGCTAATTGTTCGGTAAGTGCACCAATACCTGGGCCAATCTCAATTGCGTTCATTTCTTTCGTAATGCCTGCATTATGGATGATATTTCTTAAAATATTTACATCGATAAGGAAATTCTGCCCCAAACTTTTTTTAAATGAAAAGCCATATTTTTCAAGAATTTCCTTTGTTCGTTTCGGTGTGGCTATTGCTTTCTGTTCACTCATGCACGTTCCTCCTGAATTATTTGTTCCATCACTTGTTCAAACTCAGCTTTAGCGATTTGAAACATCTGTAACCTTTTTAATAACTGTTTTCCATTAATATGTCCAATTCTTAACTGTTCCCCAAGCTTCTGTCTTCTATCTCTTGAACCATGTCCACCTATTAAACCAAAACGAAGCAGATCTGATTTGGTAATTTCCGATTCTCCGCTCTCTGTTAATTCATATACTTGTCCTAGTGCCTCACGGAGAACATCCAATGAAGCATGTTCTATGCCAAGACTCTTAGGTTGCTTTTTGTCTGGTACAGCTTCTTCTCTTTTTAAAAAGGCATGCTTACAACCTGGAACATGCTGATCAATAATTTGTCTGATTCGCTGACCTGGATAATCAGGATCAGTAAATACAATGACCCCTCGTTTAGTTTTAGCATGTGCAATTTGTGCTAATATATCTTTGTTGATAGCTGAACCGTTTGTTTCTATTGTATCGACATCTAATGCCTGTTTTAATTTTGCGGTATCATCTTTTCCTTCTACAACAATGATTTCTTTCACCTTCAAAAAAGGCTCCTCCATTCTTACTTAAGATAGCTTATTGATACGTTACCAATGATGACCTAACTTTCGAGTAGAGGTTTTGCTTATACCTACTCATAACCTTTCTCATTTTAACACAAAAAAGCTTACCTTTGCTTCGAAAGGTAAGCTTTGTATTTACTCTACAATTCTTACTTGTACTGTTTTCGTACCATAGCTCTCAGCTTTTTGTTTGGTTGGCATGTGAAGATCGATTTTATTCCCTTTGATATTGCCGCCAGTATCTCTAGCTACTGCATATCCATATCCTTCTACCCAAACTTTTGTACCTAATGGTATCACGCTAGGGTCTACTGCTACAACTCCGTTGGGGTTTTCCTTTAAATTATATCCAGTAGAAGTCTTACCTCTACCGTCGCATGATGCACAGTCCCAATTGTATGCTGTTGCTTTCATGTAAAGGGTTTCTCCCTTTTCTTCCTTGTCACCTCGAGAAACTGTTTCACTTGCAGTTCCGTTATTATTGGACGATGTATTTGCAGTAGCTGTTGTCGTTGTTGTTTTTGGTTGATTTTCCTTCGTACCAATTGCTACGACTTTTTCTTTACTTTCTTTTTTGACTTCTTCTTTCACTAATTCACGGGATACTTCTTCCCCATTTTCCAATACAACTTCATAGTGTTTTTCAACTAAACCTGGTTCACCTTCTGATACAACTTCTTCTTTGCCTTTCTCAAGCGAACTATCGTTTCGTTTCACCAAACTATAGTCTTGCTCTTCTTCTACAACATCTGTTACTTTCTCTACTCGTGTAATTTCGATATCGGTGCTCTTGCCTATTGAAGCTGTCTGTTCTGGTTCCACACGATCTAATTCATCTAATTCAATGTCGTATTCCGCTAATAGTTCCTGAACAGAACCTCCAGTTGTCCAGACTTGCTCTTCATTACCAGCATCATCAATGGTAACTTGAAAAGCTTTATCGATACCAATTACTAAGTTATCATCTATTTTTGTATTTGCTGCTAATGACAATTGATCATTTTCTGTTAATTCTATACCTTGCTCTGCCAAAAATTCTTCAACTGTATCACTAGTTGTATAATATGTTTGTTCATTACCATCTATGCTGACTATTACTTGATTTGCAATTGTATGCTCGATTTTCATCTCTCTATTTACGAGGTCTTTTAATTCATGTGAAAGTTCATCATGCTCTCCCACGTCAATTGCAAGTTCATTTAGAACATCTTCGACAGTTTTGGCATGTGTACGAACTGTCGTTGATTCACCTTCTTGAACAACTGTAACTTCTGCTTTTGATAATTCATAAAATGATGTGCAAATAAAGCCGATAAATACAAATAAAGAAAGTGCGTAAATGAAGTCTTTGTTGTTCAATAAGTGACTAATTTTAAGACGCTTCATGAACTCTTCCCTCCTTTTTACTCGCCGTTGTATTATATAAAGATCCTTTTTCAGTGTCAAATGGCGTTATGAAAAGAAAAAGCAGCAAAACCCTTGAATTCAAAGGGTTTTGCTGCTTTTTTTCATGAAATATTTCAGTTTGTTTACATTACCGTAACATAACCTGAAACATATGCTACTAAAGGCATCATCCGTCTATTAGACCAAAAAATCGTTTGGCGTTTTCAGTTGTTTGCTTACTTATTTCTTCATAACTTACCTCACGCAGTTCTGCTATTTTTTCCGCAACCAACTTGACATAAGCAGGCTCGTTTCGTTTTCCTCGATTAGGATGTGGCGCGAGAAATGGGCAATCTGTTTCGATTAATAAACGATCAGCTGGTACATACTTTGCTACTTCCTTCGGTAAAGTAGCATTTTTAAACGTTACTGGCCCTCCTAGTGATATATAAAAGTTCATCTTTAAGCATGCATCTACATAGTCAACAGAATCATTGTAGCAATGCATAATACCTCCAACTTCTTCTGCTTTTTCTTCTTGCAATACTTGGATGATATCCTCTGTCGCTTCGCGATTATGAATAATAATGGGTAAGTTAACTTTTTTGGCTAACTGAATTTGCTTGCGAAAAACTTCTTGTTGTACATCTTTCGGCGACTTGTCCCAATGATAGTCTAGGCCCATTTCTCCTAAAGCGACTACTTTGGGATGAGAGGACAATTCTTCTAACCACGCTAATTCTTTGTCGGTCATATCGATAGCATCAACTGGATGCCAGCCGACTGCAGCATAAATATGGTCATGTTGTTCGGCAATCTCCATTGCTTTCGGGATCGTTTCATGATCAAATCCGACAATGACCATGTTTTCGACACCAGCCTCTTTTGCTCGTTGTAATACTTCCTCACGGTCTTCATCAAAATGCGATACGTTTAAATGAACGTGTGTATCAAATAACATACTATTCCTCCTTAAAAAACAAACTAAACTGATTCTACTCTGCTCATTTCATTCGTAGTAGATACAAACTGAAGTAGCTTAGTTGCAAAGCTAACAGGACTTCTCTTCCATGGATATAGTCGTTTATCCCCGGAAGAGAGGATCTTTTCCACGGAACAGAACGGCGCTTCCGGGGAAATCTTATGCTGTTCCGAGGATATCGCCTTCTCTTCCCTGGATATAGTCGCTTATCCTCGGAAGAAAAGATCTTTTCCCTGGAAGAGAAGCCTTTTTCCTCGGAACAGAGGGGAGATCTCTTTTCCATATCCACGTTACTTCGCAGTCTATTTTTTTGCGCATAAATAAAAAGTACACACACGTTTCAAATGGAATGTGTGTATACTTTTTAATATTTATTTTACTACGGATCCATTTGGTAAGTCTGATTCTACTGTGGCCAAAGATAGAGATCCATCTTTGTCTTCTCCGGATAGAATCATACCTTCTGACAACTCGCCGCGCAGTTTAACTGGTTTTAAATTGGTTACACAGATCACCTTTTTCCCTTTTAAAGATTCAGGAGTATAGTATTGTGCAATACCTGATATTACCTGACGTTTTTCGCTACCAAGATCTAATTGGATACGTAATAATTTATCGGCATTTTTCATTTTCTCAGCGTGCGTCACTTCTGCTACACGTAAATCTAGCTTCATAAAATCATCATACGTTATTTCATTTTTTTCTTCGGATTTCGCTTCTTTCTTCTCCGGCTCAGGTTTGGTCATCATACCCTTAATTATTTGTACTTCTTTTTCAACATCTAAACGCGGGAAGATCGGATCTTTCTTAACCACTTTCGTTCCTGCTTCAATTACTCCGAAGTCTAACAAACTCTCCCAAGTATGAAGTGCTTCGTTGTCACTCACACCAATTTGTTCGAAAATTCGATTCGGTGTTTGTGTCAAGAATGGGCGTAATAAAATCGCAATTCGGCGTAAACTGTCGACTAAATGTGCCATGACATTACCTAAACGATCTTTTTTGTTTTCATCTTTCGCTAACACCCAAGGCTCTGTTTCATCAATATATTTGTTTGTTCGACTTACATACTTCCAAATCTGTGTTAATGCAACAGAGAAACCCATCTCATCTAGCGCTTCTTCTACATTAGCTACTGTTTCTCTCCCTAATGTTTCTAATTGTTCATCAAAGGACTCTTCTGAAGCGCGGAATGCTGGAATTTCACCATCAAAGTATTTATTAATCATCGCTACTGTACGATTTAATAAGTTACCTAAGTCATTGGCAAGGTCGTAATTTGTACGGTCTACGAACCCTTCAGGAGTGAAAACACCGTCTGAGCCGAATGGCACTTCACGTAACAGGTAATAGCGTAATGCATCTAATCCATAACGCTCCGTTAGATCAGTCGGGTTCACAACATTCCCTTTTGATTTCGACATTTTTCCGTCCTTCATTAAAATCCAACCGTGTGCAAAAACTTTTTTCGGTAATGGTAAATCAAGTGCCATTAACATAATTGGCCAATAAATCGTATGGAAACGAACAATTTCTTTACTCATTAAATGAACATCTGCTGGCCAGTATTTTTGATATAAACTGTCATCTTCTGTACCATAACCCAATGCAGTGATGTAATTGCTTAATGCATCAATCCATACATAGATGACGTGTTTAGGATCTCCAGGGACTTTAATACCCCAATCAAATGTTGTGCGAGATACCGCTAAATCTTCCAGTCCTGGTTTAATAAAGTTATTAATCATTTCATTTTTACGGCTTTCCGGCTGAATGAACTCTGGGTTTTCATCATAAAAAGCAAGCAGACGATCGACATACTTACTCATTTTGAAAAAGTACGATTCTTCTTTCACATGTTCAACCGGACCACCACAATCAGGGCAATGACCATTTTCTAGTTGTCTTTCAGTGAAAAAGGATTCACAAGATGTACAATAGCTTCCTTCATATTCATCTAAATATATATCGCCTTGTTCTAATAATTTTGCGAAGATTTTTTCGACAACTTTTTTATGACGCTCTTCTGTCGTACGAATGAAATCACTATATGATATATCTAGCTTTTCCCATAAATCTTTAATACCGCTAACGATTTCATCTACATATGCTTGTGGGGTAACGCCTGCTTCGTCCGCTTTTTTTTGGATTTTTTGCCCATGTTCATCTGTTCCTGTTAAATAACGAACATCATATCCTCGGAGTCGCTTGTATCGTGCCATCGCATCTCCTGCAACCGTACTATAGGCATGGCCAATATGTAAATTTCCACTAGGATAGTAGATCGGTGTTGTTATATAAAAAGTTTTCTTTTGCTCTGTCATGCTATAACCTCCTCAATACACTTTTATCTATATATAAACAGTCTGTATTCATTGTAGCGATTTTTCGAACAATTTTCCATTATAAATACATTGTCACCATTTATTTTATGTTTAAAACATCTAAAATTGTCGAAAAATCACTACAAACTATTCATTTGTAATTCTTCAATTTTTTTATAAAAGCTTGAAAAAAATGAGAAAATTAGGTTTGACAATAATGGCAACTAATGGTATTATAACGCTATAGATGTCGAATATTGCCGAATTTATTTATCAAAGGGGAGAATAAATAATGAAATCAACTGGTATTGTGAGAAAGGTAGACGAGCTTGGTCGTGTTGTAATTCCGATCGAACTACGTCGAACATTAGGAATTGAAGAGAAAGATGCTCTTGAAATTTATGTCGATGATGAGCGTATCATATTACAAAAATATAAGCCAAATATGACTTGTCATATTACTGGTGATATCTCTGACGACAACTTTACATTAGCAGATGGAAAACTAGTACTTAGCCCTGAAGGTGCTCAGACACTAGTTGACGAAATCCAAAAGAAATTAAACAAATAAAGATACATAAAAACCCTGTTTCATGATTGAAACGGGGTTTTTATTTGTTTACTCTATATGGTAAGCATTGTATACTTCTCTTTTGGGAATATTGCGCTCTTTTGCTACTGCTTTAATGGCTTCTTTACTTGAATATCCTTCTAATTCCATCTCTTTTTCGACATGCTCTTTTACGGTAAGATCTGTCCACCATTTCGATTGTGAATTATCCTTAGTTCCTTCTACAACAATACAGCACTCGCCTTTTATCGAGTTATCTGCTATCCACTCTTCTATTTCTGGTAATCTCCCTCTTATATATTCTTCGTATCTCTTGGTTAACTCCCTTGCTATTGCTACTTGTCTGTCACCAAGTGATTCGCTTAACAACTTGATTGTCTCCTTAATGCGGTGTGGTGATTCATACAAGATAAACGTTGTATCCATTGATTGCAGTAATTGTAGTGCCTGATCACGATCTTTTTTCTTTCGTGGCAAAAAGCCATAAAAATAAAAATGATCAGTTGGTAATCCTGAACCAACTAAGGCTGATAATGCGGCGTTTGCCCCAGGTAATACCACAACGGGAAGATCTGCTTGAATGGCAGCTTGTACCACTTCAAATCCTGGATCTGAAATTCCTGGCATACCTGCATCACTTACTAGAGCTAAATTTTCTCCGTTACTTAGCATCTCAAGAATTTGATCCTGTCTTGCCATTTTGTTATGTTCATGGTAGCTGATCATCTTTTGCTTCAGTTCAAAATGATGTAACAGTTTCCCAGTATTTCTCGTATCTTCAGCTAAGACAGCATCAGCCTCTTCCAATATACGTAATGCTCTAATCGTAATATCTTCTAAATTGCCGATTGGTGTCGGCACTACGTATAATGTGCCTTTTTCTGTATCAGTCTGGTAGCTCTTCTGTATCTGCATATACGCCATACCTTTCCGTTTGGTTTTCTTTAATCCATAATTCCTTCTGTCTTCTAGTAAGCTTTTTTATTTTTGCTTCTAACTGCATAGCTTCTGATTTTGTCTTACATTGTTGTTGGTACTGCAATTGAAACGGGGCTCTACCTCTTGTATATTTAGCACCCTTACCTTGTTCATGCATTTTCAATCTTCGTTCGATATCAGTTGTATAGCCTGTATATAATGTTTCATCTTTACATTTAAGAATATAGACAAAATGATTATTTTTTTCTCCCATATAGTATACCTTCTACCTCTTTTGTATAATTTCCCTCTCCATCGAAAGCATATAATGGCGACAAAAGCTTGAGATCTGGATTTCCATCTCTAATTCCTTCTATTAATAATATGTTTGCTTCTTTTCCTTCTTTCGGGTACACGAAACGAACACGCTTTGGTTCTATTTTATATTGCCTGAATAAAGTAATAATATCGACAAAACGTGACGGACGATGGACCATGGCTACTTTCCCACCTGATTTAACGAGCTTACTACACGATTGTACCACATCTTCTAACGTACAATAGATTTCGTGTCTTGCGATTGTTAGATAGTCATTATGATTTTGATGATTTTTATTCTCAGTCTGGAAATAAGGAGGATTAACAGTTACTAAATCAAATTTGTTATTTTTGAAGTGATCCGGCATATCCTTTAAATCACCATGGATCATATCAATTTGATGGTCCAATTTGTTCAGCTCAATACTGCGGCATGCCATGTCATATAGCCGTGCTTGAATTTCGACGCCTGTTATGGGGACGTTAGATTGCCTTGATAATAACAAAGGGATAACGGCATTGCCTGAACAAAGGTCCAGTATTTTTCCTCTTGTTTTTGGTGTTGTAGCGAAGTCTGCCAGTAGCACCGCATCGATGGAAAAGGCGAACTTAGTCGGGCTTTGAATGATTTGCAAGGTTTGATCTGCTAACAGATCATCAATACGTTCGTCTTCTTTAAGTTGCATTTGTTTATCTCCTTCAATAAAGTGCATAGTTGATATATACAGCGAAGTAATGAAAGTTTTGTTTGTTCTAAGTAGTGCAGTAATTAGATGTGCGGTAATCTAAGACATAATTTTAAAATATATCGTGATGATAACTACCACTCCGGCTGCCCACTTCCCTTTCCGTGGGGTTTGCCCTTCAGCTAACTTTTTCGAGCAAAGACCGCTCGTAAAAGTGGATCTTCAGGTCAAACAGGTCCCACAGGAGTGGAAGTGGGCGGCCTTCGTTAAGATATGCTCCACAACACTTATCCGAAATCAACCAATCGATTTCTCCACCATATGTAGCATAGGGTTCGACTATGCTAAAAGGGCATTCCCAGCCGATTAGCACTGTAACAAAACAGAAAAGTTTAGTTCCATGAGTTCATTACTTTCTATAATCAGAGAACAAAAATAGCGTAGGCAGAATACGGAGACTCCTGTGGGAACTCACGCGAGCCGAAGATCCACTTGGTAAAGTGCTTTTCTTTACCAAGTTAGCTGCGACCGTGCCCACGGAAAGCGCAGTATTCTGCCGAAGCGGTTTGTCAACATTCTCCAAGGAAGAATGGAAGAGAGCATATCCATACTCACGTTACTGCGCAGTTTTTTGTTCATATTTTTTCTGCTTTATTTCTAAAACAAAGGCTGACACTTGAGTATGCCAGCCTTTGTTTGGTTTATTTGGTTTTGTTTAGGAATAGTAGACAGAAGAGGCAGTCGCCTTCTTGTCTTGGACTTCCAAAATGTACGTTACAAATATGAAAGCCCTCTTCATAAAGTCTGGCTAAATTATCGTATCCTTCACCAATTGCTGCTTCATCATCAGCTTGTTCATTTTGCTCGGAACTTTCCGGCTCATTGTCCAACCGTTGTCTGAGGTGATGATTTTCCATCTCTAGCCGGTGATTTTCTTCCAGCATTTCGCCTAACTGCTGTTTCAAATCTCCTAATTGCTGATATAATTGACCAATTTGTTCTTCCATGTCAGAAACTTGTTCAAATAATTCCTTTTTCTTCACATACTCCACCCCATTATTCTGTGGCCTGGGTATTAATAACTCCTTCATCTATAAGTTCATCTAATGTGTATTCAATCATACGTTCCTTTTCTGGAATTTCGATTTGAATAAGGCGTTCCAGGATGTTGAGTCCGACTACCTTTCCATGGCCATAAGCTGTCGTTATTTCTTCACCTAGATCCGGTAATTCTTTTTTAGCCGTTTCATAATCATCATTCTCATATTTCAAACAACACATTAAGCGTCCACAAAGACCAGAAATTTTCGACGGATTTAAGGAAAGGTTTTGATCTTTCGCCATTTTAATCGATACGGGTTCAAAATCACCTAAAAATGTGGAGCAACAAAGCATACGACCACACGGTCCAATTCCGCCTAACAGCTTTGCCTCATCTCTAACCCCAATCTGACGTAATTCAATACGTGTTTTGAATACAGAAGCAAGATCTTTTACTAAATTACGAAAATCAACTCTGCCATCCGCTGTGAAGTAGAAAATGACTTTATTGCGATCAAATGTATATTCTACATCGACTAAATTCATTTCCAATTCATGTTCTTTTATTTTTCCCTGACATGTTTGATAAGCCTCTTCAGCAATCTCCTTATTCTCCACGACAATCAATTTATCTTTGTCATTGGCAATACGATTTACTTTCTTGAGGGGAAGAACAACATCTTCTTCATCGACCTGCTTATTCGCAACAACAACCTTACCAAACTCTACTCCTCTGACAGTCTCCACAATGACATAATCCTCTGTATCGACCTTTAAGTCATCTGGATCAAAATAATATATTTTACCCGCTTTTTTAAAGCGGACACCTATAACTTCTATCACAAATATTCACCTCTGTAGTTGAAGTGTTAATTGCTCCAATACTAACTGTGGGTGCACATTTTGCTCTAATTTACGTTTTGCCTCCATAATATATTGTAAGTTATCAGTCGCATGGTTTATCGACCAATACATCGCTGCTGCTTCTAACTTATTATGGTGATTAGCAAACACAATCCTAGAAGATTCATCTAAATGATAATGAACAATATCTCTAAACCATAATAATAATAAATCGAGACCTTCTTGTAACTGTGTACGTTCTTTAAAATGTGGCATCCACTGCGTATGCACAAATATTGGCACTTCGTCTTTATTATGTTGAAGCATTTCAACTAATTGTACCACTAATTTTCGTGACTGTGCAAACCAAGTATCCTTACTCTTTTCGATTGCTTCTGATAAATTATTTGTTACATGAGTCATTAGACGGGCATTTGATTCTGTTAAACCTTCTCTTTGTAAACTTTGCTCTAATTGCTTAGGATTGAGTGGTTTAAATGCGATCATCTGGCATCTAGAACGAATTGTAGACAGCATTGCATGACTATTCTCTGTTAATAAAATTGCAGTTGTTTGCTGGCTAGGCTCTTCTAAAAACTTTAGCAACCGGTTAGATGCATTATCGGTCATTTTTTCCGCCTGTAAAATAATATATACTTTTTTATTGGATTCCAGTCCAGTATACGTAAATTCCTTTTGCAAATGTAAGATTTGTTCTTTCTTTATGCTTGCTCCATCAGGGATGATAATATGTAAGTCAGGATGATTGCCACTTTTAATCCGGCGACAGTCACTACACTGATGACACGGGTCGACAGTTGTCCGTTCTTTACAAAAGATACTCATTGCGAGAAGGAGTGCAAGCTCATACTTTCCCGTACCTTTATCACCGTGGAATAGATAGGCATGAGATATTCTTGATTTTTTAATACTGTTCATTACCATCTTACTGACAACAGATTGTTTTTCTAGCATGTCCGCCCATACCGTGTCCATATTATTGCCTACTTTCCTTTTTTTGATTAAGAAAAACTGAGCAAAATCCGCTCAGTCCTTATCCATACATACTAAGTGGATCTGAGATTGTTTTAGTGGCCATTGTGAAAAGTATCAATCACATAACCGCCACTCTGGCTGCCCACTTCCCTTTCCGGGGGGATTGCCCTTCAGCTAACTTTTTCGACTCAAAACCGCTCGAAAAAGTGGATCTTCAGGTCAAACAATTCCCACAGGAGTGAAAGTGGGCGACCTTCGCTTTAATCATGCTCTACAACGCTAGCATAAAAGAACGCAATTATTTTTACTCATAAATAACTACTTTTCAAAATTTGCAACTCTATCTGTATAACTATTCTTGCTTCTTAAAATATACGTTTTCCTATCATACTTACTTATAAAAGTTGTGATACCAATTATGCTTTCTTTCCCTTTTTTAAAGAAGAGGATGGATTAGTTTTCTCCGCTAATCTATCCTCTGTATGCTTACGTATATAGGTTAATAAGGAGACCTTTTATTTCTCCAATTAAGTCCAAGATTTGAATAGAGTTTTTTTCTTGATCCATAACAGATTCAGTTAATTCCACTAGCTTTTCATCTACTTCTTCTACAATGGTTAATCTACGGTTATCTCCATCTAACATAAAACTGTGGGATTGTTTCAACTCCATCCCATAATCCACTGCTTCTTTGACAAACCGCTTGACCATTCTTTTATATGCAGCGAGATCTTTAAAGGAACGAAACCGAGCAATTTTCTGTCCTTGAGCAGTCAATTCACTCATTAATTTTTGTAGCTCGGCTTGTTTTAATTGCGTGGATTGCTGTCTTACCATCGTATCAAACCTTTGTGATGGTGGCCTTGATTGTTGATCCTTTTTGTTCAATGCTTCGAGTTGTGTACGCATTTCTTGACTAATTTTCATAACTGGTGAAACCTACCTTTTAATATTGATGAAAAGAATCGACAGGTACGACAAATACTGTTGCTCCGCCAACTTCTACATTGACTGGACGTGGAATATAAGAATCCGCATTTCCGCCCATCGGAGAAACAGGTGAAACCAATTGCTCTCGTTGACTGCAATTATCACGGATAATATCTAGCGCATCATCAACATGCTCATCCTCACAACCAATCATCAGTGTCGTATTGCCTTCCTTTAAGAAACCACCAGTAGAGGATAATTTCGTCGTTTTAAACTGCTTTTCTCCAAGTGCATCAATCAAACGATTACTATCCTTATCTTGCACAACCGCCATAATTAATTTCACAATTGCCACCTCCTTATTTTTTATTTCACCTTAGTATAAAATAAGACTTCCATCAGAGGGAAGTTGCTTCATCCCGCTGTTGGCATAATTATCAAGGTACTAACACCTCTTATTTTTCTGTAATGCTTCTAAAGACGTTTACCGTGATAAATATGCTTTTACCTTTTTATATGATTGTTCTTCTACTTCTATTATATCAAAGTTTGCATCAATTCTCTCGATACGATCAGGAAATTTTGTAAGTAACTGTTGATATGCTTCATAAACCTGTTGATGAAAAGATAATGATTCTAAATCTAACCTATTTTGTTCCCTTTCCATATTTTTATTAATTCGTTTTAATCCTTCTTCAGGATGTATATCAAAAAACAGAGTAAGGTCTGGCATCAGGTTTGCAATTGCAAACTGATTTATTTGAAAAACTTCCTCCACACCAAGACCACGTGCTGCACCTTGATAAGCAAGACTGCTATCTACAAATCGGTCACAAAGTACAATTTTACCCTCTTTCAATGCAGGTTCTACTATCTCGACTAAATGTTGCCTTCGTGCAGCAGCATATAATAGTGCCTCTGTTCGTGCATCCATCATCGTATTTTTTGTATCTAAAATGATGTCACGAATTCTTTCAGCAATCGGGATACCACCCGGCTCCCTAGTTTGGATTACTTGATGTCCGTCTTCTGTTAAGCGTTGTGCCAGTCGGTTAATGATAGTTGTTTTTCCAGCACCTTCGCCACCTTCAAATGTTATAAACACGTTCATTCTCCTTCTGTTACATCATAAATATATAAACCATTTCTTCGATTTTTTGGTTGAAAACTTATTTTTTGGTCCAATAAATCCTGTATCTTCTTTACTGTTGTTTCGCTAATTTCCTCACCTTTCGCAAGTAAGGGAATTCCAGGTGGATATGGAATAATTGCCTCTGCAGCAATTTTACCAGCTGCCTCTTTCCAATTGCACCACTTTTGCTCTTGATGTCGCATATCTGCATATGATAATGCTAGTGGTTTAATATCTTCGTTAAAGTAATGGTTTTTATCTTCTATTGTAGCACGCTTAGAGGAAAAAATTAATCTATCAGTAATTCTCCTTATTTTATCTATTAAAATGTCAGGTTCAATTGTCGGCTCTAACCCCAAAATAAATAGGATATGTTTGTCTGTTATGAATTCTGGGTAAAGCTTTTCTTCCTCGAATAGTTGTTTGATATCTTGACTATTTACTCCTTCTTTAACACGCAAACATACTTTTAATGGATCATCGCTCTGTTCCAAGATCCAGTCATCACTATCATTAAAACAAGTACGAATTTTTTCTATATAAGCAAATAAATCTTCACTTTGTTCTATCGTAAAAGTAGCTAAATAATACCTTGCTAAGTCCAAACTTGCCATAATCGGATACGATGGACTACTTGATTGCAACATTTGCAAATAATAGCTTATCCTCTCTCGCTCTAATCGACTACTTTGCACATGAAGATATGCTGCCATCGTTAAAGCCGGTGTCATCTTATGTGCGGACTGAACAACAACATCTGCCCCCAGTTCGACAGCGGATGGTACGGGTAAGGATGGTAAAGAAAAATGACAGCCATGTGCTTCATCCACTAGAACGGTTATGTTACAAGAATGAGCTAGATCAATAATCTCTTGTATTGGATATATGTCTCCAAAATAATCCGGATAGGTAAGGATTAGTGCTTTTGCCTCTTGGTATTCAGCTATCGCCTTTTTTACAGTTGCTATAGAAGGTGCTGTATACCTCTGATTGATTTTGTTATATGCTGGAGGCAGGAAAATTGGTTGAACTCCTGCTAATTCCATCCCATGCAAAATCGATTTATGGCAATTCCGCTGCACGAGGACTTGATCACCTGAATCACATGTTGCTAATATCATAGCTAAGTTTCCTACAGTACTACCATTCACTAAGAAATATGTATAGTTAGATTGAAACCAATCAGCAGCTAATTGTTGCGCCTCTTGAATCACACCCTCTGGTGCATGTAAATCATCTAACCCATCTAATTCAGTTAAATCCATTTGCAAAAACGATTGGAAATGTTTCTTTGCCTTCGTGACAAATATTTCTCCATTTTTATGACCTGGAACGTGGAGTGATACATTTTGGTTATCCTTAAAGTCTGTTATTGCTTGATAGAGTGGGATTTGATTTTGCTTGCTATCCATTCTATTGCCTCTCTTTTATAGATAATTTGTATTGATAGCTTATGGGAATTCAGAAAAAAATAAATGGAATCACTAGTAGTGACTCCATTATATAGTATAAGAAGATTGATTGATAGCACGTAATTTTTCTACATAAAATTGATAATTTTCGTCTTTAGGACTCGTGGAAATGATTTTTTCCTCACATTCCTGACAAATATAAAGTTGATATAAAAAAATTCCGTCTTCCTTTGTTTGATTACATATACCACAAATATGAATATTCTTCCCCATATGCCACACCTCCATTAAGTAGTATGGCCAATCTAGCAAATAATATACAAAGAATAATAGATTTTTTCACTTCGACAATTTTATTGTTTTTTCACGTGAAACATTTTTATTTCTTGTATCCAATCACTTGAATTCGACAGTAATCTGCATTCCATTGTTGATCTTTGTACAATGTTGGTTTTAATACCTGTTCAACACGCTTTACTAATTGTTCCTTTTCCGCATCATTTAAATGGGCTAACATGCCTGCTGCAAACATAAAAATCCAATTCTTCAATCCATCTTCCCCATCTAACGGAGTTGGTCTAGTGAAATATCTTGCATAACTAACTGTAAGCCCAACCTCCTCCATTAGCGAAGTGTACTCTCCTATACTCGGAAAATACCATGGCTCCTCTAATTGATCATATGTTGGAAATAATTGATGATAGGACTCTTGAATCGCCTGTCTTATATATAACACATTATCTTTACCACCAAACTCAACTACTAATCTTCCACCTGAATGCAAGCTTTGATATAACCTTTCCAATGCCTGCTTTGGTTTCGTCACCCAGTGCAATGTAGCATTAGAAAAAACAGCATCAAATTCATTATGAAATTCCATATCATATACATCCATATCATATACATCCATTGCTTGAAAATGAAGGTTTGAGTACTTATTTTGAGCTTCTTGTATCATATTAGCTGAGCGATCTACTCCGGTAATATTAGCCCCCATTTTGTCTATTTCATTTGCAAGATCACCAGTACCACATCCTACATCCAATATCCGCTCTCCTTCCTTGGGAGAAAGTAAACACAACACACCTTCGCCCAAGTTCGATACAAAGCTATGCCTTTCATCATACAAATTAGAAGACCAGAAATCCATAAAACCCCTCCATACCTTTTCACCTATTATATACTAAATTTTGGGATAAGATATTAAATTTATAGAAATCATTTTCAAATTTTTTCATCTACAACGCTAGCATGAATTAACACAGCTGCTTTTATACTTTCTTTCCATAACAAAAAACTCCCTAGTCCCTATGACTAAGA
>NZ_WJEB01000004.1:0-314744 GCF_010994085.1 Gracilibacillus saliphilus | reverse complement strand
CAGAACTGGATGTATATGCAGATGGCGAAGCTATTGAATACAGTATTGAAGAAGAAGCGGTAGAAGGTTATGAAACAACCATAACTGGAAGCTCTAACGAAGGCTATGTCATAACCAACAGTCATACGCCAGAGCTAATTGATCTAGCTGGTACCAAGACATGGGAAGACGCTGATAATCAAGACGACAAACGTTCAGACTCAATCACGGTTCGTTTATTAGCTAATGGTGAAGAAGTAGCTGATGTTGAGGTAACAGCGGAAACGGATTGGGAATTTGCATTTACCGATCTAGCGAAATTCGCAAACGGTGAGGAAATCAATTACACCATCCAAGAAGATGGTATAGCGGATTATTCCACTACCATTGACGGTATGGATATCACAAACAGCTACACTCCTGAGCAATCAAGTATCAACGTTGTGAAACGATGGAACGATGCGAATAATAAAGAAGCACGTCCAGAGTCGATCACTGTTTATTTACTAGCTAATGAGGAAGAAGTGGATTCAGTTGAATTGAGCGAATCCAATAATTGGCAAGCAGACTTCGATGGATTAGACATCTACGCAGATGGAGAAGAGATTGACTACACTGTTGTGGAAGAAGAAGTTTACGGCTATAAAAGCTCTATTGATGTAAAAGATAAAAACAATGTTGTCATTGTAAACAGCCCTAAAAAAGTAAGTGTGGGTGACTATGTATGGTTTGATAAGAACAAAAATGGTCTTCAAGATGACACGGATATTCCAATCGAAGGCGTAGTTTTAACGATTGAGGATGAAGATGGCAACCCGGTAACAGATGTTTACGGTAGTCCAGTTGGACCAACAATCACAGATGAAAATGGTTGGTATACATTTGATAACTTGCCAATTGACAATACGTATATTGTAAGAATTGACAGGGAAGCATCAGCCAAAGCCTTAGAAGGGTATAAACCAACCTTGCATGAAGTAGGAGATGATCGTGCAATAGATTCATCTACGTGGTTTGCGACATCTCGTTATCTAACAGAAGATGAAGAACGTGATCCAACGCTAGATTTCGGGTTTGTAAAAGAAGAATCTGAAGAATCAGGAGAAACTGATTCACAAGAGTCAACAAAATCCGAAGACTCAGGTGACTCAGATGATACTAGTAACCCAAGTAATTCAAATAAAACTAGTAACTCAACTGATGCAGATAAAACAAGCAAAGATAATTTGCCTGATACAGCAACAGATACTTTTAACCTGTTAGCAGCCGGTTTAGTTCTATTATTCTTAGGCTTACTATCTATAATCCTAGTTAGATGGAGAAAACAGTCATAAGATCGAGATTGCAAAAAGCTCTCACTGTTTTTGGTGAGAGCTTTTTAAAAGAAAGTGTTACTACTGCCAAGGTAATTCTAACTGAATTGCATTATTAATCATCGGTCCGGTTGTATTATTTATTACTGAACGAATATGATGTTATCTATCAAGCAGATTTATACGGTTGTTTCAGCCTACTATATAAAACTTAATAATACAATGAATGATTTTTTAGAAGTAGAAAAACACTGATCCTATTGTTTGGATCAGTGTTTTGCTCTTTATCAATTCTTCTTCCAATTCGTATACCACGTGGTAATTTCAGAGTTTACTGTTAAATCTAATTCTGCCATACTTTTGTGCAATTGTTTGTAATGATAATCTACTAACATTCGGTAATTTAAAGAGGCGTATAATTTCATTAAATGGAAGGCGGTATTTTCGTCTTCTGGTCTTTTTTTAATAATTTCAGTGTACCAGATGATTGCTTTTTCAATATAGTTGTGAACTTGGTAGCAATGTGCCATTTTTCTTGAGTGGTGAAGCCAGATCTCCTCTAGCTCAAATCTGTCTCCCTGTAACCAAAGATAATCAAAATCCTCTAGATAATTACCTGTGAATAATTGCATGATTTCCTCGTGTGTCTCTATTGTATACAGATTAATGTCAGGAGCTTCCTGCAATTGCTTTTCCCATTCTTTTTTATCTATTTGGACATTATGTAATTGCAGTGAATACCCATCTTCAATATTTGAAATTTTTATATAGTTATTAAGTTTTCTTAGAGCTTGTCGAATGTTATAGATACTAACATATAAATATGAAAATGCTTTATCTACATTAATTTCTCCCCATAGTGCCTCCACTAATTCAGATTTCAATACAAGTTTGCCCTCATGATGTAGTAGGTATAGGAACAACTCCTTTGATTTAGAAGTTCGCCATTTTATTGATTCTGGGGTAGAGCTATTATCCAGTTGGAAAGTTAGTCCACCGAAAACATTAATTTGAAGCGTATTTGTAGAATCGATATGTTTGTTTTCAGAACGGGAACCTATGGATTTAACACGTTGAATGGTTTTTTTCAATCTTTTAACTGTTACAGGCTTCAATAAGTAATCTAGTGCATGCATTTCAAATGCCTCAAGTGCATATTGATCATGAGCTGTTACAAATACGATATTTATATGTGGATTGTAGGTTGTTATCTGCTCTGCTAATGCTAATCCATTTGTCTCCGGCATTTCTATGTCTAGAAATACAATGTCCAATTCATTCCAAAAGTTGTGGTTGTGATCAATGAGAGGTTCGGTAGATTTATGCAACACATTAATATTTGAAAAGTTATTTAATTGATGATGGAGATAGTCCAGTGCCATCGGTTCATCATCGAATAAACATACATTCATTCATATTAACCTCCTAAGTGTCTGGTTATAGTCCTATATACCTATTCAAATGTTGAGTTTGTTTAAAATATGTATAGAAGAATGGATTATACTAATTATTGACAGTTTTACCATCATGAATAATTTACTAAATGGAACAATAAACTTCAGGAGTTGCCCAAATGTTACTTATCGAAAAAAGTTTACCACTTCTTGTTATGGTAATGCTTGTACTTATTTTATGGATATTATTTATCAGCAGAAATAAATATAAAAAAATGGCTTTTCAAGATTTCAGTTCAGGCCTACCTAATCGACATGCTTTACATCAATTTGTACACAAAAAACGTAAAAAGAAAGTTGCTATTTTTTATATTGATTTAGACAATTTCAAATATATTTATGATACATATGGTCATATAAAAGGTGATCAAGTTGTGCTATCATTTGGAAATAAAATTCTAAAGCTGAAAGATGCTAAACAAGGGTTTTTTCGTATTGGAGGAGATGAGTTTGTATTCATTTCTGATTATGTTAATAAAGACTATACTAAAAAAGTAGCAGAATCATTGCTAAAAAATATCAACCATTCCATTTACTTTAAAGATCAAGCGATAACGATTAGAGGTAGTATTGGAATAAGCATCGGAAGGCTACATAACAACTTTGAACTATTATTGGACGAAGCTGATCAAGCACTACAAGTTGCTAAACAGCAAGGAAAAAACCAAATAGTTTATCACGATGCTAATCATTGTAAATTCCCGACTGTTCATAGACTTTGTTGAATAGTGATACTTAATTATATTGTGGGGATATAAGCAACAAAAAAATGAAAAACAAGGGAAAATCCGAACTATCATGTAAATTTTAGTATAAAAATGAGATGAGTTCGGATTTTTCGGGTTTATTATCTTCGTAATATACTATTTGTCAACTTTTCCCCTTTTTAATGACAATTTCCATTCATGGTACCATTTTTCTATCTCTGGACTAATCGTTATATTAAATTCGTCTAAAGCGCTTTTTAATAGATTATATTGGTGATCCACTAATACTCCATAGTTCTTTGATGCATATATTTTCATTAACGTAAAATTAACAGATTCATCTTCAGGAACTACATCTGCAATCTGAATATACCAGTTAGCAGCTTTTTCGAAAAAATGATGTTTATAATAATAGTTTGCAATCTTTAGAGCATGGTTTACCCACAGCTTTTCTAGCCTGAAACGTTCTCCCTCAAGCCACAAGTAATCTTGCTTTTGGATATAACGTCCTTTATAAAGACTCATTATTTTTTCATGTTGATTTAATGTCTTAATATCAACTTTAGGAGCATTACTGAGTTCACTTTCCCACACTTCTTTATCAATACTTGTATTTTTATCTAAATTTAATACATATCCGTTCTGAATATTAGTAATCGTTATGTATTTATCGTAATTACATATTGCTTGTCTGACCTGATAAATGGTGACATATAACAATGAATAAGCTTTTTCCACTTCTGTATAAGGAAAAAGTAATTCAATTAATTCAGATTTAGATACAATCTGATCGTGATGATGAAGTAAATAAAGAAATAATTGCTGTGCGTTCGTAGTCCGCCATGTGATTATTTCTGGGTTATAATTGTTCAATTGGAATGTGAATTCACCCAACACATTAATAGTTAAGTGTTCAGAAGTTTCCTGTATTTCTTTCGACTTGTACTTGATAAACAATTCAATTCGCTTTACCGTTTTTTTTAATCTATCTAATTGTACAGGTTTTAAAAGATAGTCTAGTGCATTTAGTTCAAAAGCTTGAATAGCATATTCATCATATGCAGTGACAAAAATAATAGGTAAATTAGGTTTTATTTCTAGTATTTTTTCAGCTAATTCTAGTCCATTTAATTCAGACATTTTAATATCGAGAAAAACAACATCTGCTAATCTTATCGTTGCCTTAATTGCTTGAATATTAGTGTGCGAATATTTACCAATAACGTTCACACTGCGAACTAAATTCAACTGATGCTCTAGAAAGTCTAGAGCAGGTGCTTCGTCATCAAAAAGCATGACATTCATTTGATCCCCCCCTAATCTCTATCTCTATACAATAGTTCTTTTTGCCTAATTGTTAAGAAATTGTATAGTTTCTAGAGTTACAATATTTTTGGCTGACTAAATATTGATTGTTAAGGGGTGGTTATTTATTAAGAAAATTATTCTAGTAATAGAATAATTTTACATCAGAAAGTTATATAAAGCAAAAAAATAGATGAATAAAAAAATATTTCCTTAATATATGATTGCGGTAGAATTATTATTTAAAAGTAAACGCTTTAGCATTTGTTGCGAATTAAAACCTCCATATGAATATGAAGGTTTTAATAAAAAGCTATCAATTATTTTTTGGTATGGTCATGCTTACTTCTGTGCCTTTGCCTTCAGCACTATGTATGTTTAATCCTTGACCGAATAGTTTTTCTAGTCTTTGATGTGTGTTCACTAATCCAATTCCACTTTGCGTTTCTTTTGGATTGACAAGATCTAAAACTTTTGATTCTGGCATACCGACTCCATCATCTGTAATCTTTATCTGATAACCAATTTTTGTATGTTTGCCTTCTATTCGAATAGTTCCGCCAGCACGTTGTTTCAATATACCGTGCTTTAGAGCATTCTCCACAATAGTTTGAATAGATAGTGGTGGAACTTGTATTTCTTTAGGGTTTTCTATATTTACTTGCACTTCAATTCTATCTTGGAATCGTTGTTTATTAATATAAATATACGATTCGACTAATTCAATTTCTTCGTGCAACGGTACTAATGGTAAAGTATTTTTAATATCAAAACTTCTGTATAAATAATTTCCAAACTCATGTAATAATGTCGTCATTCTCTCTGTATCAGTAGTACTTAATGATGCAATCGTGTTTAATGTATTAAAGATAAAGTGTGGTTTTATTTGTGCTTGTAACCAAGCTGCCTCTATACGTAGTTGTTTAGTGACTGATTGTTTCAAATCTGTCAAAGCTTTTACACGCGCTTGAAGTTCTAGTGCATCTACCGGCTTTGCGATATAATCATTCGCGCCTGATAGGAAACCAGTATATATATCTTCCGGTTGATTTCTTGCGGTCAACAATAATATCGGTAGTTCAGAAATAGAATGTTCTTTTCTGATTTGTTTGGTTAATTCATATCCTGAAATATGTGGCATCATCACATCTGAAATAATTAAGTCCCAATTGTTTTCTGTCACTATATTTAAAGCTTCTCTAGGATCGGTTATACTAGTAATTTGATAGTCACTTTCTAACAGGTTTCGAACCACTTTAACATTAATGGGGTCATCATCAATGATTAACAAGTTAGCTTGATTGTTATTAGAGTTTTTAGTTGTTTTTAAATCTAGAGAAAGATTCGTACTTAACAGTGAGTTAGTTTTTATGTTTTGATTATCGCTTTCTCTACTATTTGCTAAAGGTATACGAAAAGTAAAAGTAGTGCCTTTTCCTAATTCAGAATCAACATGAATCGTTCCATTATGAAGTTCCACTAATTGTCTACATATATTGAGACCTAATCCAATACCGCCACTATCGACATCTGTCTTAGTCAATTTCTCATAAGGGAGAAAAATCCTCTCTAGTGCGTTTTTGCTAATTCCAATCCCTGTATCTGTAACTGAAATAACAGCATATTTATTTTCTTCCTTTGCTGTCACGGTAATAGTTCCGGAATCCGTGTATTTAACCGCATTATGAATAAGGTTGAATAGAATCCGTATCATTCGATTTTCGTCAGCAAGTATAGCTGGGAATGAGGTAGATACTTCATTTTTCATTTTAATAGATTTATTGTCTGACATGAACTGAACCATCTCCATTACAACTGATGTAACCAAGTGTAATTGGATAGGTACTTTATTGAGATGTATTTGTTTTTCTTTTAATCTCGTGATATCCAAAATATCATTTAAAGTAAATGTGAGTTGGTGACCAATTCGCACTAACAGATTGAGGTTACTTTTTGTATCTGAATCAAGCGTATTCGCATATTTATTAATAATCGATTGAGCAATATTAATCATACCATGTAACGGATTTCTAATTTCGTGTGATGTATTTGCTAAGAATTGATCCTTTTTCTTATCTTCTTCTATTAACTTTGCTGTCTGTTGTTTGTTTAGTTGTACTAAATGAATATGTCTTCTAAATAATAGGATAGCGATTAATACAATCGATATAAAGAAATCAAATGGATAGAATGGAAATTCAATTTGTCCAGTCTGTATAGCAGCTCCCCAGACGATATTGGATGTGTAACTACAAATAAATAGTAAAATAAAGATGGCATTATAATCACCATTACGTATGTGTTTCAGTGTTGTGATAAACATATAGGAAATCGATATAAAATAATATAAATAGAGAATCATGACTAATACAACAAAATGTTCAAATGGAAACAGAAATAACGTTAATGCTGACAGTAATATATTGCTTACAGAAAGTAGTCTAATAAAGGTGATGTGCGTTTTATATAAGTGATGAATAAAATGGATCATGACATACAAGGTTGTTATAAAAATAAACATGAGCAATCGAAACGAAAACTCTGTATGAAACGGTAACTGAATAAATACTTCATCGTCTATTAAATTCCCGAAAGCGAGTAACAATAACATAAGTCCAAAATAAAGCAATTCCTTCTGTGACTTACCCTTTCCTAATAAGAAAAGAGCAAATGCATAAAGGGCATGTAATAATAAAATGACAATAACAGTTAATTGAAGAAATTCTAAGGTGCTAGTTTCAGAGGTTATGGCTTCTTCAGTACCGAATAAGATAGATTTATTAATCCCACCAAAAAAAGGAATTTCATAATTAGAGGCTTGGATAATAACATCCAGTTCATTGGTAGCTTCTGGCGTATAAAATAAAGAAGTAGAAGGTCCGCGAAACGTAGCTGGCTCTTTCTGTTCAGTCGCTGGGTTATTTATAGTAGTAAGTATATCTCCATTTATAATAATTTTTGCTGCCGTATGTATATTATTTAAACGAAGGCCGAAAAAATGATGTTCTGTTTCGGGTAATAGTATCTTCAGGTGATAGCTTCCGTATCCGTAGCCTGGTGATGTAGGGTGATCACTTGCTAACGTATCACTCCAATCACTTGGGACTTTGATTAATTCTTTGTTTCCACTAGCATTCTTCGCTGGTATTTCATCTATAAAATCTTCGGGATAGAAAGACCATTCGCCATTTAGAAAGTAGGTTTCATTATTGGTAAATTCCGACTCTCTTAAGTCAAGGACCCCATTTTTTACTGATGGTTGTTCTGATTGATCGTGATAATGAATCCATAATAATCGAAAGGTAATAAGTAATGAAATAAATAACAGTAATATGATAAATATCTTGCTGTATGTTAATTGGTTTTGTTTTGACATGACCGTCTTCACCTCAGTTTATATGTTAATAATGATATTAGCATAGATGTTGGTAAGGGAGAAGTTGTTAGCAGTGAAGAATATATGCTAAAGATTTATTTGCACAAATAAATATAAATTAATGTATTCAGGAACGTTTGTTCTTGTGTTCGTGTTGTATTACCGATATACTATTAGTGGATATATTCACTAGGGAGGTGATAAACATTGTCTGTAATAATGAAAGTCCATGAAGACACTCCAACTTATATTGATCATGATCAGTTATTCAAACAATTGATTGGTACATTTTTTGATGAATTTATCGAAGTATTCTTCCCCTCTATACATCAACAACTAGATTTTTCCTCACTCAAACCTCTTTCAGATGAAATATTTACTGATTTGATTCACGGAGAAAGAAGACGTGCTGACATAGTTATGGAAGGTAGGTTGAAAGACCAGGATACGCTTATTATTATTCATGTAGAATCACAGAGTTATGAGCAAAAGAATTTTCATGAAAGAATGTATCATTACTTTAGTATATTGTATAATAGGTATAGAAAACCAATTATACCCATAGCAGTATTCAGTTATGATAAGGTTCGTGATGAACAAGATTATTTTGAATTAACTTTCCCTTTCCTCCATGTTTTAACTTTTCATTTTTTAAAAATAGAACTAAAGAAACAGGATTGGCGTTCGTTTCTGAGATCCAATAACCCAGTTGCAGCAGCCTTACTTAGTAAAATGGGTTATAAGAATAGCGAAAAGGTACAAGTGAAAAAAGAATTTCTGCGTATGCTGGCAAAATTAGAATTAGATGCGGCTAAAATGGAACTGATATATGGCTTTTTTGAGACGTATGTAAAATTAAATCATATAGAGGAGGAAAAACTAATGGAAAGCATACAGAACTCAAATGATGAAAGCTTAGAGGAATTTGTAAAAAAATTACCTAACTCCTGGCGTGACAAAGGATTGCGTGAAGGGTTAGAAAAGGGATTAGCGGAAGGAAGAGAAAAGGGATTAGCGGAAGGAAGAGAAATCGGAAAAGAAATCGGAAAAGAAATCGGAAAAGAATTTGGCAGAGAAGAAGGAGTAAAAATAGCAAAAAAAGATATGGCAAAGAAAATGCTGTCCAAGGGAATGCAACCTGAATCTGTCATGGAGATAACAGGCCTAACGAAAGAAGAGCTAGAAAAATTGGGGGATGAATCATAAAATAAAGGGGCTACTATGTAATTCACCAAATTAGTGTAGTAATTTGATAATAAGGCTAGATAAATTGTCAATCTCAAGTGGAGAATGATCTAATTAATAAATCCTTTATGGCAGCCCACAAGCTTAGCTTATGGGCTGCTTTATCATGTTATTCGCTGTTTTGCTTGTTGTAGTCTTCAGTATATTCTTCGATTACTTGGGCGCCGCCTGCATTTTTCCATTTCTCAATTGCTTCATCGAATCCTGCTTCATCAATTTGACCTAGGAAGTATTGGTAGGTAGCATCTTCCATAATTTGATTGAGTGTTTCAGATTTATCAGCCCAGGTTGGTGATTCTAATGCTGCTGTTGGGTCGTGAACCAAGTAATTATTGTTATCTTCATATAATTCATCTGCTTTTGCACGTGGTTCATAGTCATAGTATCCCGTATAACGGCCGTTTGTTTCTGGTTCACCAATTTCAAATGGTGTGTATGGGCGGATTTCCTGATTGTACTTGTCTTCACTTTCATCGAGAACCTTAGCAAAACCATCAATCACTTCATAATGTTCTCCTTCAATACCCCAGTAAAGTAAGTTAGAGCCTTCTGGAGTCATTAAATAATCGAAAAATCCAAGAATTCCTTTCAGTTCTTCTTCTGTTTCAACAGATTGTTTCGGAAAAATAAGCATGCTTCCGTAGCCAGGGATGGCACGCGTTCGATATTCCCCGTCAGGACCTTCGATGTAATTGTGAACATCCAATTCTACATCAGGATTAATGGCAACTGCATCACTATACATTGGTTCCACATCCCCCATAGTACCAATATAAACGCCAGCAGTACCATTCTTTAGCATTTCTTGTTGGTCTGTTTTGCTTGTTACAGGAGCATCTTTGTTGATGTAGCCATTATCAAACAAGCTTTTGAAATAATCCATTGCTTCCCGGTATTCTGGAAACATAAATTGTGGTAAAAGCTGCCCATCTTTTTCTCCCCATCTATTAGGTGCTCCATGCCATGTCGCAAAATTTTCAAATGTTCCGAGGATTTCTCGGTCTGTTAAACCAATGGTGTCATCCTGGCCATTTCCATCCGGGTCATCTTCAGTAAATGCTTTCATCATTTCGTATAATTCATCAAGGTTGGTTGGTGTATCAAGTCCTAGGTTCTCAGCCCAATCTTTTCGATAAATAAGTCCTTGGCGAGATAGAGGTCGGCCTGCGTAAAGGGTATATAGCTTACCATCGATCATTGTATTTTTTAGAATATCTTCATTTAGTTTGCTCAAGTTAGGAAACTCTTCAAGGTAGGGTCCGATCTCCCAGTATTGTCCATCACGCACTGCTTCTTTTTGTTGATCTAATGTCACGTCTTTTAGTAGAAATACATCAGGGAGATTTCCGGTTGCAATTTGTGAATTCAATGTTTCTGCATAGTTATTGTCAGGCACCCAGCGAATATCTAATTCTGTGTTGGTAGCTTCTTCTAATAATTCTTCGAGGCGACTGTCAGGTACCTCTGGAACATGCAAGTTAAACATCATGGAAATTTCTTGTGGACCATCATCATTATCTCCATCATTTGAAGCGCTTTCATTTTTGGAACAAGCAAATAGAAACAGAGCTAATGATACAAACATGAGAAAAGCCAGTCGAATTTTATTTTTTTCCATCTTTCACACAACCCCTTTTTGTTTTTAATGTGATAAAGCACACTACCTCAATGAACGATTGGACACCTCCCCATTAATGACAACGTTGTTATTTTTAGGTAAGAACCCGCGTGAAATAATTGTATGCAAATTCTTCACGAAAGTAAATAGTAAATTGGAATTAAATATCCTTCGACAAAATAAAAATGTTGTTCGTTCTCTCCGAACAACTATATATACTTATGTTATAATTGCAAAGGGTATTGAAAAAAGTCAATGCCTCTTTAGAATAAATCCAGCTTATTGTTCTGTTTCTAATAATCTAATAAGAAGTAGCTTTATACCGAAGCTTTTAAAATGATACCTTGTTCAACTAATAGAAAAGAAAGATATCCTGTAAACCAGAATATCCTTTCCTTACTGTTTAAAGATAAATATCAAATCTGTCCTCAAGTGAGGTTAAAATACCCTCAATAAATAATCGAGTGAGAATGGCTAAAATGATAATATTGAATAGTAATGATAGCAAACTGAAATAAAAGTTTTGCTTATGTTTTTGTTGTAATAAATGATAAAAAGTATGCAAAATAGGGTTGATAAACGTGATCCCTATTAAAATAAGATTCAGTACTAAAAACATCCAAATGTTTTCTTCTGGATATGTTAGGTTAATCTTAATAATTCCAGCAAGAGCTAATGTCGCAAAAACAACGAAAAACGCTGTATATGGAACGAGTAGTCCGGTATATCGCACAAACTGTTGTTTAAATGAAAGGGTATTTTTAGCAATTTTAAAAGTAATGAAATTTGCTAATAATCCTGTAAAAAAAACAACTAAGGCTACGAAGAATACACGGATAACTATTGGGAAAAATGGTAAGCTTCTTCCTGAACTAAAGAAATCAATATCTTGTTTCCATACATTATTTATAATGGCATATAAGAAAACAGCTACAGCGAGCGGTAATAAAATAGCAGTAATGATGGTGCTGTTTAACGTACTGTCATCATCACGAAATGAAAGACCGGGGTTTTTAAGTCTTGCTAAGAAATAATTCCAATATAATCCGGATTCTTTTTTTACTTTTTCCAAAGTTGGGTTCGGGTTCGTTTGCGTATTCTCTGTATAGGTTGCTGCTTTTCCTGTTGCTTCTGGTATAGCCTGCTGGTTACTTGCAGTTAGTTTTGTTCCACATGATTCGCAAAAATTCCCCTCTGTCTGTTCCGTTCCACAATTTGAACAAGTTATCATGATATATCTCTCCTTCATTCTAATAAACGATAATATCTTTTGTTTCAAAGTCTGATAATTCTTTGCTATCAACAATGAACCAATCTTGATGGTGCGGATCATACTCAAATTGGTATTCCCAATAATATTGATCCCGGCTGCGATTGAGTTCATCGCGATGACCTGTTTCATAATAACCAGAATAAAATTGTAGCTCAGCAATGACTGAAGCTTGGTATTGACCATCATTATTCATGAAAGAAAAGCTGCCATTATCAATTCGTATCTGTTCAATATCACCGTTGAAGTTACTTTCTTCTGCATCCATACGATCAAAATTATCACTTGTTTTGTCTAAATAGTCTTGATTACGCATTACTGAAAGTGCATTAATTGATTTATTTCTGTATGCCTGTACCCATTCATATGTATGTTTGCCGATTCTGTCATACACGTTGTGCTTAATATCTTTTTCCACTTGTTCAAAATCCAGTGAAATCGTTTCTTGTGATGAGTCGGTAATTGCAACTTCGTCTGTGTAATAGGTATCCCAAGGTAAGTCAAGCATGCCTTGAAAAGTAGTTGTTCCATCATATGTTACAGGTCCGTATTGCTTTGTATCTGCAATTGTTTCAGCCTGTGCTTCACCATTGATAAACAAAGCTGCTTCAGGATAATTAGAAGTAAGTTCTACGACATTTCCATCAAACTGTATGGCTGCTTCTAATTCTTTTGCATTGCTTTCCCAGAAATTTAGTTCAACCGTTTTACTATAGTTACCGTAAATCTCATCATGCGTAAACGTAATGTTGTATTCATCTGGTAATAAGGTAATATGAATTATTTCGCCTGGTTCCTCTATTTGAACAGATTCATAGTCCGGAATATGAATATTCGTTCTTTCGAAGTTAGCAGAAGCACTTACTTCTACAGGTTGTACTTGATATTGGTACTGTGGAAATAAATAGAGTATTTTTTCCTGTTCTTGGAGATCGATAAACATTGAAGCATCTTCACCTTCTATCATCTCTGTTTCCACTTCGCTTATGAAACGCTCCAATTGGTCAGGTTTGTCTACGAAATAGGTGATGAAGCGCTCATAATAGTCAGATGTTATATTCTCTGCGGTTAAGATTTCTGTGAGCCTTTTTGTATCTCCATTTTGTATTGCTGTTTTGAATTCCTCGATTTGTGCTTTTTTTCCAAACTGTGATTTAGCGAAGAAACATCCTCCCACTAGAATGGCGGCTAATAGCATAATAGATGTAGATAAAATGATGAATAACTTCTTTGTATTTATTGGCTTTTTTGCTTTGAGCGTTTGTTCTTCAGGTTGTAGTTCTGTACCGCAAGATTTACAGAATTTCACCTGATTACCTACCTGCTCTCCACACTGTTTACAGAATTTCAATATCTCACCTCCTTTAAAAGGATCCGTTCTAGTCTAGTTGATCCCATGCTATTTCGACTGGTACGAGCACTTCTGAAAATGGTGCAATATGGTCCGGATTAAAAATAATCGTTCCCCTTTTTTAAAAAGGGTAAATTATTGATCATTTTATTTGGTAGGTGCCATCAATACTATTTTCAAAGTAAAAAAATGTACTCGAGGCATTGTTTACGTCAGCTAAATCATCCCAGCTAATGTCATATTTTGTTAAAAAATCTTCTGTTTCTACCAGTTTATTAATGTTAGTGCACTAACCATTCCTTGAACGCCTTGTCCATCATAAATCGATTTAGTTAAATAGATAGAACATAACCTTTAGATTGAAAAACATCTTCATTATCAATTACCTTCATCAAAAGTAATAAAAAATAAGAAAATATTACTGCATAATTATAACCAAATATATTCCAATAATCAATGTAATTTAATATAATATTACTAGATGATAGGGGGATGAAAATGAGTTATTGTAAACATTGTGGAGAAGAAATAGCATCAGAAGTGCAGTTTTGTAAAAGTTGTGGGAAGGCTAAAACAACTGATAATGAATCTAAATTAGGATTGAAAGAAAGATTCAGTTTGTTACCGAAAAAGAAGAAAGTTTTTCTGTCGCTTGTTAGTGGTTCTTTATTACTATTGATAGTGATATTTTTCACTCTAAATCATTTATGGTCGCCAGAGCAATTGATCAAGTCATTGAAAACGGCTGTTGAAGATCAAGATTACGAAAAGATAGGTGAACTTGTACAATTTGAAGATAGTAATCAATCGATTGGTGTAAAGAATGCAGAAGCTTTTGTAAATACTGTAGACCAAGAGGATACTTTAGATGGTGTACTGCGGCATTTAACACAACAAGCTAAAGACAGATCTTATGCTGAAAGTGGCATTTTAAATGTTACTGAAAGTGGATGTTTTGTTTTTATCGAGTGTTATCAAATTACTGCAAAAGCATTTTATATAACGGCTAATTCCAATTTAAATAATACGGTTATCGAAAGTGATACAGAGACCGTAACGATTGAGAACGTTGATGATGAAGTGGAACTAGGTCCGTTTGTATATGGGGAACACGATTTGAAGGCATCATATGAGAATCAATTTGTTCAATTAGAAACGGATAAAAAAATTTACTTATCATCTGCTCAGCAAATGGTAGAATTCTATTTTGAGTATGAAAGTATCTTTACGGAAAACCTATTAGCTTCATATGATATGACTTTATTGTTAAATGGGGAAGAAATCGATGACTCAATGTATATAAATGATGAGTCTATTGGTCCGATTGATCCAGAGAAAGATTACACTATCGAAATTGTAGCAAATTTACCGTGGGGATCATTAACGACCGGAGAGCTGGAAATGTCAGAAAATAATTACGTTGATGCAGATTTTCAGCCAACAGAAGAGTTACTAGAAGAAGTTTCTAAATCAATTCGGTCGTTCTATGATGTACTATTTGAAGCATATCGGAGCAACAACCCTGAAAGTTTGAGTTTTTTAAACAGTGAGTTGCAAGATGACTACTATTCATCGATTAAAAGTGTATATACGGATGTTAAAGAATATGATTTACTACATTTTCGCGATGTGAAAGAATTCGGTCTTGCAGAAAATGCAGTAAGAGTATCGTATAATGATCAACTGGAAGAAGCGTTGCTAACCGTTTATGTGATGGAAAACACTGCTGTCGAAAGCCAATGGTATACAGATAAAATTGAAGATCCTTATTATGAAAAAAGTTACCATACATTTGCGTTACGCTACGACGATGGCGAATGGTCTGTTTATAATATTGATTTTGATAATTGGGAAAGTGGCTATGATTATAATCAATATGATTATGATGGAGATTCGGTTATTATAGGAAAAGAACAAGATAAGGTAGTAGATAACAGCCAAATTGGAGACGATGTTGATGAAGAATTGTCTGAGATTACGTTAAGTTACATCAATAAATTAGTAGATGCTATTAATAGCGGTAATTATGACATTGTTGAACCATATATCCAGGAAAACAGTGCTTTGGAAGAAATGCAGCAAGGTTTAGTGGATCGCCTATATGATAATGGAACAACTCAAGAGGTAATGGATAGTGAAGTGACGAAGATAGAAGTATCAGATGATAGTTGGAAAATTAACACAAATGAAACGATCAAAATTATGTATGGAAGCGGAGAAGAGGAGACACAAGATTATGCCTGGACTTATACAGTTGTAGAAGATGATGGTAACTTTTTGTTGAGTAATATTGAATAATCGCTTGATCAACACTTAGGGTAGCTAAGACTACGATTAAAAATCTCTCTAATTGACTGGAGAAGGGAAAGAAAGGGTGCTTGAGTCCAATAGAATAACTTCAACTTTTTCATTAAGTCATTAAAATTAATTAGCTACGACAGTTTGTAGTTGGTATTGTTAATTCGAAAGAAGAGGGCTGCCTAATGTCAATAGAGACTTATGGCCAGCCCTCTCATTCATTTACGGTTGAATTACTCCAACACCAGCATATTGTGTAACAAGTGATTTTACATCTTCAACTGGTGTAAGTGTATAGTTATATGGAACGGTATAATTGGTCGTAGATGTCGTTGGTTGACTGCCAGTGCTATTGATGTATAAGTTGTTGGAAACGTTCCAGTACCCTGGAGAACTACTATACCAAGCACCGAGCGGATCCTTGGAATTCTCAAATACGTTATTTTCTATAAGTAGTTCAGCTCCCATTCTAGCATTAATCCCTGTACTGATAATTCCTTCAAAGTAATTATTATACAAGTGACCTTCCCCATGCCGGTAGCTAGGAACTCTTGAATTCAAGTTTTGAAAATGATTATGATGGAACGTAATGTTTCGATCGTCGCTGTCACTATCTGATGACCCCATTAACATTGCTTTCCAACCATCATGGACATAGTTCCATGAGAAAGTGATATTAAATGCATCACGTTTCACATCAAATAAACCATCATAGTAGTCTTTGTCCACATTTAGGCTAGCATAAAGTTCATTATGATCCACCCAAATGTTGCTTGATGGCCCTTCAATGCCAATGGCATCCTTGTCACCAGTACGCACTTCATGAATCGTGAGATTACGAATTATGACGTTATCTGCTCGCCACACTTTAATGCCTATCCCGTCTAATTCTCCATTAGTACCAACACCTAATATGGAAACATCTGATACATCCTTAACATTAATTTTGCTGTCAGGCGTATTGTCTGGTGTAATTGTTCCGTCCACATAAATGGTTAAAGGTGTATGGTCTTCTTTGTCCTTTAATGCTTGAACAAGCTCATCTCCTGTATGAACAGTTATGGTGTCTCCACCAGCGCCACCAGTTGTACCACCATTTTGCGTGGCAAAACCGGTCATACTGAAATCAGGCGTACTTGCAGATACCGATTGGAACGACAAACCGAAAAATAGAGTAACGAAAAGACTGAAAGACAACCACTTAAGCAATTTTTTCTTCACTTTTCTCACGTCCTTTTCATTATTGTTTGAAGCTTACGTCTGACACCGAAGCGATAAAACACCCGTCCTCCTTTCGTATAGATTACTTAAATCATATCACGTAAGCGTTTTCTATAAATAATCATTTTTACATATATTATCCTCTAAATTGAATTATTTACCATTTAGTAAGAAGTAGACGAGGTGTGAAACCGAAATAAAGTTACTAGTATATATATTTTCGAAGTTGTAATATGAGATAATGATTATTTTTTGCAAATGGATAGAACGGGAAGTAAATGAAATAACAATTATCGAAATATTCAAAAAATGCTTGCGTTCAAAGTGAATATTTCGTATAATCCTATTTAAAGATTGAGTAAAATCAATATTTAAAAAGCGATGAAAAGGGAAAGTAAGTTTCGAGCGTTTTTCGACAGAGAGCTTCGGTAGCTGAAAAGAAGCAAAAAATGCAGATGCTGAAAATGGCCTTCGAGCTTCGTGCTGAACGTGTCTATTTATGACACAAGTAAGTGACGACGAGATTTGGTACTCGTTATCTATACCAAAGTATGAAAGCCAGTTTTGGTGGAGTACTTGTAAAGACTGTATATGTGAGTATGCAGTAAACTAAGGTGGTACCGTGTTGAAAATAATATCAACGCCCTTATTGTTCATAGAACAATAGGGGCGTTTTTTAATGCTCATGGTTATCAGGAAGGCTTTCACCAATAAAACATTTTTCAAGGAGGAATAACATGACAAAGCATTTAGTTTTTCAATCAGATTTTGGTACAAGTGATGGTGCAGTAAGTGCCATGTATGGAGTGGCAAAAACAGTCGATAGTGACTTAGATTTATATGATGTTACCCACGATATACCGCAATATAATATTTGGGAGGCATCTTACCGGTTGTACCAGACAATTTGTTATTGGCCAGAAGGTTCTGTTTTTGTATCTGTTGTTGATCCAGGGGTAGGCTCTGATCGATTAAGTATCGTAGTCAGAACGAAAGATAATCGTTTTATCGTTACACCAGATAACGGAACGATTACCCATATTGGGGATTCTGTTGGTATTGAAGAAGCAAGAGTAATTGATGAAAAGGTAAACAGGCTGGCAAGGTCATATGAATCTTATACGTTTCATGGAAGAGATGTTTATGCCTACACAGGAGCTAGACTTGCTGCTGGAGTGATCACGTTTGAAGAAGTTGGGAAGAAAATAGATGTAGATCAGCTGGTAAAACTTTCTACGTCAAGTGTGACAGTAGATGGAGGGATTATTAAGGGGACGATTGATATATTAGATGTCCGTTTTGGTAATCTCTGGACCAATATTCATAAACGCTACTTTCAAGAAGCATCCATTGACTATGGAGATACATTAGAAGTAACGATTTTAGATGATACACGACAAGTATATAAAAACGTGATGTCATATGGTAAGTCATTTGCAGATACACAGGTGGGCGAACCACTGCTATATATTAATTCCTTAGAGAATATTGGTGTGGCTTTAAATCAAGGATCTTTTGCTAAGGCATATCATATTAAAACAGGCGAAAAGTGGAAAATTTTTGTACGCAAAGCACCTAAAATTGTGTATAGTTAAGAGTAAGAATATTTTGATAATTGATGTAATACAGCCATGAGTCAACAGAAATCAACTTGTTAGCAATTAAACTAATTCAAATAAAGGAGAGAAAAATCCATGAAAGGTAATTTATCGATTAGAACGATTGTTGCTATCGGTATTGGTGCTGCTGTATATGTTATTTTGGGTCGTTTTTTAACGATTCCAACAGGGATTCCCAACACAAATATTGAGACAGCAGTTGCATTTCTAGCATTTATGGCTGTATTATTTGGCCCTGTCGCCGGAGGACTTATTGGTCTTATCGGTCATGCACTGAAGGATGTTTTACTTTGGGGATCTATTTGGTGGAGTTGGGTTTTTGTGTCACTATTTATCGGGTTGTTCATTGGTTTGTTTGCACGCCGAATTGCAATAGAGAATGGGGAATTTGGTACGAAACAAATCATTTCATTTAATGTAGTTCAAGTGGTTGCACAGGTGATTGGCTGGTTCCTCTTAGCGCCATTATTAGATATTATTATATATGCAGAGCCAGCAAACAAAGTATTTACTCAAGGTGCAGTAGCAGGTGTTTCCAATATTATCTCTGTTGGTGTCGTTGGTACGATCTTACTTGCAGCATACGCGAAGACACGGACGAAAGGTAATAGTTTATCAAAGGAAGCCTAATTAGATAAAGGAGTAGAGAATGAGACAACCGATAATAGAATTTAATCATTTCACATTTAAATATTACAGCCAAACTGACCCAACTTTAAAAAATATCGATGTAACCATTTACCAAGGTGAAAAAGTATTAATTCTAGGTCCATCTGGTTCAGGGAAAAGCACATTAGTCCATTGTTTAAATGGGCTAGTTCCATTCTCTTATAAAGGGGATATAGAAGGGGAACTTCTTATCAAAGACAACGATACAAGAAACTTAGATATCTTTACCATCTCACGAATGGTAGGTACGGTATTACAGGATACAGATGGACAATTCATTGGGCTTATTGTTGGGGAGGATATCGCTTTTTCATTAGAAAATGAAAAGGTTCCTCAGCACGTGATGAAAGAATCCGTTCAACGAGTAGCAGAACTAGTGGAAATAGAGCACCATATAGCTCATTCTATCCATGAGCTTTCTGGTGGACAAAAACAGCGTGTCTCAGTTGGCGGTGTTATGGTGAACGAGGAAGTGGAGATATTACTTTTCGACGAGCCGCTGGCCAATTTAGATCCTGCAACAGGTCAATATGCTATGGAATTAATAGACCGTATTCATCAAGAAACAAATAAAACCATCATTATGATTGAACACCGTTTAGAAGATGCACTCCATATTGATTTTGATAGGGTTATTGTGCTCGATGAAGGAGAGGTTGTTTTCAACGGTGCTCCCAAGCAATTGTTAGCATCTCATGTCTTAAACCAAGTACATATACGCGAACCACTTTATTTAAAGGCATTGAAATATAGTGGTTGTGAGATCGAGCCGGATATGGGGTTGGAGCACATAGATACCTTAAACATTGCTGATGACTGCCAGCAGCAATTAAAGCAATGGTATACCAAGTCTATGGAACGAGGTGAAGAGGAGGCATTCACACCACTATTGGAAGTAAATAACTTAAATTTCCGTTACCAGCAAGACCCGATTTTACAGAATATCTCCTTTTCGATTCAGCAGGGAGAGATGGTAAGTATCGTTGGCAAGAATGGTGCAGGTAAATCTACTTTGTCCAAGCTTATTTGTGGTTTTGAGACAATGAATAGTGGACAGATTTTTTTAGAAGGAAAAGACATCACCAATCAAACGATATTTGAAAGAGCTAACCGCATTGGTTTTGTCTTACAAAATCCGAATCATATGATCTCCAAGCATATGATTTATGACGAGGTTGCCTTAGGTCTTGTTAATCGCGGATATTCTCAGAAAGAGATCGAGGAAAGAGTTTGGGAAACGCTAAAAGTTTGCGGATTATACCAGTTCCGCAATTGGCCGATCTCAGCTTTAAGTTACGGGCAGAAGAAAAGGGTAACAATTGCTTCTATTTTAGTTTTAGAGCCAAATATAATCATCTTGGATGAGCCAACTGCTGGACAGGATTTTCGTCATTATACAGAAATGATGGAATTTTTACGGCAACTAAATGACAATGGGACCACCATATTATTCATTACACATGATATGCACCTGATGCTGGAGTACACTTCAAGGTCGATTGTACTAGCAGATGGTCGATTAATCGCAGATGAGTCCGCTGTCGATGTTATAACAAATGATGAAATAGTCGACAAAGCAAACTTAAAGCGTACTTCATTATTTGACATTGCAGTAAAAGTAGGTATTTCAGATCCAAAACAGTTTGTTCATCACTTTATTTCTTATGATAGAAAGGTTCGAGCTAGATGGCCGTAAATATATTGGGTTATATGGAACGAACATCACCAATACACAAATTATCAGGAATTACTAAGCTGATTGTTTTTTTTATTTGGTCTTCCGTTGCTATGCTAACTTATGATACAAGGGTATTGCTCGTGTTATTGATTGCAAGTCTTGTTATCTTCCAACTATCGAAGATTCTACTAAAGGACATATCCTTTGTACTGATCATTATTCTAGCGTTTCTAGCACTTAATAATGTGGCAATTTATGTATTTTCGCCCCAAGAAGGTGTTCAAATCTATGGCAGTAGTCATGTGATTTGGGATGGAGCAGGCAGGTATAATCTGACATGGGAGCAATTATTCTACCAAATGAATATCACATTGAAATATTTTGTCGTGATCCCAGCTGCCTTATTGTTTATTTTGACCACCCATCCTAGTGAATTTGCGGCATCTCTTAATAAAGTTGGTATTAGTTATAAAATAGGTATTGCGGTATCGTTGGCATTACGGTATATTCCAGATATCCAACGTGATTTTCGTACCATTGCTCAAGTCCAGCAGACGAGAGGAATTGATTTGTCCAAAAATGAAAAACTAACTAAGCGTCTAAAAAACGTCATTTCTATTATGGTGCCATTAATTTTTTCCAGTCTCGACCGGATTGAAGTAATCAGTAATGCTATGGAGTTACGCAGCTTTGGGAAACATAAACAACGGACCTGGTATAGTGCCCGACCGCTATTAAAGGCAGATGTGTTTGCCTTAATGATTAGTGTAGTGTTTTTTATTGCAGCTATGTTGATTACCTTTCATGATGGGACTCGGTTTTATAATCCTTTTTAGTGATGAGCATGCGTGAGTTACTACATATTATATGAACCTTCAGTAGTAAAAGAAGAAGGCGTGTTTTGAGCGTTATCTTTGAATCTATCTTCATACTTTGGTATCGTTTCATGAATATCGAAATAAAGGGAGGATTTTTCTATGGCTTTTACGTTGGAGTTGGGTAAGAAGGCACCGGATTTTAGACTTCCTGCAACAGATGGTAAGACATATAGCTTAGAGGATTTTAATGATGCAAATGTTTTGGTCGTGTTCTTCACTTGCAATCATTGTCCTTTTGTTGTTGGATCGAATGAAGTGACAAGGGCAACTGCCAAAAAGTTTGCAGATCAAGGTGTTACGTTTGTGGGAATCAATTCTAATAGTGTGAATACAAAACCAGATGATTCATTCGAAGTAATGGTGGAACAGATGAAAGAGCACAAATTCCCATGGGTATATTTACATGATGAGTCACAAGATGTGGCCAAGACTTATGGAGCTTTGCGCACACCACACTTTTACGTATTCGATCAAAATCGTGAGTTGGTTTATACTGGTCGTGGACTCGACAATCCACGTGAGTCCGAGAAAGCAACTGTAAATGATTTAGAAAATGCCCTTACGGAACATTTAGCAGGAAAGCAAATTACAACACCATTAACTAATCCAATCGGATGTAACGTCAAATGGCACGGTAAAGATGAACATTGGATGCCGGCAGAAGCTTGTGATCTTGTTTAGAATTAGTGTCCACGAGAACTTTTCTCGCGGACACTTTTTATAATTTTGTCTTCGAGACTCCTTCTTCTCTATTACAACCCTAACAAATTAGGGAGGAACAAACTAATTTCCGGTACATAGGTAACAACCATCAATAAAACGAACATGGCGACATAGAATGGCATTAATGGTTTGATTAGGCTTTCGACTTTTTCTTTTCCAACCATGGATCCGACAAATAAACCGGTTCCAACAGGTGGCGTAATCGTACCGACACACAAGTTTAAAATGAAGAAAATGCCAAAATGCACTGGGTCAATCCCAATACCTTCTGCGATTGGTAAGAAAATCGGTGTGAATATGAGAATTGCTGGTGCAATATCCATAAACATACCTATAATCAATAAGAAGATATTAATCAGTAACAAAATAATCAATGGATTAGCGGATAGACCTAGAATAAACTGACTCAGAGCATCAGGAATGCCGGTAAATGCCATAGCAAATGACATTAGTGAAGATGCAGCGATGAGTAACATGACAATCCCAGACATTTCTACAGCTTTGATTAAAACCTCAGGTAATTGCTTAATGGTTAGCGTTCGATAATACACAAGTGCTAAGAATAAGGCATAAACTACGCAAACAGCAGATGCTTCAATCGCTGTGAATATACCTGTTAAAATCCCACCGATAATAATGAAGATTAACAGAATACTAGGGACTGCATCTAAGACTATTTTCTTTTTATTAATGTTTGCGATTTCAGATTTTTGTACAATTGGGTAATTACGTTTTTTGGCAATCACAAATGCAACGGCTATAATCGTTATGGCCCATAGGATCCCGATTAAGTATCCACCAACAAACAATGCTGCGATTGAAGTACCACCACTAATTAGTGAAAAGATAATAAACGCCGTACTAGGAGGTATTACCATTCCTGATGGGGCAGAAGCGATATTGACAGCTGCTGCGAATTTTCGGTCATAACCTTCTTTTTTCTGTAAAGGAACCATCACCCCGCCAATTGCAGTAGATGCTGCGATGGCAGAACTGGAAATCGATCCAAACAAAGCATTTCCGACCACATTCGTATGGGCTAAAGATCCAGGTACTCTCCCGACGATCAGTTTCGCAAATTCTACTAATTTATGGGCGATCCCGCCATTATTCATAATAACCCCTGATAGAATAAAGAACGGTACTGCAATTAATGAAAAGCTGTTGAGACTTGCCACCATTTTCTGACCAGCTGTAAAAACGGCAATATCAAGCGGCAGCATTAACAGAACCGTTGCCAATGATGCTACAGCGATACATATGACAATTGGGATTCCTACTGCTAATAATATTGCGAAAACAAGAACTAATAAAATACTAGCTTCTGCAACCATATCTAATTCACCTACTTCTTTAAGAATTTTCTTGTATGTGTAACTGTTTCGAACTGAATAGGTCCGTTAAATTAATGAGACAATATAATAAGATGGTTACGCCTGAAACAGGAAGGGATAAATACACATATCCCATCGGTAAATGAAGGGATGGTGAAATTTGTGCCATCGTAAGTGAAACAGCCTTGGTACCTCCCATGATCATCATCGCAGCAAAGAGGATAAAGCTAATTTGCACAATTACTTCCAAGGCTCGTTTTATCTGTTCACTTTTTATCCCGTTACTTAGAAAAGTGATGGCAATATGGCTTTTTTTGCCGACAACATAGGCACCTGCTAATAATGAGAACCAGATCAAGCCAAAACGAAGAAATTCACCTGTTACGGAACTTGGGTTATTTAAGATGTATCGACTGATCACTTGCCAGCTTGTGACAACAACCATGATCATTAGTAGAGCACATGTGATGGTTTCAATCGTACGATCTAGATATTTACGAAAAGCTTTGTTCATATCGCTACTCTCCTTCATTATTACTTGCATGTTGAATCTTATGGTAGAGATCACTTAATTCTTTATTTTCTTTAAACTTATCATGAATAGGCTGTACTTTTTCTAAAAAAGCCGCTTTATCCACTTCATTGAACTTTACATTATATTCCTCCATAGCTTCTGTTTTTTCGGCTTCTACTGCTTCTGCCCAAACTTGTTTTTCATATTCAGTAGATTCTTTAGCAGCTTCTTGTACGGCCTGTTGCTGCTCTTCATTCAATTGATTTAACGTATTGTCATTTATTATCACAATATCTGGTACTCGTGTATGTTCGTCATAGGAATAATAGGAAGCTACATCTCCATGCCCTGCTGTCACAAGGGCAAATTCATTGTTTTCAGCACCGTCGATAATGCCTTGTTGCAAAGATGTGTATACTTCACCGCTTCCAAGTGGTACCGCTGTTCCACCTAACAATTCGATCATTTGGATAGCGGTTTCACTTTCCATTACACGAATTTTCTTCCCTTCAATATCCTCTGGAGTTTCAACAGGACCGTCTGTTAAATAGAAACTTCGTTGTCCTGAGTTGTAATAGGTTAGCCCGACAAACCCTAAATCTTCGGTAGATTGATAGATTGGTTGCATTATTTCCTCGTTTTCCATGACACGAGTGAAATGATCAATATCCTCAAAAAGATATGGGATACCAAAGATAGAATATTTATTGGAAAAACTTTCAAGGGCAGAACCACCGACCTTTGTAATATCAATTGCCCCTGTTTGCGTTAATTCAATCAGTTCACGCTCTCCGCCGAGTTGTCCATCAGGGAAGTATTCAACACTAACTTGTCCATTTGTTTTGTCTTCGACTAATTCGCCGAACTTTGCCATAGCATCTTTCACCGGTTGAGCATTACTAGCATATGCAAAGCGTAATACAACACGCTCATCTGCATGCGTTTGTTGGTTGCATCCGTTTACAAAAAGGATGAGAAAGATACTAAACAGAAACCATAACATTATTCGTTTCATTATTTTACCCCCAACTTCTTAGTTTCTTTGCTGTTTAATGGGAAACCCCTTACATTATTTGTGGGAAATATACATAATTCGACTACGATTATACTAACGAATAAAAATAAAGTCAAAAAATAGTGTTTATATATTTTTGTTTTGGTGGATTTGTTTGTGTTTGGGTCCATTTGAAAAAAGATAAAAAATTTGACAATAACAATAAAAAGTATGAAATAATAAAGTACGATTAGAATGGGAGGTTTTATCATGGAACGAACACTCGTTATTAACATGAACATAGCTGAAAACCTGTTCAACGAAATTAAGCAGGTGGTCCCTGACTGGAACGTTATCGCAAACAAAGATACAGAAAAAATTGCGGATGAACTTGTCAAAGCAGAAGTCGTGCTCCATTGGAAAAGGGCCGTCGCTCCGTTTTTGTTGGAGAAAAATGATCGCTTAAAGTGGATTCAAACGTGGAGCGCAGGGGTAAACAGTCTACCGCTTGATGCTTTACAAACTAAAAATGTGACATTGACAAGTGCAAATGGAGTTCATGCTTACCCGATTTCTGAAACAATCTTTGCTCTTATGCTTGGATTAACACGGAAAATTCATACATATGTGCGCCAACAGCAGGAGCAAACGTGGCACAATGCTGGACTAAGATTAGAAATTCACGAGAAAACGATCGGTGTAATAGGTGTTGGTGCGATTGGCCAGGAAACAGCAAAAATTGCAAAAGCCTTTGGTATGAAAGTTCTTGGTGTTCGTCACTCAGGGAAACCAACTGAACATGTTGACGAAATGTATACCCCCGATCAATTGGCTGACCTTTTACCTTTATGTGACTATGTCGTCATTACACTTCCGTTGACAGAGGAAACAACTGGCATGTTCGGGGCAAAAGAGTTCCGTCTAATGAAAAATAGTGCTTTTCTCATTAATATTGGAAGAGGACCAATTGTGAAAGAGGATGAGCTGATTCGAGCGTTGGAAAAT
Source organism: Gracilibacillus saliphilus (assembly GCF_010994085.1). Lineage (NCBI taxonomy): Bacteria > Bacillati > Bacillota > Bacilli > Caryophanales > Bacillaceae > Gracilibacillus > Gracilibacillus saliphilus. The sequence continues at coordinate 288,193 of NZ_WJEB01000004.1, read as the reverse complement.
CAGGAAGTTGCCGGTGCTGGACTTGATGTGTTTGAGACGGAACCCTTACCGGAAGACAGTTCATTATGGACGATGGAGAATGTTATCGTAACACCGCACACAGCTGGAGCAACAGAACACTACACAGAGCGTGTTATTCGAAATATTTTTATTCCGAATTTAAGGCATTATCTTGAGTCTGGTGCACCAAATGTAAATATTGTAGATTATAATAAGGGATATTAAAATATTGGTTCAGGAGTGGTGGTATGGGGTGGAAAAAGTGGATGTTCCTTTCAGTTCCTCTATTATTGCTAGTAATTGGGTTGATTATCTTAGTTAATTTACATAAACTTCTGGTGTTAGAACAACAACCAAAAAAAGCAGACGCTATTTTAGTATTAAGCGGTGGAAAAGGTGAGCGAGAGGCAGAGGCAGCTAAGCTTTACCATGAAGGGTGGAGTGATACTATTATCGTCACTGGTGCGCTCGTAGGTTGGGAAACTTACACATCAGAGATTATGACGGAGCATTTGATCGAATTAGGTGTGCCGGCAGATGCTATCCACTCATTTAAGGAAGTAACAAGTACGAGAGAAGAAGCCGAACTGTCCATCCCTTTGCTGCGTCAGTTGAACGTTGATACCTTGCTTCTTGTAACCAACAAATATCATTCAGCGCGAGCGAAATGGATCTTCCAAAAAACATTGAAAGATGAAAATATCGAAGTCATTTCCGTCCCTGTTCGTGAAGATGTTTATGACAATAATTGGTGGAAGGATCATGAATCAAGAAAGCACGGGGCAAGTGAGGTACTAAAATTTATTTGGGAACTTTTGCGACTATAACCAAAAAAGGAAGTAGGATACCAAACCTTACTTCCTTTTCATATACTGTTCCATTGCTTCATCAGCCCTGCCAGCTACTACTAGACAGCAATATAACACGAACGTTATCGACGACATTACTCCACCGATTATCCACCACATGTTGCATGACCCTTTCTTTCTCCGAAGTACATGTATCATTTTTTACCAATAAGTTATAGGATATACCTTACTTAATAGGCATAATGTTTTCATCGGCATATGTCTTGCGTTATAATATGTTTCGACTATCGAAATAAAGGAGTCCTGCTTGTGAGTCAATCGCTAAAGAAAAAAGAGAAGATTTGGACAAAGGATTTTGCCTTGATTTGTATGGCAAATTTTTTTATCTTTTTAGGATTTCAGATGACGTTGCCAACGATTCCACTGTTTGTCCAGCACTTAGGCGGAAGTGATGAGTTTATAGGCATCATTACTGGTATTTTTACTTTTTCTGCATTACTTTTACGTCCGACTGCCGGACATGCGTTGGAAACTAGGGGAAGGCAGTTTGTCTATATGATTGGTTTGGGGATTTTTGTTATTTCTATTGGATCTTATGCGTTTATTACTAGTATTGTCTTTTTGTTTATTCTGCGTTGTGTCCAAGGGTTAGGCTGGGGCTTCTCGACAACAGCTACTGGTACCATTGCGACAGATTTGATTCCAGAAAGTAGACGGGGAGAAGGAATGGGCTATTTCGGTCTATCCGGTAATATTGCGCTTGCCTTCGGGCCAGCATTAGGACTTACTTTATACGGTTATATTTCATTTACGACCTTGTTTTTAATTTGTTCAGCATTAGGGTTAGTAGCGCTTTTGTTGTCTAGCCAAATTAGATATAAACCTGTTGACCCGGAGGCGAAAAAGGTAGTTGCTCCAAGGTTTGATGTATTGGAAAAAAAGGCACTGCGACCTTCGCTACTATTATTTTTTATTACAACATGTTTTGGTGGAATTGCTTCATTTCTGCCGTTATATACGGAGCAAGAAGGAATAGCAGGAATCGAGGTTTACTTTTTAGTTTTTGCGATTTTCTTGATGATCACGAGAACATTTGCCGGACAATTGTATGATAAAAAAGGGCATATTGTCGTGTTTCTTCCAGGGACGTTTTTAATTTTAATCGCTATGGTATTATTAGCTTGGCTACCAAATTCTTTTGTTATGTATTTAGCTGCTGCTTTGTATGGCTTGGGTTTTGGTACTGTTCAACCTGCACTTCAAGCATGGGCAGTAAACCAAGCGCCGGATAACCGCAAAGGAATGGCAAATGCGACTTTCTTTTCTTTCTTTGATTTAGGTGTTGGAGTTGGTGCGATTGGATTTGGTTTCATTGCTTCCGGTTTTGGTTACAGCTATATTTACATGACAGGTGCCGTCTCAGCGACGATTTCGATTTTGTTGTATGTATATTTGTTGGTAAAAGATAGGAAAGTTCGGGAGAAAGGAGCGGTTTGAGGAGATTGATGGATAAAATAAGACGAATTTTCAGGCTGTTGAGACCTATCTCTTAGCAGCTATTTTGTTAGGAATCTGAGTAATGTGTTAAAATAAAGAAAGCGATAACAATAAAAGGGGGAGAAAAGATGATTAAAGGTATCAGTCATACTGCGTTTACTGTTCAAAATATGGAGAGATCATTAGAGTTTTATTGTGATCAATTGGGTTTTGAAAAGCTGTTTGAATTACATAATCAAGATAATGAGCCGTGGATTATTTATTTAAAAGTTTGTGAAGGACAATTTATCGAATTATTCTATGGAGGTAAGAAACAAACTACCATAGATGGTGAGACTATTGGTTATAATCATTTGTGTTTAGAAGTAGACGATATAAATGAAATTGCAGACCACTTAAAAGAAAAAGGGTTAACATTAGATGTAGAGCCACAGCAAGGATTAGATTTAAATCATCAATGTTGGATAAAAGACCCTGATGGTAACCGGATTGAATTCATGCAACTACATCCAGATTCTCCACAATTAAATAAATAGACTTATCCATCAAAAGAAAATGATGCAGAGAATTGTAACTTAATAGTTTCTATTATTATTGATTATAATTTTCTACAGTTCGCATGTATCCAACGCAAAAGAGCAAAAAGCCTAATTCCGTATCTTTAGCGAGAAATTAGGCTTAAGTACTTTTACAAACGTCGACTAGGAGAAAAATTTACACCTCTAATGAGAGATTTGATAATTTTTTGATGCTTTTTTCACGTCCTGACCAAAGAGCATACCCTAACCAAATTAGTGCTGCTCCCATAGGTATGGCTAATAGCCGGTCGAGTGGATGGGGGATGATTGCAGCAGCGAGTGTCACCACTGCAGCAATAGCAAGCAGGGCTGCGGCCAACCGTGGTAAGACATTAGCACGGAAAGTAGCGATCCCTAGCAAAAGGCCGCCAATTGTATACAGTCCTCCTGCTATCGGTGCTAATGCCAAGATTAACCTCGCTTTCATTTCCGCCAAAGATCCCTAAGAAACCTGCCACATATTCCGGAGTATCTTTAGTGAGCATTGGTAATACAAAAGCTTCGATGAAACTAAATGCCGTCGAATCTAACCAAAATAGGCTAAAGATTAAAAATCCAACTAAGCCAAGCCATCCGCTCTCTTCTACTTGTCTCGAGTAGATTCCAATGATTCCAATTAAGTTAAAGATGGACATCGCAACTGTCAAGCACGCAACTATTACCCAGGAGTCTGAGTTTACTGAAGATATATTATCTGCTGGGTGGTGAATAAACTGAATGACGATGTATAAAATCCCTGCCAAAATAGCGAATAAGCCTGTCCAACGAATGAGACCTGTTTTTGTGATCCTTCCCTTATTATTGATCATTTGTTTTATCTCCATCTTATTTTAATTATCAACAGATTCTTAAGATCTGATATGATAACAACTTACCATTCCTGGATTACTTTTACTTTCCATATTTTGCTGTAATGAGGAAAACAATAATAAATAGGATAAAGAAGAAGTCCTTATCTTTCAATTCGATTGATTCAGACGGCAGCAATTACAAATGGGTTTACAGAGACAGCATTAAAAAACAGCTCTCGGATTCATTCAACCAAGAGCTGTGAATATATTTTATATTTCATCTTACATTAAATCATATACAGATTCCTCGAAATAGAGCCAGTGAAAATATTCTATTTGCTCGTCTGTCATGTTTAAGATGGTTTCTTCAGTAAATTTGTTTTTCTCTAGTAGGTGTTCCATTTTGTCATTTCTTTCTAATTGGCTCATATGAAGTCCTCCTCATGCTCTTCTTTCAAAGAGTTATACATTTTATGAAGCGTTTTCATGCTGTTGTCTTTATTATAAATCGCGATATGAGATAATACAAATATCAATTTGAGAACTATTGGACATGAAGCGATATGAGGTTGTTATAGTTAGCAGAAATTCTGTGATTACTGGGCCGATTGGCAAATTAGAGTTGACAACTTCCTTAAATTTAATACAATATAAGTTGGCTCTTTTATTAGAGCGGGTCGGGAGAGGGATAATTGAATAGAAGGAATTACATTGAGAAAAGATATTTTTCAATTAAGACAACATGAGACTAGCGTAAAACAAGAATTGTCTGCGGGATTAATCGGGTTTTTCACGATTGCTTACATTATTGCAGTGAATTCCTTGATATTATCAGAAGCGGGTGTTCCTTTAGAAGGAGCAGTACTAGGAACCATCCTTACTTCTTTTGTCGGTTGTCTGATAATGGGGCTATATGCCAATGCTCCAATTCTAGTCGTTCCAGGTATGGGGATCAATGCAATGTTTACTTATACGCTTGTACAGTCGATGGAGCTTACGTGGCAGCAAGCGCTCGGAGTTACTACTGTATCTGGTCTTGTTTTCACATTGATTGCATTTTCATCGCTGACAACGGTGATAAAAAATGCGATTCCGGAATCGATTAAGCTGGCGATCAATATCGGAATTGGACTATTTCTTATGTTGATCGGTTTAGAGAAGGGGCATCTAGTTGAGCGCGGCGATCAATCTATTATTGCCTTGGGAGATTTCAGTGATCCTGCTGTCTTTGCGACAATCGTTACGTTTATCATTGCGTTAATATTATTTATTCGCAATGTCAAAGGTAACTTCTTATGGACGATACTGTTTGGAACTGGAATTGCTTTTTTATTAGGAGTACTACCTTCTAAAACAAATGAGTCATTTTCCTTGCAAGGATATCAGGAAGTACTTGGAGCTTTTTCTTTTGTCGATTGGGCAACATTACCGTATTTAGTTGCGGTATTTTCAATTACTATGGTGGTGTTATTTGAGAATGTTGGTTTAACGTATAGCCATGTAGCTGCAACGAATCGCCCTGAGAAGTTTAAAAAAGCTTTTCAGGCAAATGGAATCTCGGTTATGTTATCTGGTCTTTTTGGCTCGAGTCCTACCGTATCAACTGCGGAAACAACGGCAGCTATTACGGCAGGTGGCCGAACAGGATTAACGACGATTACGACAGGTTTCTTGTTTTTAATTGTTACGTTTTTTATTCCATATATCCAAATGATTCCTGCCAATGCGATTGCGCCGGTATTGATGATCATCGGAGGACTTATGATTCAAGATATAAAGAAATTAGATTTGCGTGATCTAAGTGAGTCTTTCCCTGCGATATTTATTATTGCGATGATCCCTTTCACCTATAGCATTGCAGATGGAATTGCGATTGGATTTATTCTTTATGTGATTTTGAAATTAAGTACAGGGAGTGCACGAAAAGTATCCTTTACACTTTATGTGATCGCTTGTCTGTTTTTACTTCATTTCATTATTCACTTTGCTGTTTGAGTCTTTGAATTTTCAAAGGCTCTTTTTATAATGGAAAGCTTTATAGTATTAAAAAAGGAAGGCTTTTCGCTATGCTTGTCGATAAGCCTTCCTTTTCTTATGGATATTACTACCTCGTATACGCTTTATGCAACTCCGCCACATCAAGTTTCTTCATTTTAAGAGTAGCTTGATTAACACGTTCAATTTGTTCTGGTGTGCCTTCTCTCATGATTTCATTCATTGCCTTTGGAACTATTTTCCATGAAATTCCGTACTTATCTTTTAACCATCCGCATTGTTCGGATTCAGGAACCGCAGACAGTTTGTCCCAATAGTAATCAATCTCATCTTGTGTGTCGCAATATACCATGAATGAGACTGCTTCATTGAAATTGAATGCATGATCTTGAGCACTGTCCATTGCCGCAAACCAATTATTTTCGAGCATGAAGTCCGCAAACATAATTGTTCCTTCCTTATCAGGCTCCATCCCTTGAGGGTAGCGGACAATTTGTCCCTGCCGTGAATTTTTAAATAAGGACAAATAAAATTGAATCGCCTCTTCCGCTTTTCCGCATCTTTCTCCAACAAACATTAGCGAGGGTATTATTGTCGGGCGCTCTTCACCTTCTGGATCGGAGAGGATTAATTGCCAGGACAGACCATACTTGTCTTTAATCCAACCATATTTCTCGCTAAATGGATATTTATCAAGTGGCATTAATACCGTGCCACTTTCGGACAATTGGTTCCAAACGTTATCTAATTTCTCACTCGCGTCTTTCTCTCTTGAAGGATCAAAATTAACCATAAAAGACACTGACGGATTAAATGTGAAATAAGGCCCTGCGCTAATTGCCATGAATTGGTGTCCCCAGAGCTCAAATGAGATTAAATCAGCGTCACCTGATGGAGTATCTTTAAGAACTGTACGATTTGTAATTCTGGAGTCAGGAAAAATAGTAGTATAAAACGTTGCTGCTTCATTCGCTTCCTTGTCATACCATAAATGGGGAATAATATCTTGATTAAGTATGGACATAGAGCTTCCTCCTTTTTGTTTTAGTTTACCATTTGGATTCGGGGTGTGTTTCTTATAGATTGCTATATCCACCATGGTTTAGGGGCCAAAAATATAAGTCCCCCAAAGGAAGTAAAATGGAAGAAAAAATAAGATGACAATTGCTAAGTTACCAAAGCATCCAATATTCCCTGCAATTCTAGTTATGGAATCAACTGGTTGAGACTTGAGAAGTAACCAGCCAGTAAATCCAATAATAAAACCAATAACACTAAGTCCATAAAAAACTATATAGGTTGAGCCAAACACAGAAATATTTAATAGAGCGCTAGAAATCGAGAGAAGCAAAAAGATAAACCCTAACCAATTCCATGTTTTCACAGATGTCTTTAGCAAAAAACTCTCCTTTCTTTAAACAAAGATTAGATTAAAGAATATGAAAGAGGGATAACAAGAGCGCTAAGTCTAACATCACCATTCATCAAAGATAATGCTCAAATAATCTCCATGACCACGTATAAGCTTCACTTCATCTTTTGATGAAATCCAAAAGAAATGAAAGGTTAGTCCTTCTTCCTCTCCTCCACCTGTTGGCTGGTAATTCCATTCATCGGGTGCGTCAGAGATATTTATTTTGTAAAAAAACCTATGATGAATAGCTCCATCATTATTTTTCCAGTAGTCTTCCGCAATCAATTGTTCCACTTCAAAATGTTCCAATCCTGTTTCCTCTTGAATTTCTCTAATCACAGCATGATGTGTTTCTTCTTCATTCTTTATTGTACCTTTTGGTATTTGTATTCCAGCTTCAGAAATAGAATGTTGAAAAACCAATAATTGCATTTTTCCTTCTCTAAGCCTTGTCACATAGCCGTAAGCTTTTTTTATCGGAATCAGGCTAATCTCTCCTTTTAAAAGAAATAAAAACTTATAGCATATTATTCTATTGGTATCCAAATCTCCATCTCATACTCATTTGTTTCTTCTTTTTCGAACATATTAGTTGCTACAATTTCAATTTCGGGCATTCCTTTTTTTATATTATAACCTTGCTCTTCAAATATGTTCCATAGTTTTCCATAACTATTTGGAATTTCTTTAGCATGACCAATATGTTTAAATACTACATATTTTTGTGAAGGAAAGGTATGTAATGTCATTCCTTGTTCAACTTTGTGGAAATCAACAGACTCTATCTCCATGCCACAAGTGTAGAAATAATGGTCACTTCTTGGCGGAAGACATACTCCAACTATTTTACTTATCTTGTATTTACTAAAAAAACGATATGATTTCTCTAATAATTCCGGAATAGGATTAACAATATTTCCATCCCATTTTCCAGCTCCGCTAAAACCAATTAATACAAATGAACTTTTGATAGCTTCTTTAAATTCCATATTCTCGTCCTTTGCTTCTCCTTATTTTCCCGTAGGTGCTTGCATAATAGCTACATGTCTGCCTGCTGAGTTAGGGAATGGAGTAAGAGTTCATTAATCTTTTTTTATACAAAACATACGTTCTGATTTAATGATACCAAATTTAACCTAGTAAACAAAGATAAATATCTTTTGTAGTAAATTTACGTTTTTTTACTAAATGTTTATGTTCAATTAACATTAATAAGGTATTCTTTAACTAAGGAGGGATTAGATGAAATTTGCTGTTATAGGTGACTTGCATTTTCCAAAAGTTGATTCTAGTGTTGAAGGATTAGAAGAAGCGAAGAGGGATTTCTATCGTTCTTTTCTAGATCATTTTCTTGGTAGTGAAGCGGATCTACATATTTCTCTTGGTGACTTAACTCATTATGGTCCTACAGATGAGCTTGAAGAAGTTTATCAGATCATTAATAGTAAAGATAGAAATTTCTATCATGTATTAGGTAATCACGATTTGTATGCACAATCTATTGAGAATGTCTTAAAAATAACTGGTCAACCTTTATACCATACCATTGCTAAAGGAAATGCGATTTTTGCCTTCTTGAATACTGCAAAAGAAATGGATTATGAGGATTGGGGTGGATCAATTAACCAAGAGCAATTGGCTTGGTTAGAAGAAGTCGTCGAAGCATCTGGAACAAAACCACTATTTGTCTTTGCACACCATCCGGTATACAATACAACCTCCCGCTCTGATATCGATAAATTATCTATTGACTCCAACATAGATATGTGGCGCGTCTTAGAAAAGAAAAAAGGGCAAGCTGTTTACTTTAATGGCCATAACCATCAAAACTCTATAGTGCACCAAGGTAACTGGACATTTGTGCAAGTTGCGGCTTGTTTAGATGAGCAAGCATGGCGTGCGGTAGAGCTCACAGATAATCATATCATCATTTCCCATCATAAAGTCACTAATCCTCTAATGTCGAACCATGCAGCATTTATATCCGAACATATGAATTATTTTCACCCTACACCAGAAGCCTCAGGTACAGAGAAAGATATACAATGTGTACTTCCTATTCATACAGTTAGTGAAATAACATCTTAACATGTATAAATAATATATAGTGCTAGTTAAAAGGGATTGGCCTAGGTCTATCAAAGGCTTAAGACAATCCCTTTACACGGTGCACATTATCGTTCAAAATCAATTGTTTCTTCTACATCTAAATAAATAGCTGTTTCTTTTGGCTTCGTGCCTGCTAGCTTTACACCATTCCGATAAGATGCTAATACTTCTGCTTGTTTTCGAACCGCATCATAAATATTGCTGGCATTTAGGATGATGAAATTAGCTGGTTTGCCAACTTCTATTCCATATTTATCTTGGATATCTAGGGTTACCGCACTATTTTCTGTAATGAAATCAAAAGCATTTATAATCTGATGGTATCCCATTAAATGCGTCACATGTATTCCCATATGTAATACTTGCAGCATATTCCCTGTTCCAAGTGGATACCATGGGTCAAAAATATCATCATGCCCAAAACTAACGTTTAATCCTGCTTCTGTTAATTCTTTCACGCGGGTTATACCACGTCGTTTTGGGTAATCATCAAAGCGCCCTTGTAAGTGAATATTAACAAGTGGGTTAGCAATAAAATTAATCTTAGCAAGCCCAAGAAGCTTCATCAATTTCGATACATAGGCGCTATTATAGGAATGCATAGCAGTTGTATGGCTAGCTGTAACTCTACTGCCTAAGTTACGTTTATATGCTTCTGCAGCGACAACCTCAATAAAGCGAGATTGCTCATCATCGATCTCATCACAATGAATATCAACTAAACGATTATATTTTTCTGCTAAATCAAATGCAATTTTCATGGATTCCACACCATATTCACGAGTGAATTCAAAGTGTGGAATTCCACCAACAACGTCAGCACCCATTCTTAATGCTTCCTCTACAAGCTCAGCACCATTTGGATAAGACAAATAGCCTTCTTGAGGGAATGCAACCAACTGAAGGTCAATATATTCCCTCATTTCCTCTTTTACTTCCAACAATGCTTTCATCGCCGTCAATGTTGGATCACATACATCGACATGCGTTCGAACATGCTGTATACCCTGTGCAATTTGCCATTTTAACGCTTTTGTCGCTCTAGCTTTGACGTCTGCAACCGTTAGTGATTTCTTTCGTTCGGCCCAAGTGGAAATCCCTTCGAAAAGTGTACCACTTTCATTCCATTTTGGCTCACCTGCTGTTAATGTCGTATCAAGGTGAACATGGGGTTCAATAAAAGGAGCACTCACTAATTTACCTTCTATATCTAGTGCGCCTTCTATGTCTTTTGCTTCTTCTATTTTCGAAAACTTTCCATTCTCGATATAGATATTCCATAGCCCTTCTCGTTTTGGCAATGTTGCATTTTGAATAATCACGATTTATACCTCTTTTCCTAACACTATACTTTTCTCTGTTTTAAATACCTTCTCTGTTACTAGTGTCAAACCTACATATAACATAATTGCACCTATTATGCCATTTAATGGTGGTATTCCTGGTAACCATTGTGCTGCTGCAAATCCACCTACCCAAGCAATTATAGCAGGCCAACGAATCACTTGAAATGCCATTTCTTCTAATGCTGGATAGCGACCTTTTCTTAACAAGAAGAAGTCAGCTAATAGTATAGCACCAATGGGTGGAAGTGCTGCTCCGAGTAAGGTTAACCAACCAACAAAATTATTATATAGCCACATGGCAAAGATAGTCCCGACAATTCCATTGAAGATGACTACTTTACTTTTCTTAATTTTTGTTATATTGGAAAAGCCTAGGCCAGAAGCGTATAAGGAATTATCGTTTGTTGTCCAAATATTTAACCCTAATACGATAATGGCTGGTACAATCAAGCCTTGGACAAACATTACTTCTGATATATCACCGAGACCAGTTGAAATGGCACCTACCGCACCGAACAGAAACATTAATGAGTTACCGATAAAAAAGGCGATTAATGTTGTGATAACAGCAGTCTTTTTTGTCTTAGCAAAGCGAGCAAAGTCTGGTGTTAATGTCCCACCACTTGCGAAGGATCCGACACAGATAGTAAGTGCTGCCGCTAAGCTCATCGTTGCTTCCGGTTGATAGGCAAATAACTCAGGTAGCCCACCTAAATCACTTATCGCAATACCAACAGACACACTTCCAAGAATCGCAATTGCTGGAACTGCGACCAAGCTCAGAATGGCTAATGCCTTCATCCCAAAGAAAGCAGAAAAAGTCATGACAATTCCCGAAATAATGATTAATGTTAACATATCAATGCCTGTTACTTTATTAACTGGTACGGCAAACATGGCTAATCCGACACCAAACCAGCCTACTTGTGTGGCACCTAATAAGAAAGAAGCTAGATAAGACCCCTTCTCACCAAAGGCATAACGTGCAAGTAAGTGAGTAGATAAACCTGTTTTGGCAGCTATATAAGCGAGTCCCCCTGTATACAATCCAAGAATCAGGTTTCCTAGTAAAACCATCCATATAAATTCTACCATCGTTAAACCAAGTCCTAATTCTCCACCAGAAAGCATACTTGCAGAGAAGAACGTAAATCCTAGCATCACGACAAACATTTTTAAGAAGCCATTTCGATAGGAGTGTGGTACTGCTTGAAGTGAAAATTCTTTATCCATTATAAGTTCCCCCTTGTCCTATTACTGGTACCAGCGTCGAGCAGTTTATTCAATGATAAGAGACAATGATAAGAGAGGGGAAATTCTCATACAACGAGTTTGGAAGATTTCCCACCAAGCTTATTAACAAAAAAAGCTTCCTGCCCGACTGACAAGAAGCTTTTGACAAATAGATACATGTGTCTTGTAAATATATACACGTGTAGCCTATTTTCCAATCCGTTGTCCTTGTCAGCCTCACGGGACTGAATTAAAGGTACCAATATTTAATTGAAGTTATTATCTCAAGATTGTCGATCTTTGTCAATAACAGAATCATGGATTATTCAGGTTGCTAATCCGTATAATCATGTTCTTGGTTCATGCTACGTTTTCTGCATGCTATAATAAAACTAGAAAATATAATCGCTAAATAAAGTCTATAGCATTGAAAAACCATTGATATAGGTTCGAATATCTGAATGCGTATGAAAAGGGAGGAAAATCATGATGAAAGCAGAATTAGTTTATGAGTTCAAAGCATTGCTCGGCGAAGGTCCTTGTTGGGATGAAAGAAAACAAGTTTTGTTTTGGACAGATATTTCAGGTAAGGCCATTCATCGGTTCAATCCGAAAACAAGGCAGAACGACACATTTGAGATCGATCAGATGGTCGGTGCGGTTGTTGTGGCTGAAGATGGGCGATTAGTTTTGGCAGCGGAACATGGTTTTTATTTTTATGATACAGAAACAGGACAAATGACCCCAATCCATGATCCGGAAGCTGACAGACCAGATAATCGATTCAATGACGGGAAGGTCGATCCTGCGGGTAGGTTTTGGGCAGGAACGATGCAAAAGAATAATAATGATCCTGAAGGTTCGTTGTATTGTTTAGATCATGCACTTGAAATAGAAACAAAACTGTCTGGACTGCGAACTTCCAATGGCATGGCGTGGGATTTGGAAAAACAACAAATGTATTTCATCGATACACCGACTAGAAATATTTATGTATTTGATTATAACTTGGAAAGCGGAACTATTACGAATCAACGTGTAGCCTTTCAGTTCCCCGCAGATTATGGTTTTCCAGATGGGATGACGATTGATGCGGAAGGTATGCTCTGGATTGCAGGGTGGGGAGCAGGAAAAGTAAGTAGTTGGAATCCGGATACAGGAGAGGTTTTGTCTACGGTAGAAGTACCGGCACAAAACATTACTTCATGTGCTTTTGGCGGAGATGATTTTGACACACTTTACATAACAACTGCAAGAGAGGGTATGACTGCTGAGGGACTGGCCTATCTACCGCTGTCTGGAAGTCTATTTTCTATTCAACCTAATGTAAGCGGATTGCCAGCAAATCGGTTTAAAAACTGATACAGAGCATAACAGAAGTCCCAGAATGAGTTTGTGATTTTGGGTTCTTCTCCTCTATTATCTACCTGGTATACAATGAAAACACAGTAAAAGAGTCTAATCAGCCGACTAAAAAGGTTGACGGTGTTACTTTTGTGGAATATAAGGACGGTAAGGCTGTGTATGAGGTGGAATCTGGGAGCTATGAGTTCCGGTCTATTTTAGAGCAATAAACAATAGAATACCCGAAATAGATTACGTATTTTCCCTGATTAATTCTTAAAGAGTTGATCAGGGATTTTTGTATGCTTTTCATTTACAAGGAGATTATGTTCACTTTATTAATTAGTTATTTTTCAGGACGAGCTTCATATAGTGAGTAAGGGGAGGTAATTATAGAGAGGGGTTTTGGTATGAAGGGGCTTATTATGAGTATGATGGTATTGATTTTACTCACATTGGTTGCTTGTGGTTCTTCAGAAACGGATGGAGATAATGATGGTGGCGATACAGATAGTGACAACACCGAAACCAATGAGGAAACAGAAGCTAATAACGAAGATGATGAAGCATATGTCTTGAAATTTGCGCATGTGGTCAGTCCTTCTACAGCAAAGGGGAAAGGGGCAGAGAAATTTGGAGAGTTACTGGAAGAGAGGACGGATGGGCAAATAACAGTAGAAATTTATCCGGACTCTCAACTGGGCAGTGACCGAGAGATTTTGGAGCAAATGCAATCTGGTACAGTTCATATGAATGCTCCGTTCACTGGTGTTCTTCCAACTTTTGTAGAAGAGTTTGAAGTATTTGATCTACCTTATCTTTTTGAAGATCGAGAGCATGCATTTGAAGCAGTGAATGGGGAGTTAGGGGACTATCTAAGTGAGAAGTTAGAGGAACAAAACTTAAAACTAATTGGTTTCTGGGATGGCGGGTTTAAGCATTTTACAAACTCGGAAAGGCCGATTGAAACGCCAGAAGATTTAGATGGCTTAAAGATGCGTGCGTCACAAAGTCCTTTATTAATCTCACAATTTAAAGCCTTAAATGCAGGTGGGGTGTCCATCGACTTTTCTGAACTGTATACTTCCTTGCAAACAGGTACTGTCGACGGTCAGGAAAATCCTTTGTCGAACGTTATTAGTCAAAAATTTTATGAAGTGCAAGATTATGTCACGTTAAGTGCACATGGTTACATGGGATACCCTCTTATCATTAGCCAGTCTTTCTATGACAGTTTGTCCGCTGATCTGCAGGAAGCGGTTGAAGAGGTGGCAATGGAGGTAACGGAATGGCAATGGGATGTGTCAGCAAGTGATGAAGAGGAGTATATGCAGATATTAGAAGAGTCTGATGTGGAAATAAATGAGTTGACTAGTGAGCAGAAAGAGGCTTTTAAGGATGCTTTAAGCGGAGTATATGATGAATTCCATGATAAATTTGAGGATGCGGATAAGATCATTGAGTTAATTGAATAGAAGGACATCATTAAGGTGGGATAAGAGCGAGTGATCGCTCTTATTTTGCACTATAACCATGTATTTAATTAGATGGCTGATAATATAAGCTAAGTTTAAGGGGGCTTTGTATGAGCAAGGTCAATCAGTTTATTAATCATATCGAAGAAGGTATTGCTGTTATTTCTATGATAATGGCTTCTATTTTGATTTTTATACAAGTGGTATTACGTTATCTGTTTAATTATTCTTTGATTTGGTCGGAGGAGACTGCTCGCTTTTTAATTATTTGGCTAGTTTTGATTGGTAGCAGCATTGCAGTCAGGGAAAAAGGACATGCGACAGTTGATGCACTAGTTACCTTTCTTCCGCCGGCAGGAAAAAAGGTGTTTTCTGTCTTCGCTAATTTAGCAGGGATTGTTTTTTGCTTGATCTTGATATGGACAGGTGTTGAGATGGTTTCCAGTGTAGTGGAGCTCGGAAATGTTACACCAGCATTAGGTGTACCAATGGCGATACCGTATTTGTCCATTCCAGTTGGTGGAGGGTTGATGCTGTTTCGTTTTCTTCAAATGCTATTTATAGATGTGAAGCGGTCTTATTCTGATGAGGAAGAGCACCCAGAGGAGGTCGTGGAGAAATGATTTTATTCATTTTTATCGCTTTGCTGTTGATTGGTGCACCGATTGCTATTGCTATTGGAATAGCTAGCTTTGTGGCGATGTATCAGCAAGGAATTTCAATTGATGTCTTTGCACGGACACTTTTTTCTGGGATTGATTCCTTTACATTGATGGCAATACCATTTTTTATTTTCGCTGGAGATTTGATGTTGTCTGGTGGAACATCGAAAAGAATCATTGATTTTGCTCGTAAATTGGTTGGGTGGACGACTGGTGGATTACCAATCGCAGGGGTGATGTCCTCCATGCTATTTGCGGCATTGTCAGGTTCTAGCCCCGCTACAGTAGCAGCTATCGGTGGGGTTATGATTCCTTCTTTACGTGAAGCGGATTATTCTAGAAATTTCTCTGTTGGTTTAATGACAGCAGCCGGATCTCTAGGGATTATCATTCCTCCAAGTATTACACTTCTGGTTTACGGTTCTGCTGCTGAAGTGTCAATTGGAGATCTGTTTATTGCAGGAATTATGCCAGGGGTTTTTATCGGTCTTGTTTTAATTGTAGTCAGCTATCTGATTGCTAAAAAACAAGGGCATCAGCCAGAGAAGCGAGTAAGCTTCGGAGAACTGATACGATCGTTCTTGAACGCATTTTTAGGGATTTTGTTACCAGTTATTGTGTTAGGTGGTATTTATATTGGTGTTTTTACACCGACAGAAGCGGCTGCTGTAGCAATTGTTTATAGTTTGCTAGTTGGTTGTTTTGTGTACAAAGAACTTACATGGAAGAAAATATATCGTGTAACTCGAAAAGCTGTCATTACCTCATCCATGATCATGTTAGTGATTGCAGCATCAAATGTGTTTAGCTGGTACCTAACTTATGAGAATATTCCAAAAGAAATCGCTGCCTTTTTCTTAGAATATGCAGATACTAAGATTATTTTCTTGCTTATGGTGTTTGTCATTTTGTTAGTGGTTGGGATGTTCATGGATACAAGTGCAGCAGTATTAATTTTTGTTCCGTTGTTTTTGCCGATTGTATACGAATTTGGCATTGACCCGATTCATTTTGGAATTATTATGATTGTTACCTTAGCGATTGGGATGTTAACACCGCCATTTGGACTCAATCTTTTTGTTGCCTCAGGTGTGAGTAAAACGCCTTTTTCTAATGTTGTTCAAGGAACCTTTCCATTTATTATCGTTCTGATTATTGCTGCGTTGTTTATTTTATTTATTCCGGGATTGTCTTTGTTGCTGATTTAAACTAGTGATGATCAAGAAATCATAGATCGTTTTCTCTCATCTAAAGTTCGATACAAATTCAAACTTACTGGAAGATAAGATTAAAAAGGACAGTACCATCAACTAGGTACTGTTTCTTCTTTTTTCTGGAACTTTAAATTTAGATACTAGTAAAATTAGTGTTAAACTGTAGTAACTAGTTATTTAAAATAGTGTAACTCTCTAACATTTAAGGAAGGGGACCTATCTTCATCATGATTGAATTTTTTCAGAATTTTAATCCAATCATACAAGCACTTATCGCTACTTTATTTACTTGGGGAATGACTGCATTAGGGGCGAGTCTCGTTTTTGCAACGAAAAGCATCAATCAACGATTAATGGATAGTATGTTGGGATTTGCTGGTGGTGTCATGATTGCTGCTAGTTATTGGTCTTTGTTAGGTCCATCGATTGAATTATCTGAAGGAAACACAATTGGAGCGTGGTTTCCAGCAGCCATTGGTTTTATGTTAGGTGGTGTTTTCTTATGGGGGATTGATAAGATTTTACCCCACTTACATCCTAATACCCCTGTTGAAGAAGCGGAAGGAATTCATCAGAAAAAAAGAAAAAGAAGTACACTGCTAGTACTTGCGATTACGCTGCATAATATCCCAGAAGGTCTGGCAGTTGGCATTGCTTTCGGTGCCCTTGCAAATGGCGGAACAGAAGCTTCTCTAGCCGGTGCTATTACATTAGCACTTGGAATTGGTATCCAAAACTTTCCCGAAGGTGTCGCAGTTTCGATGCCATTAAGAGCGGAAGGGATGTCCCGAGCTAAAAGCTTTCAATACGGACAATTTTCGGGAATGGTCGAACCGATTGCTGCTGTCATTGGTGCATTTGCTGTTTCCTTTATTGAACCATTATTACCGTACGCATTAAGCTTTGCGGCTGGTGCAATGATCTTTGTTGTAGCAGAAGAAGTGATTCCAAGTTCACAAGAAAAAGGAAATAAAGATTTGGCTTCGATGAGTTTAATGATCGGATTTACATTAATGATGATTCTTGATGTAGCACTAGGTTAATTGATTTCAGGATATCTACTTAACGAACAGAAACACGAGCATCCATCCTGATGTTCGTGTTTTGTCGTAGTTAGCACGCTAATAGGAGTTTGTAACTTCATTCTTATGGATGTATTTTAGTAGATTATAAATTATTGGATATTATATTAACTTTGTTGGATTTTTTAGAATGATAGGATGTGAGATAATCCTTCTGAAAGCGATAACAAAATGGAGGGTTGATTTATGAGTAGGTGGAGCAAGCATGTATTTTTAGGATTGATTATTCTATTCATTAGCTTATTAACAGCATGTTCAGGAGATAGTGGAGAGGAAACGGCATCCGATGATGGAGATAGTAACGCAAATGACGATGCTGTTGAATTGACATTTTGGAAGTCAGAAGATGTTGGTCGAGCAGATTACCAAGCATTTATGGATATTGTAGAAAAATTTGATGAAGAGCATCCAGACATTGATCTGCAGGTGGATACGACACCTAATGCCGATTACCGAACACGTTTAAATACACAGGCTGCTGGTGGACAATTACCTGATGTGTTCCAAGTATGGCCGGGAGCAGAGTTAGAGCCGCTTGTTGAGGGTGGTGCCGTGCAACCAATTGACGACATTGTCAGCTATTGGACAGAAGAAACAGAATTATTGGATGAAGAGGATTTTGAAGACTTTTCGGTGGATGGTGAGCCTTATGCAGTACCAGCTAACACCAATCCAACACATATGATCTTTTATGATAAAGACATGTTAGCAGATGCAGGGTATGAGGAGTTTCCGTCAACATATGAGGAATTTCTACAACTCATAGATGACTTGAACGCGAATGATATTACACCAATGGCATTAGGTAACTCAGATGCTTGGGTCTTGCAATCGGTTTATATTTCTACGATTGCTGACCGATTTACCGGTAATGATTTCTTAGAAGGTGTTGCAAATGGTGAAAGGGCATTTACTGATTCTGATTTTGTACAATCACTGGAAGTCATTGATGAACTAGTAAAAAAGGAAGCCTTTAATGAAGATTTGAACACAATAGACAGTTCGCAAATGATTGATTATTTCCTTCAAGGAAGAGCAGCAATGGTAATGGACGGTAACTGGGGTATTTCTGCAATTTTGGAGAATATGCCAGAAGATAAAAATGTTGGCGTTTCCATGATTCCGCTAAATGATAAAAAGACGATGTCAACTGTAGCAGGAACAGGTGTTGCGATAAACAGTGAGTTGGAAGGAGAAAAATTAGAGGCAGCACATACATTCTTGCAATATGTTTACAACCAAGACTTGTGGGAAGAACTAATTAAAGTTGGTCGACCGGTTATTGCAAATGTAGAGGTGCCTGATGATGCAGAACTTCATCCACTACAAGAAGAAATGCTCGACTTAATTGCAGAGTCTGATCCAGCACCAGTTTATGATGCAACATTGATCCCGGCGGTGAACGATCAATTAGAAAATGAACTGCAATCGATAACGGTCGGTGGTTCGACTCCGGAAGAAGCAGCTGAAAACATTCAACGTGTACAAGAAAGTGAACAGCAGTAGTTGATAGCATGAGCAAATAAGTAGAGTGTCTTACGGGATACTCTACTTTTTGCGCATATGAAAGTGTATACTCTACTTATAATGAAAGATGGAGTAAATAGGAGCAAATAAATATGCGATATATTGATTATATTAAAAACAGCTTAAAATGGAAATCGGTTATTATTTTTCTTCTGCTTGTTACCATTCCAAGCGGACTTATCGGATCAATTGTTCTCTATCAATCTAACAAAATATTAAAAGAACAGATCATTACGACGACTCATCAGAATTTGAATAATATGGAGTCTCAACTGACTAATGTGATCGATGAAGTGGAAGAAATCTCAAGGTATATGATTTACAGTCAGGAATTTCGGGAATTTATGACGTCTCCGGCCGTTACGGGGGAAGATTATAACCATTTAAATCAAGTTCGTAACAATCTCAATGGTTTTTTCGTTTTCCATCAATCGGAAAAAGATTACTTTCATTCTGTTGAAATCGAAGGGCAAAATAAACAAGTACTGTCTGTTGGCGAGGCTGTTGAAGGAAATGAAGCTCGATGGATTAAACAGGCAAAGAAGAGAGAAGGAGAAATACTGTGGACCACGCCTTATCCTTTGTATAATCTACGAACCAGCCAAGATGAAGAAGTGATCAGCCTCTATCGAGTTATTAACAATCTATATAATATTCGAGAGCAAATCGGACTTATCCGCATTCGTCTTGATCTACAATCACTTTATCAACATGTGACAGAAGGTTTTACAAGTGAACAGCACCAAGCCTTTCTTGTTCATAATCAGAAACAAAATATTACGTCTTCAGATATCGGACCGGAATTTAGCTATCAAGCATTTATCGATCATATTCAATCAGAAGGAGAAAGTTTCCAATTAGAATCAAATGGTGACGTGTATTATGGTGTTTCGAGATATATCGAACCGATTGATATGCATTTAGTTTCAGTAGTTAGTGAAACCTATATTTTATCAGAAATGAAAGACATCCGATCTACTTTTGGTTATATGATTTTGATCGCAGTGTTTATGGGATTAATGACGTTTGCTGGGTTTGTATTCTTTGTCGTTCGTCCAATTCTGGAATTAACAAGAGAAACAAAGCGGTTAGAGCTTGGAGACTTTACTGCACAGGTGAAAGTTCGATCGAAAGATGAAGTAGGTCAGCTAGGTTATCGATTTAATTCAATGGTTGAGCAAATTCAGCGGTTAATTGACAATAAATATAAACTTGAAATTCAAAATAAGTATTCAGAATTGAAAGCGTTACAAAGTCAAATTAACCCCCATTTTCTTTATAATACGCTAGACATGATTCGCTGGACAGCTCGATTGGAAAAGGCACCGGAAACGAGTAAAAGCATTGAGGATTTATCGACGTTGTTTCGGATTACACTTAGTCAGGGCAAAGTATGGATTCCCTTAAGAGATGAACTAAAATATGTCCAAAGCTATATGGAGCTGCAGAAGAAACGATTAGGTGATACTTTTCAGTATGCCATCTTTATCGAGGCAGGATTAGCCGATAGTATTGTTCTCAAATTAATTCTGGAACCACTTGTGGAAAATAGCTTTAAACATGGCTTTCCACAATCACAAGAAAATAAAAATATTACGATCCGTTGTTATCTAAAAGGTGAGGTAATGATGATTGATTGTTTAGATAATGGTAACGGAATAGATACGGAAAAAGTTAGGAAAATGCTTGATACGACAGAAGAACAAGATAGTTATGCTTTGAAAAATGTTCATGATCGTATTACCAATTCATTTGGCAAGGATTTTGGGATTGAGTTAATAGATGTGGAAGAAGGGGCATGTGTCAGATTAAACCTTCCTCGGATAAAAGATGAGCGAATATTGAATCAGCTAATAGAAGGAGATGACAGATGAAATGACATTAAAGATGTTGATCGTAGATGATGAACCGTTAATATGCCAAGGGTTATCCGATACAGTTCCTTGGGAGGAAGTAGGTATCGATGTGGTCGGTGCTGCTCCTAATGGCAAGAAAGCATTGGAAATAATGGAGAAAGAGAAGGTTGATATCGTGATTACTGATGTCTATATGCCTGAAATGGATGGCCTTCATTTGTCGAAAGCAATTGTTGATTGTTTCCCTGATGTGACTATTGTTATGATTAGTGGTTATGAGGAATTTGAGTATGCACGCCAAGCACTTCGTATGGGTGTCCAGGATTATTTATTAAAACCAGTTGATATTGATGAATTAATGACATTAGTTAAGCGGGTAAAACAACAGATGCAAGATACGAGAAAGGAGGAACAGGTCAAGCAAGAAACATTGTTAACCAACTATTTGACTCAGCAGCTATTTCATCTGCCTGATAGCTATCATCTCGCAGAAAGAATCCAAGATCAAGCATATCCGTTTCGTCTTATGTTACTGGAGACGATAAATTATTATAAAACAGATCAATCATTATTATCATCCAAGCATATAAAACACGTTATGGATAAATACGAGGTGTCTTCCATTTTTATCGAGACACATGAAAACCAATTAGCCCTATTTCTTTATGATGACGAGGAGATTTTGGATCAAGCAATCAACCGTCTCACTTCTGCAATGATGGAAACTTTGGATAACGAAGTTGTTATCGCTATTTCCTCCAGTTGTCAGGATTTAAACCAGATTTCTGTTCTGTATGACGAACTAAACAAGAGGTTAAGCTTTTATCGTGGTACAGCCACCAAGGTAGTGACGGATTTAGAAGCTATCCCGCCTGAAAAACAGTACAACTTAGACAAACAATTAGTTGTAGAGATTAGTGATGCTGTATTTCAACAGGACAAGGCAGAAGCAACGAAAAAGGCAGATCAGCTATTTACTGAAGTATCACAAAAACAGCTAACCCTTGAGCAAATAAAAGATGTATGTCTGGATCTGCTAGATTCTATCAAAGAAAAAGGTCAGGAGACTACTTTTGAACAGCAAACTTTTAGGCTGAATAAGGAAATCGATTTACTTATTTTTAATGGTGTAGAGGCTCTTCAAACCTTACTATTAGAAGATCTAGAAGAAATGATTGATTATCTAGAAATCTCGTGCGACAATCACTGGATCATTCAACAAGCCAAGCAATATATTGAGAAAAACTATCAGAAAGATATCAAAGCAGTGGAGGTGGCGGAAGCTCATTATATTACCCCCAATTATTTCAGTATGCTTTTTAAACAAGAGACAAGTTACAGTTATTCAGAATACTTAAATACGATTCGAATTAATAAAGCAAAAGAGTTGCTTACCGAGACCTCCAACAAAGTGTTTGAAATAGCGGAGTATGTCGGATACAGAGAGTATAAATATTTTGTTCAAGTATTTAAAAACTATGTTGGGATCACTCCTACGCAATTTCGTCGGCTCCATTCCATAGAAAAACAGATATAATGTTAACTTTATAGGATTTTAGAATAATGTAAGCCCTTTTATAATGAAGGAAAGTTAGTAGTTGCAGGGAGTGATCACATGCATTTATTAAAGAAACCGTGGATTATCGCGGTGGGTGTTATACCAGCTTTGGTGATTTATTTAATTTTTAGCATTGTTCCAATCTTTATTTCTTTCTATTATTCGTTGATGTCATGGAATGGTTTTTCGGAAATGCAGTTTATTGGTTTAGCGAATTTTAAAGAAGTATTTCAGGATTCTGTTTTTTGGGTATCAGTAAGAAACAATATATTAGTTGTCCTTGCCTCTGTATTTGGCCAAATTCCAATAGCTTTAGCATTAGCGCTATTGTTGAATCGAAAAATTAAAGGTGCTAAATTCTTTCGAACGATCGGGTTTATGCCAGTCGTTATATCTACTGTTGTTATTTCGATTACCTGGCGTATGATCTACAATTCAGAATATGGTATGATTAATAACTTTTTAGAAGCAATAGGGTTAGGGTTTCTTCAGCAAAACTGGCTTGGTGATCCAACATGGGCAATGGTTGCTGTTTGTATCACGATTATCTGGCAGTTTGTTGGGTTGTATTTTATTATTTTTCTATCTGCTTTGCAAACGGTACCAAGTGAAATATTAGAAGCAGCCGATTTGGATGGTGCTTCCGAATGGCAGAAGACTATTCATGTGGTGCTTCCGTCGATATGGAATATTATTTTAATTTCGGTCGTTCTATGTATCAGCGGAAGCTTGAAAACTTTTGATTTGATTTTTGTGATGACTTCAGGAGGACCAGCCAATTCAACAGAGGTGATGGCCACTTATATGTATGGTAAAACCTTTGAGGGGCTTCGTTACGGCTATGGTAGCGCGATTTCTGTTTTAATCTTTGTCTTTAGTATTGCTCTTATCCTGATAACAACTAAATTACTCCGTAGAAGAGAGGTGTAGGTTATGCGAGAATCAGCAGTTCATTATGATACGGTTTCTAAACAGGCACGCAAGCGAAAAATCGTCAAACGCAGTACGATTTATTTGATTTTATTTTTGTTTACCATAGTCAATGCTTATCCAATATTTTGGATGATTATGAACTCGTTTAAAACAGGTCAGGAATTTTCCTTTGATCCATTTGGTTTGCCAAACGAGTGGGTGTTTACCAACTATGTGGAAGCATGGGTAACCGCCAATATTGGTTCATATTTCTTTAATAGTTTATTTGTCGGCATTGTCGCTTTACTTATTTGCATATTGGTTGGTGCATTTGCTTCCTACTTCTTGTCTCGCTTTCAATTTAGGGGAAGAAATCTATTATACGGCTTTTTTGTTGTCGGTTTATTAGTGCCCATTCATGCTACATTGGTGCCGATGTTTATCTTAATGCAAAAGCTTGGTTTCTTAAATACACATTTGGCACTGATTTTTCCTTATGTCGCATTTAATTTGCCGATTACGATTTTCCTATTAACTAGTTTTATGAGTTCCTTTCCGAAAGAAATTGAGGAATCAGCCATTATGGATGGTTGTGGACCCTTTCGAATTTTCTGGTCGATTATTTTGCCGATGAGTCGTCCAGCGCTAGCCACTGCTGTTATCTTAAACTTTATTAATAACTGGAATGAATTCTCATTTGCCTTAGTATTGATTAATGATAAAGCTTTAAGCACTTTACCATTAGGTTTAGCGAATTTTGCTGGTGAGTACACCACTAATTATACTGCACAAATGGCAGGGTTAACGCTTGTATTAATTCCAACCATTTTGTTCTATTTGATCATGGAAAAACAAATCGTCAATGGCATGACACAAGGTGCTGTAAAAGGTTAGAGGAGGATTATTGGTGACAAAGACATTAATTTTTTATGATGAACGATTTCCATACGATGGTGTCAGACCTTCTAATAGTTGGTTGCAACAATTAAATGATTCATTTGAGGTGGTAAATGCTAAGCAATTACCAGAAGCGTTAGGCAATCATCAATTCAATAGTTACATGCATTTACATGGGCCATACTTTCCAAAAGAAGCATGGCCGGATTTATTAGCCTTTTTCAAAAAAGGACATGGTTTACTTCATATCGGAGGTGCTCCATTTCGCAAACCTGTGCACCTATCGGAACAAGGAGAATGGAAGATAGAAAGAGCACAAACAGCTTATCATCGTCAATTACAGATACATGAAGTATTACCGGTTGATGAAGCCCCCATCGAAAAATTAGCTGCGGATAAGAAGATACCGGTTATGGAAGGAAAAGAGTCACTTTTTTCAGTTGAGCCGACACATAATCTGATCTTGCATGTAACACGTTTTCGCGATCGCCCAGAAGAAAATGGCTCCAGTGGCCCGATGGATGCGCATATATATCCACTGTTGAAAGGAATTTCCCAAGATAATCGAGAAGTAGCTGCACCGGCAGTATTAGTAGAAAATACGAAGGGTGATTTTGTTGGTGGCAGGTGGTTATTGATCAATCAAATAGTTGATGATCGGTTTTGGCAAAATGGCGGAATAGAAGCAATTGCAGAATGGGCAACTTTCGTTAGAAAAGGTGTGACGGAAATCTGGCTAAAACCAAATTATGCAACATATGAGCCAGGTGACAAGGCGTCTATTACGATTCAAATTGAGAGAATGGTTCAGCAAACAGAGGAATGGCAATTTGATATGACAATCACACACCAATCAGAATTAGTCTGGTCAGGGAGTGAAACAATAACAGCTACAGATGAGCTAGAATTTTTGCGAATACCTGTAGATGTACCGATTCAAAAAGGTCAGTACCTCATTGAATGTCATGCTACTTCTAAGTCAGGTGAAAAGCGTATTTTTACACAAGGCTTCTGGGGAAATGATCCGGATTTATTACAACAGGGAAGTGTGATGGAAGCTAGAAGAGATTACTTTTGGAAAGATGGCAGACCTTTCCCAATAGTTGGGCAAACCTATATGACTTCTGATGTTGCACGTAAGTTTATCTTTATGCCAAACGTAGCAGCTTGGGATCAGGATATGGCTACGATGAAAAAGGCAGGGATTAATTTTATTCGCACAGGGCTGTGGACGGCATGGCGCCATATGATGTTTATCGATGGTCACCCATCTGAAGAGGTATTGCGGGCGATTGATGCTTTTCTACTTACCGCTAAAAAGTATGATATCGAAGTAACCTTTAATTTCTTTGCTTTTACACCTATTGCCTATGAGGGTGAGAACCCGTATCTGGATCCTCGTAGCGTAAAAGCACAGAAACGATTTATTCGTGCATTGGTAGCAAGACATGCAGAAACAACCAATGTGCAATGGGATTTGATTAATGAACCGTCGATGTTTGATCCGAAGCGCTTTTTCCAGGGGCCACGCTCGGCACAGGATCGTTTTGAGCATGTAGCATTTGTGAAATGGTTGCAAGAAAGGCACGAATCGATTACGAAACTTCAGGAACGCTGGGATATGACACCAGCGGAATTACCCAACTTTGAGTCCGTGAAATTACCAGAACAGGAAGAGATTAATTTTGACATGGAGGATATGAAACGACCAAAGCAAGGTCTGCGCTGGCTGGATTATACGTTATTTACGATGGATATGCATAATCAGTGGGCACAAGAATTAACGGCAACGATTAAGTCGATTACTTCCAAGCAATTAGTGACAGTCGGTCAGGATGAAGCATTATACAGTCAGCGACCGACACCTTTTTTCTATCAGGAAGCTGTAGATTATACAACAGTCCATTCATGGTGGTTGATGGATCAGCTTGTTTGGGATGGTATTTTTACCAAAACCCCATTTAAACCGAATCTGATTCAGGAAACGGGGATTATGTATGTGGAAACAGCAGACAGTAAAGCGAAACGATCAGAGGAAGAATTACGTAATATTTTGGAACGGAAATATGCCTATTCTTTTTCTACTGGTGGGGCTGGTGCTGTACAGTGGTTGTGGAATACGAACTTTTACATGAATAATACTAATGAATCCAATATCGGTGCACTGCGAGCAGATGGCACACAAAAACCGGAAGCAGATGTCTCGTATGACTTTGGAAGGTTTATCGGTGAAATCCGTGATTTGTTTGTTGATCGTCAATTAGAAGAAGTTGCCGTCGTGTTTCCCTATTCAAATGACTTTTCCAATCGTAAATTTGCTTTTGACGCTACGACTAAATTAACGAGGGTACTTGCCTATCAAATGAATGTACCATTTCGAGCAATGGGTGAGTATCATCTGGAGGCATTGGAGGAACAACCGCCGAAATTATTGATTGTACCTAGTGCCCATAATTTTAGTAAGGAAGTAGCCGAGAAAATATTTCACTATGTTGAAAAAAACGGTGCAACTCTTTTATGGACAGGGCCATTAGGACTTGATGAGTACTGGGAGCATTCACAGAAGTTAACAGAACAACTAGGAGATTATCAATTATCTAATGTTGTACGTGAAGAAGTATTAACGATTGATGGTATTGATTATCCCGTTTCGTTCGGTGATCGCAGAATTGGAGAAGTCAATAAAGAAATAGCAGGTAAGAATACTAATCTAGTAGAAATAGCAATGGGGAAAGGTACGTTGTTATGGTCTCCACTGCCAGTTGAATTGAATGAGCGAACAAATGTGTTAATAGCTTTATATCAAAAAGCATTAGGTGGTGCAGGTGTAGAAGCAGAACTAGAATGGCTCGAAGGTGGCGATCTTCCGGGGATCTATGGAAGGAAATTGACCTTCCGCGATGGATATCTGTATACATTTGTCTCTGAGTATGCCGTTGATAGTCTCGTAAAAATAAAGGACCCTGCAACTGGGAAAGTATTTCAGTTTATGTTGGAAAAAGAACGATCTATTTTATTTGCGACAGATAAACAAGGTAGGATTACATCATCCTATCGTAATCATGATATTATGCTTTAACCGCTGAAAATTCCTAGATCGAAGTATTTATGCAAACAAGACAATATCTATATTCCTTAAAATTGGGAACGACCTGTCGAACTTTAGGTTGAAGATTATAATGTGATTGCTCCGTAAGATGGAAGAAATTAGTTAGGAGAAGCCAATCTTTATATTTCTAAGTGGATGTAAAAAATGTAGATATTATGCATTTTACAGAATGAGGAAGGAAGGTATGTGAATCAAGTTATAAACAATAATTCTTAACCTTGATTATACACTTTGGAAGAAATTACATGACATGAAGCAGTTCACATAAACAATATATAGAAAAGAGACAGAGGATGGTGTTGCTATCCTCTGTCTCTTGGTAAAACTAGGTTTCACAAATGACTTTGTATACTTACCCTTTTTCCGTATGGAATTACGTTAACCGGCGGGGGATTCCTATTTCAATTAGTAATGGAGTCTCTTGTATGGGTAACTATAGTACGTTATACTCTTTTGGTTGTTATGGATCGATAAAAATAAGTCATCAAGTTGTTTATAATGTTGCTGGAATTTGAATTCCCGATTAGTTCTACCCCTTTTTCTCCGTACACCTAACTGGATCTTCATTAATGAGGTCTGTTCATAATCAACTTTACCCAAAGTCATTGCCTTATATTATCAATTGGTGAAACTTCAGTCCATTCGTTTAGTCTCTTTTTTGTAAAAAGGTTTAATTATGACTGAAGTATAAAGATTTTGTTGTATGTTCAGAACTAGATAATTGAATGAAATGGAAGATGTTTCTGCCAAAATGTATGAATCTACTTTTTGTAAGCCTCATTATACTCAGAGATTACAGCGTCGCCACCACTGTTTCTCCAATTTTCAACAGCTTCATCAAATCCGGCCTCATCTATTTGACCAATAATGTAATTATACGTAGCATCCTCGATAATTTGATCTAAATGGCCACCATTATTTAAATATGTTTCCGAGATAAGAGTAAATGCAGGATCTTCAATTAAATAATTATCGTTATCTTCATATAACATATCTGCTTTTGTCCTAGGCTCATAACTATAATATCCTTCATAACGTCCGTTAGATGCTGACTCTCCTATCTCGAAGGAGGAATAAGGTTTTACTTCTAAGTCATGGAGATGTTGATTTTCATCCATAATATTTGCTTTTCCATCTACAACTTCGTAATGTTCATCTTCAATGCCCCAAATAATTAAATTAGCACCATCTTCAGTCATTAAGTAATCAAAGAATTCGAGTACTTTTTTAAGTTCCTCCTCTGTTTCAATTGCTGACTTCGGAAATAAAACAAGACTTCCAAATCCAGGGTTAGAGAACACCCCATACTCGCCGTCAGGACCTTCGATATAATTATGAACATCAAACTCGACATCTGGGTTAAGTTCTATTGCATCATTGTACATGCTTTGAACATCGCCCATAGTACCAACATACACTCCACCTGTACCGTTCACCATCATTTCAACTTGGTCAGTCTTACTAGTTACTGGAAAGTCTTCATTAACATAATTATTGCTGTGTATTTTTTTTAGATAGTTAAGTGTTTCTTTATACTCAGGGAACATAAACTCAGGTAGTAATTCGCCATCAACTTCACCCCAATTATTTGGAGTGCCAAACCAGGACGACATAGTTTTAAATGAACCACCTGTTAAAGTTGTACGATCGACTAAACCTAGAGTATCGTCTTCCCCACTTTTGTTTGGATCCTCTTCTGTAAAGGCTTTAATCATTTCATATAACTCAGCGGTATTAGTTGGAGTGGATAATCCAAGAGTATCAGCCCAATCCTTTCGATAAATAATACCAGCCCTAGATCGAGGTCTACCCATATATAAAGAATAAAGTTTATCATCCACTAGTTGATTAGATAAAATATCTTCGTTTAGTTTACTTAAATTATCGAATTCATCCAAATAGGGACCTATTTCCCAAAATTGTCCGTCTTGTATGGCATCTATAAATTGAATGAATGTTCCATATCCAGTGGGAACAGCTTGTGTAAGGGAATTAGTTGCAAAAGCTGAATTTACTCGATCATCGTAATTAGATGCTGGAATCCAAGTGATATCTAAACTAAAGCCTGTTGCCTTTTCTAATTCGTTTTTTAACTTATCATTTGGAACTTCGGGTGTGTGAAGCGGTACCATTATAGAGATCTCATCAGATTCATCGTTATCTAAGTTTTTAGAGTCTGTCTCTTCTGTTTTACTACAAGCACCCAAAAAGCATAAAATAGCAGCTAAAAATACAATTTGCACTAGTCTTTTTCTATTAAGCATAAATTACCTCCTCTTATTTGTTATTAATGGTTTCACCATTGCTAAATGTCTCCTTCCTGTAACTTAATTGTATGAGGAGTTTCTTTACCTATATTATTCATTTTACGTTCTCGTTTAACATATTGTTAACATTCATAAACAGGTTCAAAAAATACGTTGTTTCAAAAAGTAGACAAATAAAATTATTGAAGTGTAATTAGACTATCCACTTCTTTAGTATCTGTACGATATTGTGTAGGGGTCTTGCCAACATTTTTTTTGAAAACGCGACAATAATGAACATGACTTGAAAAACCAACTTTGGACGCAATGACACTTATTTTCAGGTCAGTTTCGTGCAACAACTTTTTAGATTCAATAATACGTACTAAGTGTGTATACTGAATTATTGTATAACCAGTTAGCCTATTAAATAATTGACATATATATCCTTCACTTAGATAGAACTTTTGAGATATTGTTGTCAATGAGAATGTACGATGAAAGTTTTCATTAATAAATTTTATAATGGAAGCAACAATCTTATTTTCGGAATTAGTTCTTGGTGAACTTTTGGAGTTAATAGTTTTCCGTTCATTATATAAACGTTTACTTGCAATAAGAAATTGTATTAGTAACGTTTGAATATATAAGGGGAAATTTAAATGTTCTTCCGTATATTCTTTTTCAAGCCTATATAATAGGTCAAGAAATTGATGGGATTTATCATCTGGGACTTTAATAATAGTAGGACCATTTATAAATAATGACTCTATTAAGTGGGATGCCTCTTTTTGAATATATCCATCATTAAAATTAAGTACAAATCGTTTATGTCTAGAATCCTTTGTAGTGCATGTCATGTGACGGACATTCTTATTGATAAAGACTATACTATTCTCTTCAATGCAATATTCCGTACTATCAATTAAGAATCTCCTTTTTCCTTCCAATAAAAAGTAAATTTCATAATCATTGTGTAAATGGTAAGATATCATGCCTTTTGAGGACCCTTTATTCTCGTAATGAAAATAGAAAGAGTGTTCACGATGTGAGATGTTAATAATATTTCTATTTCTCAATTTAATAACCTCCCGTCACTACTTAAAAAATATGGAGCATGTCGGTCAGCGGGTACTTCAAATAAATACATTTTAATAGGTTATACTATTCCGATTCTGTTCTAGTTGTCATAAAAGGATAAACTGTTCAATGAAACCAATTAATTGTTCACTAATTAAAATATGTGTATTCTTTCTGTTTGAAAGCGCATACATTTAACTTTATAAAAATTGTTTTTGTTCTGCTCTATAAAAGAATACTTTTTATAAGCTAATGCGTCTCTAGTCAAAATTCTAACTTATTTGGTAGTGAGACAATCAGTGAATTAGTTTTGTATATTTATATATTTCGCCATTCATTGCTTAATTCTATTTTATATTTATTATAATTTGCAGAAATAAATGAGTAAAGGGTGAAATAATTTGCCAATTTCATTTTCAAGAAACAATTAGCATTAGCTAAATATTTAAATGATGTTGATTTAAGGTTATGTAGCAAGCTTATTTTATAAATAATTTATTCAATGTGATTAGATTAAAAAAATATTAAGCTAACTCCGCAATTCATCAAAAAGGCCGTAGTAAGTGTGGAGATAGAAATGAAACTTTCTAACATTAGCGCAAGTCATCGCAATAAGAAGATTAATAATTAACATTTGACTTTAAAATCGAAAATAAATAATCATTCATTATTTTTTAAAGACATTAGAAATAATGATTAGAATGATACCAATGATTATCGCTGGTATTGAGAGGGAATAAACACTCGCAGGAACATCTTGAATGGTACCTATTGATTCATTAAATATAAATCCTGCAATAAAAATCAGAAAACCTAACCAAAAAATTACTTTGCCGAACAGAGTATGTTTTTTCATCGAATTCTCCTTTACCATCGCAAACTCATTTCTAGTTTAACATATTTCTCTTTATAAGAGATTGACCTCTGTTTTTTCATCATTTTCCTCTGATATTTGGAATTACTGAATCCGCTTTCTCTGATATAATCGTGTTCACGAAGGGAGGCGAGTAGGTTGAGCTAAGCAAACTTTCTTATACCAGTAAATGTAAGCGTTTACCAGGGTTATGTGGTATGAAAAGTTTCAAAAAATTAGAGGAGTGATTATTTGGGAAATCGATCGTTCACAAAAAGAGTATTTAGTTCAATCACAGCTGTGACTTTACTTCTATCAGGTGCAGCAAGTGTATCAGCAAATGAACATAACTCCAACGAACAAACGAATGCAACAGAAGGTATCCAGTTAGAGAATTTAGACAGAGGTTTAGTAGCTGCATCTACCTCTGAAGGTATTTATTTAAGCTGGCGCCTTCTAGCAAATGAAGTATCCGGATATTCAGATAATGGTCTAACAGGTGTGGATTTTAATGTATATCGCAACGGTGAAAAACTGGAAACAGTTGAGGATAGTACGAATTATTTAGATACGGCAGGTTCCTCTGATGATCAATATGTCGTTCGTGCAACAGTAGATGGAGAAGAAATCGATGAGAGTAAAACAACGATTCCATGGGATGAAGGCTATTATGATTTACCTTTACAAAAACCAGCGGACGGTGAAACACCGGTCGGGGAGTCATACACGTATCATGCAAATGATATGAGTGTTGGTGATGTGAATGGTGATGGTCAATATGAATATGTCGTAAAATGGGAGCCGAGCAACGCTAAGGATGTATCACAGGTTGGTTACACGGGCAATACCTACTTAGATACGTATACTTTTAATGGAGAATTACTTTATCGAATTGATTTAGGCGTTAATATTCGCTCCGGAGCACACTACACGCAATTTTTAGTTTATGATTTTGATGGGAATGGTAAGTCGGAAATCATGTTTAAAACTGCTCCTGGAACAAAGGTGATCAAGTACGATGAAGCTGGTGAGGTAGCTTCGGAAGAATATATTACAATGCCTGAAGAAGATATCGAAGCAGGATTTAGCCACGATGATGATTACCGGATGAGTAGCGATGATTATTATGAGCATGTTGTTGATTTATTTATGAGTTGGCATGACCAAGAAGAAGTTGAAAAAGGTGAATGGCCGGCTACTTTAGAAGAAGCTTTTGACATGGAACCGCAATATGATTATCCATTATCTAGAGAGGACGCAGAGAGTTTAGCTGATTACTTCATGGATGAGTATGCCCCGTCACGAAGCGGAAATAATGATCTTCGAAACTTCGAGGGCTTTATTTTAGAAGGACCAGAATATTTATCCGTGTTTGACGGTGAAACAGGAGGCGAGTTAGAAACGATCCATTATAAGCCTGCACGTGAGGACGATGGTTTGAGATGGGGAGATTATGCGATGTCTCGTATTGAACCAGGAAATCGTGTTGATCGTTTTCTGGCTGGAGTTGCCTACTTAGACGGGGAAAAACCTTCCGCCGTTTTTGCAAGAGGATACTATACGAGATCAACCATTGTTACTTATGATTGGGATGGAGAGAGTTTAAAGGAAAATTGGTATGTAGATAGTGGCTGGACCCCAATGAGTAACCCTTTTAATGATGGGCCTCATGGTGTAGATGGAACAGATGAAGAGTTCGGAACGATAACAACACAAGGGTTCCACTCTTTAAGTGCAGCAGATGTCGATGGAGATGGCAAGCATGAAATTGTTTACGGTGGTGCAACAATCGATCATGATGGATCATTGTTATATAGTACGTTCGCTGAAATGCCAGAAGAAGGAGCAGCGGAGGGTATGGCACGGTTAGGTCATGGTGATGCAATGCATGTAGCTAACATTGACCCAAATCGGCCTGGTTTGGAAATGTTCATGGTATTTGAAGGTGGAGCTTGGGCGCCGTATGGCTATGCACTCCGTGATGCAGCAACTGGTGAAGTGATTTATGGTGATTATACTGGTCGCGATACTGGGCGTGGCATGATTGGTGACGTACTTCCTGATGAACCTGGATTAGAAACATGGGCAGTTGGTATGCATACAGCAGATGGAAGAGAAATTGCCGATAGCTGGCAAGATATTCCGGGAACGAACATGAGCATTAGGTGGTCAGGAGATATGACAACCCAAATCATTAACGGTTCCAGAGACCAAACACCAACAATTGACCACTGGCAAAAGGGAACAGTTCTAACTGCTGAAGGAACGAGAACGAACAATTGGACAAAAGGAAACCCAAGCTTAGTAGCTGATATTTTTGGGGATTGGCGAGAAGAATTACTTGTAAGAACGGAAGATAGCTCCGCAATTCGAATCTACTTAAGTACAGAATTGACGGATCGCAAGCTATATACGTTAATGCATGATCCACAATATCGAGCTGAAGTAGCTAGACAAAATACGAGCTATAATCAGCCTGCGTATACGAGCTTTTATCTCGCTTCTGACATGGATTGGTCTCAAGTACCAATAAGGGATGTTTGGCTTCCAATCGATACATCAGCTCTGCAGGATTTAATGGATCGTTATATGGAATCAGGTGATTTATCTGGTCCATTAGCGAAGCAATTGACAAATACGTATCGACAAGCAGTTCATCATTATGAAAAAGGTTCAATAGATCAAGCAAGTAAGTTTATTGAAAAGTATTTAACTCAAATCGAGAAACGATCGATGCAGAAGCATATTTCAGAGGATGCTAAGAAAGTATTAGTGGAAGCGGCTGAAACTTTTCTTGAGCGATTGAAATAGTAGAAGGAGATTGCTAGTGTCAACAGTTCTGCGGACACATATTCCGCTATTTCAAATAAAAATAATAATTTGAAGGTGTTCATGGACATCTGTTCCGTTATTTCTTTAAATAAGTGTTCATTCAATGTTATTTGCACTTCATAATGGAATAGATGTCCGCTACATTCTTTAATAAGCAAACATTAGGAGGAATAGCGTACTAAATGTCCGTAATAATTGCAGTAGGGGATGATAGATAGCTTTTATTAAGCGATATCCATCGGGAAAAGTTAGGCATCAATTTTATACTTTACTTAATCCTTATAAGCAATATCAAACCTATCACAAAATTCAATTGCGTATTCCTTATAACACTGATTACGGTAATCATACCATTCTTGATTTAAGCCAAATGCTGAGATAGTATCTTTAAATCGGCGAAATGCACCTCGACCTTTAATCTTATCTAGTAAAATTTCTCTTTTTCGTGAATCTTTAACTTGAAAACAGAAATTTTCAATCATCTCGTATTCATCGATTTCAAATGAGGAAGGTAAAGCTATATACTTATCCTCTCCATCTTCTAAAATATCGATGGCGAGTTCGATTTGTTCTTGATGCCATTCAGGTAAATCATCATATTCCTCGATATTTTCAGCTTTACGAAAAAATTCGTTTTGTACAGACACAATTTTCCCGTTCGATTTGTTGACGAAAAATCCCATTTCGTCAGAGTTAAACTCCAATACATCGACTAGCTCTTGTAACGATACTTTGCTCAACAAGTTATCCTCCTTTTTAATTCATTGCTCAGAGAGATTTTGGTTTCTATCACGGTGCTGACCGTTCTATTAATGTAAGGTTTACTTTATGATAACAATTTTATCGTGAATATTTCTAATGATAATGAAAAAATCAATTACTTTGACTGAACCGTATCAATAAACACGTTGACACTTCGCTTTATTTTTAACAGGAAGGAAATGTCAGGGTCGCTGATTAATACGTGCTATATTTGTTCAGGGGGCCTATTCTCATTATTTCGTCCATTTAAATTTTTGCTATCTCCCATTAACTCCATATTTATCCTCTACCCAACCGCATTTTCCAGATTAAGGAACTGCGGATAGCTTGTCCTAGTACTGAATATACTCTTCTTGCGATAATTATAATGTTTACCGAACTGAGCTAAGAAGTTTCATATAGCCCAAATGTGGACTGAGTAATTCAGCATAACCCTAACAAACTGTACAAATATTAATTTTATGTAATTAATCACCTAAAAAAAGGAAAATATAGTATACTATACAGTGTAAATCAATAATCCACATTTATGGTCTTAGATGTTGAAAATCGAATATAACCAGTTGATTTGGGATGACAATCTCTGTTTAAGATCATCTTTTCTGTATTCGAAAATATAAGACAAAGATCGTGATAAAATCAGGAATTAATATACTTGACACACTAATTTCTGAATGGAATGAGTTCAAGCAAGTAATTAATTGCTTTATTTTGGAGAGTGATGTAAATGAAAAAAGATGAGTTTTTGAAGTTACTAAAGAGTAATTTGAAGTATATTTCTAAAAAAGAAAAAGAAAATATTGTTGCAGAATATTCTAGGTACTTTGCTGTGGAAGTGGATGAAGATAAGAGTGAAGAGGAAATATGCAAAAAGTTAGGAAAACCTAAAGAGATAGCTAAAGAATTAAATGCTGTCAATACTATCCATGAAATAGAAAATAATTTAAGTATTAAAAGTATTTCTAAAGCTTTATTTTCGGTTATGGCCTTAAGTGTTATGAATTTCATTATTATAATTGCAAGTTTATTTATCCTGCTTTTATTTACACCTGTTATCCTAGCATATTTAATCGGTGTACCGATTATGATTGTGTCTCCAATTATCTTAATTGTAATGGGGTTTATTAATGGATTTAATACATTAGGAATGAGTGAAATCTATGAAGTTTTAAGAGGAATCACTATTGGTTCTTTACTGGCGATTATTGGATTCTACTTTGGGAAGTTTATCATTAAACTTCTTATTAACTTTTTAGAATGGAATATTTCTAGGTATAAGGAAACTATAAATTTAAAAACACGGAAAATTGGTTGTACTCATTAATTGATGCGGACATTCCGTTTTTTTTTAGTCACCTCCAAAAGCTCTTTTTAAAAGATGGCAGTAGCAAATAAGAAGGAGAGAATGTGATGAGAAAAGGTTGTTTCATTATTTTAATTATTTTCACTTTAAGTGCGTGTTATCCAGAAGAAGATGTTGAATATACAGAAGAAAAAATTCCTCAGCTAAAAGATATAGAAGTACCTACCACCGTTTTTCAATCAGAAAAAAAGAATAGTTCCATTGATGAAGAAGAAATGAAAGCAAGTATTATAAAGTACTTAGACACGAACGAAGAGCTATTCATCGCAACATATCAATTCGAAGATATACTATATGCTAACGAAAAATTGAGTGAAAAGGAAACAGAAAAATTAAATGAGGTTATCAAGCTAGTAAAAGAAAATGACGAGAATTTTGCACATTATATTGTAAACAATACCTTGCCAAGAGGATATCAAGAAGATGTGAAGAGGATTAGCGATTATATTACCAATAGCAATCAGGTTATTGTTGAGATAAATGAGAATGTTGACCATTTAGTAGACAATATAAGTGATGGGAATATTTCAGTAGAAGATTTTAATATAGTTCCAGATAACATCAATCAGGTAACTGGGAGAGTACAAAAGGAAATAGAAAAGTTTCTTGATGAGAAGAATATTGAAACGAAAGCATTTGGTCGTGAGTAAAATCTAAATTAGATTAAACCATGGAAGGAAAAGATATTTGTAAATGCTAGACTAAACTAGACAGATTTTGGTTGATAGATTTGAACTCTTTTCGATTCCAAATTAACTCCAATCCGTTAACGTTTGTAACCCCCCACTTTAAGTTTCAAGGAAGTTAAAGTGGGGGGATAACAGACGCTAACACACCGCAAAAGGTTCGTTAATAATCAAAGCATCCACTGATTAAAGTCTCACGTTATTGAACAAGGTTATCAAGGATATAATTTTCGGTTCGTAACCCATCTAGAATTGTCTTCAAATCATTTCTCTCACTATGAAAAAAAATATATTCTTCGGCATCGATTGTTCTCACCAATGTCTTTAAATCTCGATTATCAGGATGTGATTTATAAAAAGGTGATTTTTCATCCTGATAAACACCAGTTTTTATTTCGGGAAAGCCAGCTACTTTATCTAATAATAGATAGATCCCCGTTTCTTTTTTCCCCTCATAGATGGTTACACGCTCACTTTGCATCAGTGCAGCTAATTCATTGATTTTTTCTTTATGTATGTTATCAGGATTTTTGAGATAACAATGTAAATGCTCCATTAATCCATGATCGATCACAAAGTTTCTATCAGGAAGTGCATGATAGAGCAAAAATAACAGATCACAGGCTTTTCCAGAGATCGTAATTGGAATCTGATAGCTTTCAGATGGATCTTTTAGTATCGATAAGATATTGTGGATACTATTCTCATAAGGCATAGTTTGAGCAGCATGTCCACTATCTATCAATGCGACATCATAAGAGAGTATAGCAGGTGTATCTGTTACTAATAGCGGGGAAGCAAGTGTGATATCCCCGGAGAAAAAGATAGATTGCTTATTTAGATAGAAGCTGTACCATACACTTCCAAGCATGTGTCCACTATAACCCCAAATGAATGAAAGATTGTCTGATATAGTAATCAGCTTTCCTCTTGTACGTTTATCAAAAGAGCGAAAACGCAAAGCATTTAGTGATGTACCTTGCCATTTTGGTATGATGTTTTGCAATTGCTGTAGACTGGTTTCACTCATCCATACGTCACCCTGGAAGCCCTTTTCCGCTAATAAGGGCAGTGCACCAATGTGATCGTTATGAATGTGAGAGATAAATACTGCTTGAATCGATTGTGCTATTTCTTCTGTAATGACTGGATATACTTCTGGGTTTCCATTTCTTACGCCGCAATCAAGCATAATGCGTGTGTTGGTTGCTTGGTCTGTTACTAAAA
This sequence comes from Gracilibacillus saliphilus, assembly GCF_010994085.1. Classification (NCBI taxonomy): domain Bacteria; kingdom Bacillati; phylum Bacillota; class Bacilli; order Caryophanales; family Bacillaceae; genus Gracilibacillus; species Gracilibacillus saliphilus. The sequence goes on along the minus strand of NZ_WJEB01000004.1, from coordinate 249,736 downwards.
AGCAGTTTCGACCATATTCTCGTACTCCTCCAAGCACGGTCACATCAATCATTAGTTTGTGTGTAACGCCTTTCGTTGTAAGAGTTCAATGAGAAAAATGCAAATCACCGTTAATAATACAGTGATTACTGCCATTGCCATTCCTTTTGATACATCACCTTGTTCAAATTGGCTATAAATAAAGGTGGCACTAGTTTCCACTGATGGAGGGAGAATAAGTAAAGAACCAACTAATTCACGCATCGAAATAATAAATGTCATCATCCAACCCGCTAATATCCCTTGTCCCAATAGCGGTAACCATACTTTTAATAAAATCATCCAGTAGTTGTGAGCGAACACCGCATTGGAATGGTGAATGGATGGATGAAGTTGGGACAATGCTGATTTCGTATATTGAACAGAATAAGGTAAGAATAGCACAATATAGGTAACGATAGGCATCCAGTTAGTATTATAGATAGTTGCTGGAAGCCATCCTGCATTCCAGAATAGAATCAGGCCAACGACAAAGACAATACCAGGAATGATATTGGACAATAGACTAGTAAAATCAAGGAACTGTTGTGACTTCTTTTTAGCATCTCTAATATATAGTGTTGCACAAAATCCGATAAGAGCGGCTATAGTGGAAGCAACAAAGGCAAAGTTAATACTATTCATAAGCGCTGTGAAGCTAGATGAACCAACAGTAAATAGCTCAGCATAGTGACTGAGTGTTACATTACTTAAACTAAGCGGCTCTCCACGAACTTTTAATAGGGAAGTAGCAATGATTGAAAAATAGGGTACACCAATTGATAGTCCGATGATAATCACTACATATCCACTAGAAAAGATTCGAATCAATAGTGAATCTTTCAGTTGGTTAGAACTCATCGATTTACCAGAATGGGTGCCAAACGTATATTTACGACTAATTACATTCTGGATATACCAAATCACCATACAGACGCTCAGCAATAGTAAAGATAAGCTGGTGGCTGCTGATATATTGATCGGCCAGCGTGATAAATAGGCATGAATCTCTGTTGTAAAAACATCATAGCCAATTCTTTTACCAAAAGTGGCAGGTGTTCCGAATTCAGCTAATGTTTTGATAAAGACGAGTAATGCTGCCATCACATAGCTTGAAATCAGTAATGGCAAGATCACTCGGATCCAGTTCAAGACAGGGTTACCACCATAAATCATTGTTGCATCTTGAAAAGAACCGTCAATTCTCATCAGTGCATTTTTCAGCATTAAATAAAGAAAAGGATACAGATGCATGCTCATAATAAAGACCATTCCAGCTACACTGAAAAAGGTGAATGGTGCCTCTGTAGTAAAGATTTGCTCATAATAACCATTGTGTTGCATAAACAAAATCCAACCCATTGAACCAATATAGGGTGGTGTCATAAAAGGAATGATAAAGACAATATCTAACCATTCACTTTTGACCAGAAAGGTTTTGGTTCTGATAATAGCAAGCGGAAGTGCTATACATGTTGTAAGAGCAATGACATATACACCAAGTAATAGAGAATTTTTCATGGTTTGGACAATGCTATTATTTTGTAAAACCGATAATAATGAGTCAAATGACAAAGTGCCATTCTCAAAAAAAGTATAGCCGAGCACCGCAATAAGTGGTGCTACAGCTAAGATAGTAAGTATGATAAACAACGCCGTAAAAGGGGCATGTCTACGTAGAATCATACGTATTCCTCCATTATCTTACGTCATCACGTAGAAGTTTTAATCCATTGATGTGAACTTGTTTAATGTTTCTACCTGTTTTTCCTCGATATTCTCCAAGTCTAATGGAAGTGTAGGTATATCACTCAAAGGAGCGCGGTTATTCAATTCAATCTCATTATTACCAGGTAAAATATATGCATCTGCAACCAATTGTTGCGCAGTGTCAGATAAAAGAAAATCTATATATTCTTGTGCGCCTTCAACGTTTTGCGCATCTGCTAATATACCTGCAGCACGTGGGCTAATAACTGTGCCACTTTCCGGATAGTAAATATCAACTGGTTCTCCACTGTCTTTTGCTTTATAAGTCATATAATCTACTGCAGAAACAACGACATCATTATCTCCTGTGATGACAGAGTTTAATGCTTCTTTATTCGCTCCTGCTATTAGTAAATTGTTGTCTAGCCAGTTTTGAATTGTGTCCCAACCATTATCATTTTGATTCGTTAAGCCATATAGAAAATCAACAGCAGAGCCAGAAGAAGTTGGGTCAGGCATTGCGACACGTCCTTGCCATTCTGAATCACTAAACTCATCCCAATCAGCATCAAGTGAATCCACTTGAATAGTGTTATAAACAACACCAAGAGCGGCAGCACTATATCCATAATAATAATGATCAGGATCGCTCCATTCAGGGTTCATGCTTTCACCGTTTTCCGATTCATAAGCTTGAAGTTTATCCTCGGATTTTAAACCTTCCATTGATGGAACAGAAGCAAGTACAACAACATCAGCAACTGGATTATTTGCTTCTGCTTCTAAACGAGATAGAATTTTTCCTGTAGTACTTTGGAACATTTCGACTTTGATACCTGTTTCTTCTTCGAAAGCTTCTTGAATATTTTCTGCTAGCCCTCCTGGTCCAGCAGAATAAACGGTAATCGTATTCTCATCAGTAGAAGTGTTGTTTTCTGCACCTGAAGCTTCCTCAGAGTCAGCTCCACAAGCACTTAGTAGTAATGCGGAAGTAAAGATTCCTGCCATTGCAGTCCGTTTTAATTTTCTCATAGGTTACGCCTCCTGTTTTCTTAAAGAATGAATATTATTTTCTTCGACATAAAGCTTAATTTTAGCGCCTTGTTCATGCGGGTGATGGTCATAAAATTTCCACAACTGACCATTTGTTTCGACAAAGATGACGTAACGGTCACCTTCATACGTACTTTTCTTCACAACCCCCGATCTTAATGTTGTATTTGTATGTGGATAAAGATGAACATTTTCTGGACGAATCATTTTCTCTTTATCCTCTACCCAGTTGGTCTTGCCAATGAAGTTTGCTACAAATGGATTGGCTGGAGTATGATAGATTTCTTCGGGTGATCCTGTTTGGACAACGTCTCCAGTATCCATCACAATCATGCTGTCTGACATCGCCATTGCTTCTGTTTGATCATGTGTGACAAAGATCGCTTGTGCACCAATCGATTGGACAATGGCTAAAATCTCCTCACGCATCTGTTCACGTAAGATTGCATCGAGTGCGCTGAGCGCTTCATCGAAAAGGATAAGTTTCGGATTAATGGCAATAGCTCGAGCCAATGCTACACGCTGTTGTTGTCCTCCTGATAATTCCCCAGGTTTCATGGCTGCCTTTGCATCTAGTTTTACTTTTAACAGGGCGTCGTGAACAATATCAGCTCGTTCAGACTTGGGTACCTTTCCTCGTAGACCAAATGCAACATTTTCAAAGACTGTCATGTGCGGCCATAGCCCAAAATCTTGAAATACCATGGCAATTTGGCGCTTGTTTGGTTTTACATTAATTTTCTTTGATTTAGAAAAGATGGTCTTGTCATCGAAAAGGATCTCCCCAGATGTTGGTTCTGTCAGCCCTGCCAACATTTTTAATAATGTTGTTTTGCCACAACCTGATTGACCGAGAATCGTAACAAAGGTGTCTTCTATCGTTAGATCAATCGGTTTTACTGCTTGGATATTGCCATATTTCTTCTCGATGCCTTTTAAGCGAATAATCATGTTATCCTCTCCTCATTTTCTCCTCACTATTAAGTGTAGAGAACAATTGTTTAGAGAATATTAACTAACTGTTAACATTAAATTAAAAAGAATCTGATAAAATCAACGTACTGTTAGAAAAAATCTAAAATACTTTAGGAGGATAAAGTGAATATTCAAAAATTACATGTCTTGATCTCATTGGTAGAAACGAGGAAAATGACAGATACAGCCAATTTACTAGGTTTGTCTACGCCTACTGTATCTTTCCATATTAAATCATTGGAGGAAGAGTACGGCATTAAGCTTTTTCGTACCAATGCGGGAGGGTATAGACTGACAGACGCAGGAGAGATGCTCTATCATTATGCCAAGCAATTGAGTCAAATCAATGATGCATTAGAAAAAAGTGTGGAAGATTATAAGAATGGGGAAAACGGCTCTATCAAACTAGGGGCAAGTGGTGTACCTGCCCAGCTTTTTATGCCGGAGTTAATTCACCAGCTTGCTGAACGGTATCCGCGTATCAAGGTATCATTAGATGTTAAAACTGCCCCAGAAATAGAAAAAAAACTACTATTTCAAGAACTAGATTGTGGGTTAGTAATGGAAACGGGAAATAAGGAGCCAGACCTTGTATATGAACCAATCACGAGTGACAAAATTGTCTTGGCCTTTAGCAAGACGCATCCTTTTGCTGGGAAGGAGGGCTTAGGTGAAAGTGATTTATCTCATCAAACATTGCTCGTGCACAGACTATCAAGTTCAACAGGACATTTCTCCAAATCATGGTTACAAGAACAAAAGCTACAAATGGAAATGATTCAACTAGATTCTGTTTCGACTATTATTAAAATGCTATCGTATGGGAAAGCTGTAGCATTGATTTCGAAAAGGTTAATAGAAAAAGAAGATCATTTAGCTTATATTGAATTTGAAAATCAAGACTTAGAAAGGCAAATTCATTTTGTTTATCATCGTAATTTATGGATAAGTGGCCCGTTTCGATATTTTCAGAAGCTTGTTTTGGGGTTGAGTGAGAGGTCAGAAATCACTAACTAATGTGAACTTGGTCATTCAATTTTACGCCTTCAGTAGATGGTTAGAAGGTGCAAAAAAGACGGGGACAGCCATTCATCTCCCGTCTTTAATCGTATGTCAAAAAATTTTTAATATAGTCTGTATGTTTTGTAAAATCATATTGTTTGTATAACTCACTTGCTAATCGATTCGGACTTCCGAGAAAAAAGCGTTCATATTGGGTTTGTCTACTTCCAAATGAACTCATTGTTGTATCCCAAGCTAAGCGAAATAATTGTACACGATCTTTTGCTTCTAGTGTGGCACTTTGCAAATATTGATCTAAATCTGTTCTAATCTCGGACTCAAAATCAGCCTCGGTTGGAATAGATACCAGTCCGCTTGATCCTAGTAATTGAACGATTTCCGTTAGTCGAGCATATACTTTTTGAAAAGTAGAGGTCGCAACTTGTAAAGGGGTGAGTTCTGGCCGCATTAGTTCAAATTCGTCTCTTTTTGCATTGGTTTCTGCTTTGATTAATAAGGCTTCCATCGTTTCAAGTGCTGTTATCATTTCAGCCATCATTTCTTGAACGTGGGGATATTCACTAATATTAATCGTATTGACAATAGACTTTGCCAATCCCACCATAAACTCTGTTTTAATAACCTGTCTGCTAACGATTTGATGTAAGGTAAAGGGAGCAAATCCACTTGCATTCTTAAAGGTGTTGGATACTTCTATATTGTTATAAAAGAATACTCTTTCCCATGGGACGACTACATGATCAAATACCACTAAACTATCTGACTCTTCAAACCGAGAGCTGAGTGGATAATTATAAGTTGACTCCCCTCCGACAAAGGATTCTCTGCTAATGAATTTCAATCCATTTGTTTCGCTTGGAATGGAAAAAGCAAATGCGTAAGCTTTATCAGAGATACCACCAGGAGAAAAGACAATAATTTCATCGGTAATGCCACCTTGGGTTGCTAGTAAGCGAGCTCCTTTAATGACAATTCCTTCTTCATTCTCGGCAACCACTTTCGCTGCGATTGGTTCATCAGTGTCTTCAAAGTAAAGTTGTGATCGATTAACTTGTGGGCTTATAAATGTATGTGTAAAAGATAAATCCTCTTCTCTTGCCTTTTCATAAAAATTAATCAAATGTTCGGGGAAGCAATTTTCTTTACCATTTAATAGTTGAGCCGAAGCAGCAAAAGTCATTAATACAGTATTCATATAATCAGGACTCCTACCAAGCATACCTCCACTCATCTTCGCCCACTGTTGAATCATTTTTCTGCGTTTTATAAGTTCTTCCGTTATAGTTGGCTGTAAGTAAGAAGTACCAACTAAATCTCCTGTTACAGGTGAAGGATAGGTCATGAAGTTTTCTTTATGTTGTAGGTCGTAAAGGGAGGCCTGACTGTTAATGATCTTTTTAAAGGCAGGATGTTCAAGAATGTTAATAACTTTTTTTCCATTGTGCCAAAGTTCTATTTGTCGTGTTTTTATTCGATTTCGGTATTCTTCCCCTGTTATTGCTGGCATACTTCTACACCCCTTATCACAAAAATAAACTTACATTATTATATTTTTTAGGGAGAAATATGTTCCGGTTAGCAAATAGCTGAAAACAAGTTTTGCCGACATAATTGAAAAAGGAAAGGAGTCCGGCGGAAAATGATGTGGTTAAGGGATAATAGTATTTGTTTCAAGCAGGGACATTCCCTAGTTATACTGACGATTACAATACCTTAGACTTAGGTATTATTGCACTTCCCATATGAAAGGTAATTCGATATGCTAAAATTACTTTCCATAATAAAAATAGAGGAGGAATAGTTTTGGCAGATAAGGTAAATGTGTCTTTACGAAATCAGTCTTTTTATATCGATTATTCCCGTGGGTATGAAAATAGCCGTGATATGCAACATTATCATCTTCATCAGGATTATGAGATTTTTTATTTGCTTGAAGGGGAGAAAATTTTCTTGATAGATGGAGAGAAATATGTAGCAAAAAAAGATACTATGATGCTGATTAATAAAAACATCCTACATAAAACCATCGTTAATGATCATAACTATCAACGAATCGTCTTGAACTTCCGGGATTGTTTTCTTTTGGAAGCTGATCAAATCCTTCTTTCTACTTTGTTTAACAATGGCCCTCATCTGCTCTCAGTTAAAAATCCAACCATATTTCAAACCATTTTAGAAAAGATGTTAGAAGAATATTTCCTCGATCATTCTCACAGTGATCGTTACTTACAGTTACTTCTGTCACAACTACTAATGGAATGTGAACGACTGATCCGAAGTCAAACGTCTATAGAACATGCAACTGCTAATCGTCATCAACATGCATTAATAAATGATATGATCACCTATATCAATGAACGTTTCCACCAAGATATCACATTGTCCATCCTTGCTGATACGTTTTTTCTTCATGAGCAATCGATAAGTAAATTATTCAAGCAATCTATTGGCTGTAGTTTTACAGAATACTTGAATGCGGTACGGATTACGGAAGCGAAGAGGCTACTAACGGAAACAAAGATGAAAATCAATCAAATTACGAGGAAAGTTGGCTATACCAACCATGTTCACTTTTGGAGAATCTTTAAGAAATTCACCGGCATGTCACCAAATAACTATCGCCAACAAGAAACAACTAAATGTAAGCGTTTCAAAAACAAAGCATAAAAAAATGTAATCTAGTCATTGATAAAATAAAGTTAATCAATGATGGAGGTGAATGCTGAAATGAAAAACTTAAAGAAGATAAGGCACATGTGGATGATTGCAATCATCATGATCTTACTGGTTCCATTGATGGAAGTTAATATGGTACAAGCAGAAGAAGCTGAAGACGAGAAAGTACTTGCTTTTCCTGGAGCAGAAGGCGGAGGAAAATACACATCTGGAGGAAGAGGTTATGATGTGTATGAAGTTACAACAACAGAGGACTACGGTGAAGGAGAAGAACCGATTAAAGGATCACTGAGAGATGCAGTAAGTGAAGATAATCGTACGATTGTTTTTCGTGTGTCAGGTACCATTCATTTGGAACAACCATTGCGAATTAACAGGAAAAACCTGACGATAGCTGGGCAAACAGCACCTGGAGACGGTATTACTGTAGCAGGCTATGGTACAGATATTAGTAATTCAGAAAATATTATTATCAGATATATGAGATTTCGCCCAGGTAGTGCTAATACTCACATGGAATTTGATGCATTTGGCGGACGAGATATAAAAGATGCCATGATTGATCATGTTTCTGCAAGTTGGGGGATTGATGAAGCTTTTTCTTTATATCGAAATGAAAATACTACGGTACAATGGAGTATGATAAGTGAGAGTCTATTAATCTCTGGCCATTCGAAAGGCAGACATGGCTATGGCGGAATCTGGGGCGGACATAATGCGACTTTCAGCAATAATCTAATCGCAACTCATATTAGTCGTACACCTGCACTTGGTAATGGTGGCAATACAATTCATCCAGTAGCAAATGATGAGCTGGTTAATAATGTCATTTATAATTGGGGATTTAATTCCATGTATGGTGGGGAAAACCAGCGGAATAACATTATGAACAACTACTATAAGCCGGGTCCGGCAACTTACAACAATGTCAGCCAGCGAATTATTAGCCCTGGGCGTGATGGTGAACCAGGCTGGTTTTATATTGATGGCAATGTGATGCATAATAATGATGCTGTCACGGCTAATAATTATTTAGGGGTAGAAGATATTAAAGAGGATGTTACCTTTGGAGACGAACCTTATCCAGTTGCCTATCAGGATGAGTTAAATGTGAAACCGGCAGAGGAAGCATATGAGCTCGTGTTAAAAAGAGCGGGTGCCACTTTGCCGAAACGAGATCCCGTAGATGCACGTATTGTTAACGATGTCAAAAATGGTACAGGTCGTATCATTAACAATGAACTGGAGGTAGGTGGTTTCCCGGAAATGAAATCAGAAGAAGCACCAGTTGATAGCGACCATGATGGAATACCGGATGCGTGGGAGATTGAAAATGGACTTGATCCTGAAAATCCAGAGGATGGAAAGGAGATCACGGAATCTGGATATTCCAATTTGGAGTTGTATCTGAATTCATTAGTAGATATGGAACACGAACCAGAAAATCCGGATGTAGCGTTGGTTTCTCCTCGTGTAAATAGTATCCATGAGACAAATAAGGATATCACGTTTAACGTGAAACTAGAAAATAAACAAGACATTGAGAAAGTAGAATATTATCGAAATGATGAAAAAATGGGGGAAAGTTCAGGAAAGTCATTCTCCTTCACATGGGAAAATGCTCTCGAAGGAACATGGTATGTCTCTGCTAAAGCAATAGATAAAAACGGACGTGCTACTCAGACTACATCTACTCCTATTTATGTGAATACCAAAAATCAATCTGGTGAATGGAAATCGAAAGACATCGGAGGAGTTGCAGTTAAAGGTAACGCTAGTCTTGAAGATGATGCTCTAACAGTAAAAGGCACCGGCCGTATAATCGGAGATAAAGATCAATTTCAATTTGCTTATCAAAAATTGAAAGGTGATGGGTCTTTAACCGCAAAAGTTTCTAGTATAACCAAATTAAATAACAATGCGATATCTGGTTTAATGGTAAGAGATCAACTATCACCTAATGCTAAAACAGCGATGATCAGTACTTCTGTTGTAAAGGCAGACCGTCAAGATACATTGTATGCGATACATTTTTCATCGAGAGATGAGAAAGGAGCGGATATCATTGCACCGGGTGAAGACGATAGACCGGAAGAAAATGGAGTTCCATCACTATTAAACACTGATATCCCATATTGGTTAAAAATTGAACGAGAAGGTAATCTGATGACAGGATATGCATCTGAAGACGGAGAAAACTGGGTAGAAGTTGGTCAGCAGCAAATCAATATGTCCGACAACATTTATATCGGATTTGCAGTTGATGGCTCACAAAACCCTAACCAGTTGATTCACTATACTACGGCAACCTTTACAGACATAGAACTGGAAAAATAGTAATTGAATAAGAGTAAAAAAACCACGCCACTTCTAATTGATTTCGCGCCGACGTTATTAGATGCAGCTGGTATTGATGTACCAGAAGATCTGTCGGGAAGATCCTTTTTACCGTTAGTTACGAATAAAGTAACAAATTGAAAAAATGAAGTCTATATTCAGATTAGTGAGGTCAAAGAATATTTTCGTGAGAGATTAGTAGACTACATTCGGAGAGTAGAAGGAGAAACGGCGGAAGAGGGATATTTATCAATTATTTTTTATAAACATGCTAATGTTAATTTCTTTTGTTCAGGATACCATATGATAGAAAAATAAAATCACAAGTACATGGTTGTAAAAAAAGTATCTGTCATTAAGTAAAAATAATGACAGATACTTTTTGCTTGCAATTTAAGCTATATTGCAACCTATTCATGAGAAAGTTTCATGTGGTTTAAATGTAACCTTATTGATTTAGCTAGAAGTGTAAATAGCTTTTCCAAATTCGTCTATATGCTCTCGTAATTGTTGATTTTCTAATTGGTCATAATGAACAATATCGAAGAAATAGGGAAGTGGATAGCTTTCTTCCAATAGGTCATGTAATTGTAATAATGTCGATTGACTGATATGATCTCCAACTATAGCTAGGTTTATATCAGATCCTTTTTTATAATTTCCTACTGCTCTGCTACCAAAAATGATTGCTTGCTCTATCTCAGGATGTTGTTTTAATGCTGCTATTATATATTGTTGATCTCTTTCCAATAAACCAAACATATACTATCTTTCCCTTTTTAATCGTTCATATAATTGGTGTAATATCGGGACAAATTAACTTCTGATTTGTTCGACTAGTTTAATCACTAATTGTTCATCGTAAGTATAAGTAGTTAGGTTTCTTTGAGCGAGTGCATCCATCCAAATATGGCCATTATCAATTAGTTCCATTTGGAAAGCCTGTTTAATCGTCTCTCTAGGGCTTTTCACTATATATCCTTCTGATTCTAAATAATCTTTTAGTAGCTTCCAACTAAGTTCGATCGTTGATTCCATCTTAATTCTTTTAATGGATCCATTTACATCTCCCCACAATATGGTGATAACTATATTTTAACTTAATACCCATTCTTGTTCTATTGGAACTGGATACACAATTCTAATTGCTACTGAAAACTTCTTTGTGCATTTTTAACTTTAGAGCCTAGAAGTGGACGCGGATAAATAAGCACAAATGCTGTTCTGAAGATACACTTCTTGTAGCCAAATCCTTGCATCCTTATTAGTATTTCCTTAATAAAATAACACATATTTTTTTAGAATCCCTCAACAATATCCCCTCGAGTAGGCTCTTCTCCATTTTCTAACTTAATCCTAATAGAAGTAGCTTCTTCTAAATTATCGCTATCTGCTACATGAAAATGAATGTGCGGTTCGCTGGAATTCCCCGAGTTACCTACATTTCCTAACAAATCACCAGCATTGACTTGATCGCCTTCGTCCACTTCAAGAGATCCTTGTTTGAAATGGGCAATATAACTGTATTCATTATTTTCATGCTCCAGGATAACATGGTTTCCAAGTGGCTCCTCAGCATTAGTATCAACTGTAGGTGTATTGTCTGGTATGTCATTTTCTGCGGAGACAACTGTTCCTTCTCTAGGTGCGACAATATCTTGCCCAAATGCATAATAGCTTTCATTATCTGTAGGATCGCCATTATAGGTGAAACCATCTTCTACAATAAGTAAATCGTAGGCATATCTCTGACTTGCTACTGCATAATGATAGTTGACAAGCTCATTTATACCACCCCAAAAAGTGAACCACTCTCCGATCATGGGCATTTGATATGTATTTTCTGTATATACTTCATCACTTTCCGGGTGACTACTGATAGGTGTAAGTTGAATCCCTTCGATTGTTTGATCGTCTGCAAAGTGACTTACAATACCTTTGTCTCCTTCGTCACTGATCCATTGGTATTCTGTTACATTTTGAATAGGCATCTCAGATAGAAGTTCAAAGTTAGTGACTCCACTATTAAAGTCACTACCTACTTCACGGAATTCATCTAATGTCACCATATCTTGAAACGATTCGCTTGTCTGGTGATAAATTACATCAAAATTCCCTGCTAGAAATTCGTCTGCAAATTGATCAGCAGCAATCGTTTTTTCTTTGGAATTACTTTCCTCTTGTACATTCTCACTATCATTGCTACATGCAACTAGTATTATCCCGAATAATACCCCCATACCAACTAATGAAAATATCTTCATATCCCACTCTCCTTCTAGTATTCTCCTATTTGCAGGAGCCCTACACAAAATGTACAGATGCGTTAAGGAAAGAATAACAATAATTCATGTAAATGAACAGCGTAAAAGAATTTATCTACTCAATAAAGAAAAATCTAGTGAAGCATTATGCTAGAGTATATCTATAATATCATGTAAAATCATAAATGATAGCGCTTTAGTTTAGTCGTTAAACAAAGATGAAGTTACAATGTCGGTTCATTGAAGTGGTGAGGGTAAAATGCCAAAAGCGAACAACGAAAAGCAAACTTTGAAAAAGGTCGGCTTATTGGCGATAACATGGCCATCTTTATTGAGGTATTTTTAAACACTTTCATGAGAATAGCAGATATTTTCATGCTCAGTTTTGTGTCAGATGAAGCGGTTGCTGCCATTGGTGTCGTCAATCAAATGATGATGTTTCCCTTTGTATTGTTTAACTTTACAGCGATGGGGTCAGGTGTGGTTGTAGCACAGTTTGTCGGAGCAAACAAACTGAATGATGTTAGTAAAACGATCGCGAATGCAATTTTTATTAATTTATTGTTTGGTTTCTTTATCAGTAGCATGATCGTCATATTCCGCTACCAATTTCTAAATATATTCCATATGTCCCGAGAATTGATTGAATATGCAGATATTTATATCTTGATTGTTGGTGGAACACTGTTTACTCAAGCAATGGTGATGACTCTTTTCTCAGTATTACAGGCACAAGGTTTTACTAAAGAAGTAATGTATGTAGCACTAGGGATGAATAATCTCAACATTATTGGAAACTACTTCGTTATTTTCGGACCATTCGGATTACCGAAGTTAGGAGTAATGGGGGTGGCTATTTCAACTGCTGTGTGTCGTGACAGTAAAGGTGTATGGTACCCTTCATCTGTAGATGAGCAATCTGGTAAAACATTATTAGCTCCGGCTTCAGCGGAGTACAAAAAAGTACCTGAGGATCAAAGAGTGAAGTGGGGACCTACTGAAAGAAAAATCTATAAAACTTGGTATGAATCTCAGTATGGAATTAGAAGTTGGAATAACATTGAAATTCACCATATTATTCCCCGAGCCTATGGTGGTAGTAATGACCCGGCCAATTTAATATCGCTTCCTAAATCTTTTCATCGAGGTACAGTAAACTCTTGGTGGACAAATAATTAAAGAATACCCCCTCTTAATTTAAGAGGGGGTATTTGTGATAACAATCATGAAATACTCCAACGGTAATAGAAAGTATCAGAATCTTTCCATTCCCAATATTTTACTCCTTGTGCAATAATTAAACGATCCAACCATAGTTCAAAATTTGCATTCAATTTTAGTGCATCTTCAAACCCATCTACTGAATCCAAACAAAACAAATAATCATTAATTCCTTTTTTATAAACTCTAGTATCTATTACGATACGAGTATCTAAGAAACTGGCTATGCAAAAGCACCCTTCGGGTAAGTTGGGGTATTTAAAAGTAATTAATTCTTCTAAACTATATAAATCTAAGTCTTCAAAAATTCTTGCTCCATTGTGTTCTAACAGGAAACTCTGATAATCTTTTGGCAAAATCCAATTATGCTCGGATTGGAAGTTTTCAATTTGTTCTTTTGTAGCTGGTTTTTGAAAAGAACAAGCAAGTTCAAAAATACCCCCAACTTCTTGCTGTATAGTAATAATTCCATCACTATTTAATCTTTGTTTTAAACCGTGCAAAGTTTTTCTAATAATTTGACCTTCTTCCATTTAACACACACTCCTTTTAGTTGTCAGCATGAGTTCTATGATATTTTTTTGTAATTGATAGTTCTTATTCCAGTCGAATTTATTTTATGACACTAGTAAATTTTAACATATGAATATAAAGAAAAGTGTTGTAATTTTGTATTCAGTTCTCAGGATCATTTGATGGTAAATTAAATCTGAGAGCGTCAATCATTGATTGGGAATCGTCAGGAAGTATAGAAGCTAGCGAAACATTAGCTAAGAAAGAACTTGGCCAAGTGTGTTAATGCAATTAATGTAAATCCTGATCAACTAGAGATTCAACCTGCCAATATCATTAAATAATTTGAACAGGAGTTGACGCAGCTTTGAAGGTGATTATAAATATAGCCATTCTTATCATAATAGAATATTTTATGATAGATTGGTTTATAAAAGGAATCTATTATTTTATTTTCAAATCTAATCAATATCTTAGTTTTACAAGTCCAATGATGCATTTATCGAAATATTTTGTTATAGGTTTTACATTAATTGTACTTTTCAGGAAATATGTGACGCTTACGCAAGCAGGTAAGGTTTGCAGTTTGATTGTCATGGTTATATTATTATTTTCTTTTATTTCAACCACCTTCTGGTTTAATGCAGCGGGGGCAGATAAAATAGTCAAGCATCGTTTTGGCTGGGCGAATAGCATAAGTTGGGAAGAAGTAGATTATATAGCAACTAATATTTATCATGAGCAAAAAGTTGCGATAGAGAATGAAAGTCCGTTCAAACATTCAAAAGTAAAAGAAGAGTACATGATTCATTTAAACGATGGGAGTCGTATCAATGTTTGGAACGATATTTCGACTGTTTATGATCTGCATCGTTACATTGTTGATCAAGAGATCGAGGTTAAATACTTAACTGAATCAGAAAATTTCGATCAAAATTTTGCTTATTATTTTGATGATTCATTAGAGGAAGCACATTTTGTATTTGGAGTTAGATAAGAATTAAAAATGCAATATAACTTATTTATAACTGAAAGGGGACATAACATTGCAGCAAATGATAAATATGATTATCGGCCTATTGTGATTGCTATTCCTGTAGGTGATCCTACTAATGAGTTACTTTCAATCATTTTATACAATGCGATCCAGCTATATACAAGCAATAAATGAGCATATATCCATCATTGTGCAAATCCAGCCTGTATATTATTATTTATTGATAAACGAGGCAAAAGGAAATGGTGTTCCATGAAAATCTATGTAAATCGTGAAAAAGTAACACGTCACCAAAAAAGGAGAAAGCAACAAAAGTAATGTTATTGTCTTGGTTGGATAGTGATTAGAAAAATTTTGATTTTTATCCACTAATCTAGATAGAAAGAAGTGGTATTTGAATGTTCAGTAAACGTCAAAAAATAATCTTATCTTATATTCTTTATATAGATGTTCCAATAAAGCTTGATTTACTCGCTGGTATTATTCAAGTTTCGATTCATACGATTCGAAAGGAGTTAGAAAACATTAACAGAATCCTTTCTGAAAGTGACACTCAAGTGTCCATTTCAAATAAAGGTCAATGTTATATAGAAAATGAAAAAAAGGAAGCGGTTAGAAATTTATTAATTAACCCAATTTTTATAGATAAAAATAATATTGAAAATCATATTGTTTGGGATAGGATTTATACGATCATAGGTATGCTTTCCTTTGAAGAAGATTATGTAAGTATGGAAGAACTTGCGGATAGGCTCTTCGTATCCAAATCTACGATTAATTTAGATATAACTGAAATTAAAAGGATCATCAGCAGAATTTCTGGTATTCATTTTACTATTTCTAATACGAAGGGATTAAAATTTAAAGGAAAAGAAGAAGATTTTCGATATCTGCTAGCTAAAATGATTGTCCAAGGCTTAAATATAGAAACGGTTTTGCAAAATTTATTTCCTACAATGGATTTCGAAATAACTATAAAATATTCTCATATAAATAAAGTATTAAGAGAAATCATGATCAAGCACGATTTCATCATATCCGGAAAAGCTTTTGGACTAGTTGGTGCCAGTCTTTTAATTAGTGCTATTCGTGATGAGTTAGGGTATATAGTACACACCCAAATAGATGAGTCCCTTTTACCAATGATGAAGGAGTTAGAGCAACGTTTTCAAAAAGAGGTGGGGATCACTTTTACCAATTCAGATATGCTTTACATACAGCAAGTCATTATGGAACAAAATCATTTCTATAAGAATAATAATTGGGATATAAAGGATAGGCAGATTGTTTCAGTATTTACTCGGGCAATAAGTGATTTGTTTAAAATAGATTTGAAAAAATATCATCATTTTGAAGAAGATTTTCTATTTTACATCCATCAATTAAACCAAAGGGTTAAAAATAATCATGATTACACCAATTTTTATAAACGACAAATTAACCGAATGTTTCAAATGTCCGCAAGTATTGTTGCCTATTGCAAACCACACCTTAAAGAACTGGGAGTTACTTACTCAGAGGCAGAGTTAGCTTATATTACGCTGTTTTTAGGTAACTATATTGAAACAGAAGAACCGACCTTAAATATATTGTTTGTTTCTGATGAACATACTGCACTAGTAAATTGGATTGTGTCTGAAGTTGAGCGCCTGATGGGTACATCTGTGCAGATATTAAATACGATACCAAGATATTTATTTGAGGCAAATATGGACGCATTTTTAAAAAATATTGATGTGATCTTAACGACAGATCAAATTAATGTAAATCATAACTGCGCTGTGATTTTCATTCAATCACTATTTGGAAAAGTAGAGCAAGATTTTTTACAATCTCTTTTACAAGATTACTTAAAAAAATCTAAAATGAAGAAATTACGAGAAATAGAAAATACAGCAATTGGACAGGAGCATTTCATACAGATTTCTGAGAAATATAAGGAACTCAACCAGTGTGTCGACCATATGCTTGAAAAACTTGGATACTTAGAATCGATAGATAACAACGAGATAGATAAACATTTCATACCCAACGATACTAAAATAGCATATGCTTCTTTTATTTCAAATCGTCCAGGTCAGTCGAAGATCATTATTGGTAAATTGCCAAAGAGTATTACTTATGGAAATAAAGCAATTCATACGATCATTATCTCACTTTATCATGCAAATGATCATGCTATAGCGCGTCCATTTTATCAGTATATTCGATTTTTAATGGATCCTGCTCATAATAATCGAATAGGTAAAATCAAAAACTATTCTGATTTTAAGAATATACTTGACCGATAAAGGCTGTTTAGTTTTTTATCATGTACATGATAAAAAAACTAAATGGTCTTTTCTTTTTTTCTTCGGTATTTTAGAACTATAGCAAGATGTATAGAAAATCCGATAAATCTAATAGCAATTTTGACTTTTTTAAAGGGAGGAATTATTAATGGAATATAAATCATATGCTTCATTTGATCCAAATTTCCTATGGGGAGCAGGCACTTCATCCTTCCAAGTAGAAGGAGCTGTTCAAGAAGATGGAAAAGGACTTTCTGTTATTGATGTGATGCAAAAAAATCCTGATATAACAGATTTCTCTGTTGCTTCCGATCATTATAATCGTGTGGAGGAAGACGTTGCCCTTATGGCAGAATTAGGCTTGAAAGTTTACCGTTTCTCGATTGCGTGGACGCGTATTTTTCCAGATGGAAATGGAGAGGTGAACGAAAAAGGGGTGGCCTTCTACGATCATTTAATTAATGAATTGATAAAACATAATATCGAACCATTAGTGACAATTTATCATTTTGATTATCCACAAAGCCTTGTAGAGCAATATGGAGGATGGTTATCGAGAAAAAGTATTGAAGATTATCGATCCTATGCGGAATTTTTATTTAAAACATATGGTGACCGTGTAAAATACTGGTTGACGATCAATGAACAAGACCATGTTGTCCGTATTCCAACGCGTCTCGGATTAACTGGGGATGACCATTATGAACAACTACGACTAGGTTATCAAGCCAACCATAATATGTGTGTTGCGACTGCCCTAACGATTAAGACGTTTCAAGAGTTGGGAATAGAGGGAAAGATTGGTCCTGCCATTTCTTATTCGATGGTACACCCTGCTAGCTCAAGTCCAGATGATGTACTAGCTAGTAAGGATGCGATGCTAATCAAACATAATTACTTGATGGATTTACATTGCTATGGAAAATACAGTCTTATGTTCTGGAGATACCTTGAAGAAAGAAATTTCACACCTTCTATAGAGGATGGAGATTTGGATTTGATGAAACAATATCCACCAACAATGATAGGGGTAAATTACTATTTCTCTGAAGCTATTCGTGCTTTCCCATCTACAGAAGAATATCCTATAGGGTATCAAAAGAAAGCGCTCCTACCAGAAGCGGAAGCAGGTGTATTTGAGGTTGTAAATAATGAAAATCTTGCAGCTACAGATTGGGGTTGGGAAATCGATCCTGTTGGACTGCGATTGACATTACGCGAGCTTCATGAACGCTATAATCTACCTATTATCATTACGGAAAATGGAATGGGTGCTTATGATAAGTTGGAAGAAGGGGACATTGTTCGAGATGATTATCGTATCTCCTATTTAAGAGAGCATATTAAACAAGTTCAATTAGCAATTAATGATGGAGTAAGAGTATTCGGCTATTGCCCATGGTCCTTCTTGGATATTGTAAGTGGACGTAATGGAATGTCGAAGCGTTACGGACTTGTGTATGTAAATCGAGAGGATTTCGATCTGAAAGACATGCGCAGAATTAAGAAAGAAAGCTTTAAGTGGTATCAAAAGGTAATTGCTTCAAATGGAGAGGATTTGTAATTTTTCTATAAATTTAGCAAGGGTTTATTGTAGCTAAATTCCTAAATATTACTATAACTCAACACTTTATAAGTAATTGGTTAAAAGCTTATCTATCTAATTTATCCCACATTTTAAGATTTAAGAAAACCAAAAAAGCAAAATGTGGGATCAGGTGAGCTAACACCCTAATTACTATTCACTCTATATAGATGAAGGAGGAAATGATATGGATCAACAAAAACTTGCCCAAGATATTCTGTCTCTTGTCGGAGACAAAGAAAATGTTGGAAGTGTTACGCATTGTTATACAAGATTGCGATTTAATTTGAAAAATGATGATTTAGCAAATAAGGAAAAGATAGAGGCACTTGATGGGGTCATTCGTGTCCAAAATCAAAGTGGTCAATTTCAAGTAGTTATTGGTAATGAAGTTGAAAAGGTATACAAGGAATTAGGGAAACTAGGTAACTTTGATAGTGAAACGAACGATGATTCCACGAAAGGAGAAAAAAAGGGGAATTTTATCGGGCGCTTCTTTGAAATAATTGCGTCCATTTTCACACCAATTATTCCTGCAATTGCTGGTGCCGGGTTAGTGAAAGGAATTTTAGGACTAGTTACCACATTGAATTGGGCACCCGAAGATAGTGATATTGTAGCTATTTTAAATATTGTTGCAGATGCTGTATTTTATTTCTTGCCTTTCTTTCTTGCTGTGTCAGCTGCGAGAAAGTTTAAAACGAATGAATTTCTTGCTCTTGCATTAGCAGGGGGACTAATGTATCCAACGTTAATCGAAGGAGAAAAAGCAATTGCTGAAGGTGGAGCGGAAGGGTTATCATTATTTGGCTTACCAGTTCCATTTATTAATTATAGTTCTACCGTTATTCCTATAATTATCTCTGTATGGTTATTAAGTTATGTTAGTAAATGGATAGATGCTAAAATGCCAAGTGCACTTCGTATTATCTTTACACCTACTATTATTTTATTAATAATGATTCCGTTTCAACTAATTGCCATTGGACCACTTGGTTCGTATCTAGGTTTAGGATTAGCAGACGGTGTTACTTGGTTGTTTGAGCGTGCTGGTATACTCGCTGGTGGGATTCTTGGTGCTGCGCGACCTCTGTTAGTTATTGTCGGAATGCACTATGGATTAATGCCGATAGCGATCCAAAATGTTGCTGTTCTTGGATATGATTATCTAATTCCTGTATTTCTTATGGCTAATATGGGACAAGCTGCAGCTGCTCTCGCTGTATTTATGAAAACGAAAAATAAAGACATGAAAACGATCGCTGCATCTTCAAGTATTTCTGCGTTCCTAGGGATCACAGAACCAGCAATGTATGGAGTAAACTTGCGGTTGAAAAAACCGTTTATCGCTGCTTTAATCGGCTCAGGAATCGGTGGTGCGTTTGTAACCGGATTAGGTGTAACTTCATCAGCCTTCGTATTACCAGGTTTAACAAGTCTCCCAGTTTTCGGTGGCTCTAAATTTATCTATCTTATTCTAGGGCTATTAATCACAATAGCAATTTCAATGTTATTAACATTTGTATTTGGATTTAAAGACATCGAGAGTAAAAAAGAGAAGACAGAGGATAAAGAACTATCAGCTGTTAAAAATGAACAACAGTCTACATTTGAAGGACAGACAGTGAATAGTCCATTGGAAGGGGAGATTATTCCGCTTAAGAATGTAAGTGATCCCACTTTTGCGAAAGGCCTTATGGGAGAAGGAATAGCAATTGAACCGATGAATGGTAAAGTCGTAGCTCCGTTTGATGGATCAATAGTTTCGCTATTCCAAACAAAGCATGCGATTGGCTTACGTTCAGAGAATGGATTGGAGTTGTTAATCCATGTTGGTTTGGATACGGTCAATCTTGAAGGAAAATATTACGCACCCCATGTAGAACAAGGACAAGATGTCAAACAAGGAGATCTTCTTATTACGTTTGATATTGAGAAGATTAAAGATGCCGGATATCCAACGGTGACGCCTATTATTGTAACGAACAGCTCTGATTATCATGAAATACTATCTAATGAGCAATCCAAACAAGTGAAACAAGGCGAATGGCTTTTAAAAGCTGTGAAAGATTAATTTAGCAATCTATAGAAATAAGGTGCTCAATCGAAATGTGTAGTTTATATTTAAAAGACTAGAACTTTGAGCTGATGTCCGTTCCAGGGGAAAGAAACAAGATGTATGTACGATGAGGCATTAAATAAAGAGGATTGACCAGCTGGTGAAATCAGGGATCTAGTCGTCCTTTCATCAACCAGACCAATGATACTAGGTTTCCCTATTCGTCGTGCTCTTTGGCAAATGCAATCATCAATTCACTTTTTTTAGTGATTTCTTAATTACGGCGATAACCGTCCGTAAGCCTCCACTTTATGCTTCAAGCATTTCTTAAATTTAGAGTGGTGAATCAAGTAAGATTTCTTCCATCAGTAGAAACGAAAAATCTACTGATGGAAGTTTTAATTTATCAAAAATGTTGAAAGAAGGACTTCTACTTATTAATTAAATAAGTTTTTCCATCACGTTGTTCAATTTTTCTTTCTTTCATCAACTTACCAAGTGCACGTTTGAATGCTGCTTTACTTATGTTAAATGTGTCACGGATATCTTCAGGATCGCTTTTATCGGAAAACGGAATCACGCCACCACTTTCTTCTAATTGTGCCAATATTGCATCAGCATCTTCACCCATACTATGCTGTTTTAATGGTCGTAGTGATACATTTAATGTTCCGTCACGCTTCACTTCAATTACGCGACCCTCTACTAGTTCACCTAGACGTGGTTCTTCCTTTCGTTCAGTGTGATGGATAAACCCACGATAGCCCTCTTCTGTAATACAAACAGCCCCTTCTCTGTCTGTGCGATAGATGCGACCACTCATGGTTTTATTTAATAAATCATCCGGTGCAAATTCAAATTCCCTTTCCAAAATTCCCTCTGTTGCAGGGATTGCGAGCAGGCGTCCTTTACGATCTTTTCCTAATGTAACATAAAGCTGGTCGCCTATTGCTGGCCATACGTTTTCAAACAATGGCAGATCATCTTTTGATACGAGAATTTCTTTTGTTGTTCCAATGTTAACAAATACACCTAAGTGTGGTAAGACTTCCACAACTTCAGCCCAGCCATACGTATCGATTTGAATAGTCGGTAATTGTGTAGTTGCAACAGTTTGTCCTTTTTTATCCTGATATAGGAAAACATCAACAGTTTGCTCAGCTTCAAGTTCCGACGCTGTTTCATTATGGTGAAGGAGTATGTCGTTTTCTAAAACATAACCAGTATCGATTTTTCGTAGCACCTCCAGCGTTTGGATTGTACCTATTTGATTATTCATGTTAAAACCTTCTTTCTTCATTTATATGTATTGGAAAAGGGGTACTCTTACTATAAGAGTACCCCTTTGATTTCTAAAGTAACACATAAGATTTTTTATTTTTTAATATCCCTATAAATTAGGGTGGGAAATTTCATTTTTTGAATTTCACTTAACCGCGGTACATGTTCCACTGGGAATTTTCTAACTTAAGCAACATAAGCCCTACCTGCTCTTACGTCCTTGCGACCCCTTAGTCGCGCCAGTGTGAATAAGCATCTTCGAAAAACTTTCCGTAGAATGCCAGATACACTTATTTGTTACTTCACTTTGTTAACTTATCTATAATCTCACAAATGAATAGGAATGTCAACTATTAAATTCCGTTTTCACGGATCTACCGTCTGTATTTCATGAGTCTTTAGAAAACTTTCCTCATTTTTAACATACCACAGAAGTTAACCAAAACTCTCATTAGTAGGTTTCTACAATTGCTTAAAGTTAGAAAAAGGTACAGGAATGATTGTTCTCTCATATCAGGTATTTATTACTTGTATAAAGAAAAACATCAGCATAACATTATACCTGCATCAATTTACCTAGTCAATGACAAATGAGTAAACATTTACAAAAAATTTATACAAATACATGTTCTACTTAATATTAGCTTCCTAGAATAGAAGTTGGAATTTACGATAATAAATTTCAGGAGGTATAAGATGGATCATATAATTACTAAAGATTGGTGGAGGAGAAAAGCGAAAGTATTCTACATACTTCTTTTTTGGGCATGTATTTTTATTTCTTTTCCACTAATGACGTCAACTGCTGCTCCGCTGCCTGAAACAGAATTTGGCAAAGTATTGGACACACGGCAGGTGGAATTGGTTCCAGATGTAAATTATAATTGGCGCAATATGGAGACAGAACATGGCTTGCAAAAAATGCATTTTGTTGAGTTTGATCCTGCAAACGAGCATGTACAACTACAAGGTGGGACAAGTCAAGGCAAAGTGCGTGGTTTTCACACATTGACTGAAATGGCAGGGGATGTGGACAGGCCTGGTAACCGCGTGATTTCTGGTATCAATGGTGACTTTTATGAAGTAGCAACAGGCATACCGAATGGGTTGTTTATATTAGATGGCGAGATTTATAATACTCCGAGTTCGAATAATCAATATGCATTCGGTGTTACCGAGGACGGGCGAAGTGTTTATGGTCGTCCCAATCAACATTTACATAAAGAGTTACAGATAGACGGCCAATCATTTTCGATCAATCATATTAATCGTTTACGTGGTAATAATCAGCTTGTCTTGTATACAGATAAGTACTACACATCAACACAAACGGATAATAGTGGTGATGAAGTTGTACTTGATATCCAATCTGGTATGGTTCAAAGTGGCGAAACGGTGATAATGGAAGTTGTGGAAGTGAGGCAGAATGAAGGAAATACAAAACTTACTGAAGGACAGGCTGTTTTATCCGCGAGCGGAACAGCAAGGGAGATCTTAGCAGGACTTACAGCAGGTGATCTTGTAGAAGCAAGTTTCCTTGTTGAATCTCCATGGGATGAAGTAGTGACAGCAATCGGTGGAAATTCCATGCTTGTTGAAAATGGTGAAGCCAATACTGATCTAAGTCCTGGGGTACATCCCCGCAGTGCGATTGGTACTAAGCCAGACGGTTCGATTGTGTTATATGAAGTGGATGGACGTCAGCCAGGTTTTAGTGAAGGCTTAAAGTTGGATGATCTCGCGCTTGTTATGAAGGACTTAGGTGTAGAAAATGCGATGAACTTGGATGGTGGTGGATCGTCTACTTTTATAGGCAGGATGCCTGGAGAGCACACTGCACGAATGTTAAATAGTGGTTCTGATGGTGGGGAACGAAATAATGCGAACGGGTTGCTTCTTGTTAGTACAGCGTCAGAAACAAATGAGCCAGAAAATTTGGTTATTTCGCCATCATTTGAGCGGGTTTTGAGTGGATCGAGTTTTTCATTTGATGCATCCGCTGTTGATACCAATGGACATGCTGTATCATTCGATGGATTACTAGAGTGGAGTAATGATGAGGAAATTGGTGAAATAACAGATGGCCAATATATTGCTTCTAGCCATGCGTCCACTGGTGAATTACGAGTTTCCTCAACAAATGTTAACGATGGAGTGGCATCTGTTGAAGTTGTAAATGAATTGACTGATCTGCAGTTGGAAACAACTGAAATGGCGGTTATGCCAGGTGAAACAGTGAACTTAGATATAACAGCTTTACGTAATGGTCAAGTCATTCAGGCTGATGCAGATCAATTTGACTGGATGGTCGAAGGGGATATTGGTACCGTAAATGATAAGGGAGTGTTTACGGCCACAAATCAAGATGAAGTAAATGGGAAAGTAGTTGTAAGCTATGGAGAAGTTACGGCTGAAACACGCCTAAGTGTTGGACAGCCACCAGTGATGATAGAAGATTTTAATGATTTTTCAGATGATTTTGCATTTCATGATCGTTATTATAATCAGTCTGGAGCTACTTATGTATCGGTAAGCGCAGATTTAGAGTCTAATCAGGATTATGTCCGCTCAGGAGATCATTCACTACGTCTTGATTACGATTTTCGAGGGAAAACTGGCACATCTGGTGCCTATTTAACAGTAAAAGGTGCAAGCAACCGATTAGAGGTGCCTGGATATCCTATGAAGCTAGGAATGTGGGTATATGGTGATGGGCAAGGACATTGGTTACGTGCACAGTTTCGTGATGGAGATGGTAACGCTTTTCCTGTAGATCTAACTGGTAGTAATCCAGGTGTAGACTGGGTGGGATGGCGTTATGTTGAAGGAAATATTCCGCAGGGGCGCCCAATGCCATTAACAATAGATATGCCAGTGCGTTACATGGAGACAAATAATAGTAATAAAACGGATGGAACTCTTTTTGTTGATGATATTCGCGTTTTGTACGGCGATGTCGAAGAAGACCGCGAACCGCCGATCGTTCGTGATATTTATCCAGCAGAAGATGAAACGATTGAAACAAACATGCCAACAATTAAAGCTTTTGCTGAGGATGCGCATTACGATCCTGATTTGCATCCTGCTAACACGCTCATCAATCCTGAAAAAATAAGAATGTATGTTGATGGTAAGCAAGTCGAGCCAGCATTTTATCCATTAAATGGGCAAATCAGCTATACACCAGAAGAAAGTTTAAGTGACGGTATTCACGATGTTAAGCTTGCAGTACGCGATATGTCTGACAATGAGACAATTCGTGAATGGCAATTTAATGTGGACACAGGCTCATCGAAGTTCCGTTACACAACATTAGAAAATGTATATGCTGGCCAAATATATACGGTAGACATTAAAGGTGACCAGGTTAAAAAATTGAGTGGTGGCCATCTGGAATTTCAATTCGATCCAGATCAAACGAAGAATTGGTCAGTCTCGCCTCATTCTCTTTTAAAGGATGGCCAGGTAAGAGAAGTTATTGATGCAGAAACTGGGATGGTTAAAGTAATGTTCGAGAATCTGGAGAACGAGAACCTTACAGATGACGAAATTTTAGCACAGATTCACTATGACATTAAAGCCGATGCTGAAGGTGCAAATCAGATTGAGTTTGTATCTGGGGAGATACTACAAGTGGGAGATTCTGAACCACAGCGCTATGCTGGTTTAAATATGGTATCACAAATTGGTCATGAGCTTGTGCTGGAATGGAACGAGCAATATGCGAAAGGACAGACAACAACCTTTGAAGTATTGGATGAACAAGATCAGCCTGTAGCAGGTGCTTCTCTTTATGCTAATGGCAAGCGTATAGGTGACGAAAATCTAGTAACAGACGAAAATGGTATATTGCGTACTCCACTATTAACCGAAGAAGTGACAACACATATGGTCCAGGCAGTTGAAGGCAATCGTCACAGTCCTGTACACAGCTTTGAAGTTTCAGAACTCGCAGGAGAAATGAAACCAACTAATATTAGTGTTGCTATGGGTGCGGAATCAACAACTGAGAGGCGTTTTAACTGGAATACTCATCCGAGTGTTGATGGTACAGTGGTTGAATTAGTGAAAACCGAAGAATTTTCTGGCTTTGATGCAGACAATGTGATGGAATATATAGGGACAAACTATTCTTATAACACAACATTGGATGGTACGATCCGTGTTCATAAAGCAAGTGCAGATGATCTGGAACGAGGAACTTCTTATACGTATCGTGTTGGAGATGGTAAGGGATATTATAGCGAGACAGGAACATTTAAGACTGCACCAACTAATAGCAATGAAACGAAATTTTTGGTGTTTGGTGATTCCCAGGCAGGTTCGCTAGAGACTTATCAGCTATGGGGCAATACAGTGGACACAGCGTTTAATCATTATCCCGACAGTGAATTTATTATTCACCTTGGTGATATGGTTGATCATGGTCATAATGAAAAGCAGTGGAATTGGTGGTTTGAGACAGCTCAAGACCATTTGCTAAACACAACTACACAAACGGTTGTAGGTAACCATGAAGTGACTGGAACCCGGATGAATGAAGATTATTTAGCACACTATAATAATCCGAGCTCAGATTATCTTGGTGAAACGCTAGACGGAACGGTTTATTCGTTCGATTATAATAATATTCATTTTGTTTTCCTTAATAGTGAATATGATTTTGAAGAACAAAGTGAGTGGTTGCAAAGGGATTTAGAACAAAATGACAAAGATTGGACGATTGCAGTGTTTCACCGCAGTCCTTATGGAAGTACGTATGTAACAGAATCTGTCCAAGAGCACTGGGTACCAGTATTTGACGAGTTCGGTGTAGATCTTGTTCTTAATGGTCATGACCATATTTATTTACGTTCACACCCGATGAAAAATGGGGAACAGGTTGCTGAAGGTGAAGGGACGACTTATCTGACTCCAGGAGGTACTGGTAATAAGTACTACGGTCTTACGGAATATCCATGGCAAAAAGTTGTCGATGATGAAAAAACGCAAATGTACGCAGCTGTAGAAGTTAATGGAGAAAACCTTCAAGTTATCACGAAAACGATAGGTGGTAGAACAGTTGATGAGTTTACTTTAATCCCACTTGATAAATCAGGTTCTGACGAAGAAGTGGTAGCAGAAACTATTCAGCTGAGTAAGGAAGAAGTAGATTTAACAGTTGGAGAAAGTGACCAACTAGAAGCAATTATTTTACCGGAAGATGCAGAGAATAAGGAAATCGTATGGAGTGTGGAAGGATCTACTGAGGAAGTTGCAGAAGTTTCTGAAAGTGGATTAGTAACAGCGCTTGCGGCAGGAGAAGTACGTGTGAGAGCAACAAGTGCGGCGAATCCTGAAGTGTATACAGAAGCGATTATTCGTGTTACAGAAGATGATGAAGACGAAGAGCCATCCGAGCTAACAGCGCATTTGTCTGGTGAAAATAGCGTTCGAGCAGGGGAAAAGTTCTCTCTAGCATATGGACTAGAAGGCATGAAAGGACAACTGCCAACTCAACATGTTACGATTCGCTTTGATGAAGAACAAATCAGTTTTGAAGGTTTTGCAGAAACAGCAGAGAAAGAAGGGTTCCGTATCCTGACGCATGAAATTAATTCAGGAGAATTACAATTTGTAGCAGAGGATCGATCTGAGGATGCAGATTCTTTAAATGAAAACTTACAAAAGTTGATCTTCCGTACAAATAAGAAAGCTGATGCAGACATCAGTAATATCACTATAAATGATGTAGTAATGGAAGATCAGAATGGTGAGAAAATTCTTGTTTCGGGTATGACATTTAAGGTGACCATTCAAGCTGAGGCATCAAAATTAATTAAAACAATTGATCGAGCACAGCGATTGTATGACCGAACAGAAAATGTTAATCACCCTATCAAATACGATGAAGGATCGAGAAAGGTGTTCCATGATGCAATTGAAACAGCACAACTTGCTACAGATGACAATACAGCAACAAAAATGGAATTGGATCAGGCAGAAAAAGAACTCAAACAAGCGATTAAAGTTTATCAAACTACTAAAAATAAACCAAAACCTGTTAAAGGCCAAAGGCCAGATAAATAACTCTTTGTTTAAACAATTACGCTTTAACCGTGGATGATTTGGATATAGTTACGAAGCGATCAAATTTTTCTATTAAAAATATGCAAAAAGAAAGCATACCTTTTGAACCATTGGTATGCTTTCTTTTTCATTTCTGTGGGTCCATTAAAGAAAATCTCACTTTTCTTGCTAATTCGCCTATTTTCGACGTTTTATGGACAATCACGGATTCCAACCCCCTCATTTACTCATAGCTTGTAGAAAAAGAAGAAATGAGGGGATAATTTGTTTGGATATTCAATGATTCAGACGGTGCGTAACCATGCGAGTAAATTAGATCGTCCTTTACGGGATGAGTTAATTAATCTGTATCGCCCTTTTAAATATACACCGTGTTTTTTGCATCGATTAGCTGAAAAAAGGTTAAAACGTAAGAAAAAACTGTCAATTATAGTTCAGTTTCATCCTGAGGCTTATGAATCGGGCTGTCACCAAATAGAGGAGGTCACAAAAAAATATCGGAAAAATAAGTTATATCATTATCATTCGAGGATTTCCTGTTGTTCAGCAGATATGACCCCTGACAGCTTGGATGAGATACTATCAAACTGTAAGCATATCAAAAAGGTATATAAGAATAAAGAGGTTCACGCCTTATTAGATGTTGCGGTTGAATCAGCTAACGCGAAACAAGTAATTCGAAATAATACAACATTAACAGGACAAGGGACCAAAATTGCAATTCTTGATACAGGGGTATATCCTCATCAAGATTTATCAGGAAGAATCACTGATTTTGTGGATTTTGTCAATAATCGCTCTGAACCATATGATGATAACGGTCATGGAACACATTGCGCAGGAGATACAGCTGGTAATGGTTCTGCTTCTGCTGGAGCGTACGCAGGACCAGCTCCAGAAGCAAATATTGCAGGTGTAAAAGTATTGAATAATGTAGGATCTGGTTCTTTAGATACGATTATCCAAGGTGTAGAATGGTGTATCCAATATAATGAAAATAATCCGGATACTCCGATTGATATCATGAGTATGTCCCTTGGAACAGAGCCACAGGATTATGGAGAAGAAGATCGGGATCCATTGGTTCAAATTGTAGAGGAAGCATGGAGGAATGGGATTACTGTCTGTGTTGCAGCTGGTAATAGCGGACCTGACCCACAAACGATTTCAAGTCCAGGTCTGAGTGATCGTGTTATTACTGTTGGAGCATTAGATGATCGTGATACCGCAGATACTCGCGGAGATGATGACGTAGCAAGTTTCTCTAGTAGAGGACCAACGATTTATGGTGAAGTGAAACCAGATATTCTAGCTCCTGGTGTTGATATTATTTCCTTGCGTTCACCAAATTCTTATATTGATAAATTGCAAAAATCAAGTCGTGTCGGAGAGGATTACTTTACCATGTCAGGTACGTCGATGGCGACACCAATTTGTGCTGGCGTAGTTAGTTTGATGAAGCAGCATAACCCAGATTTAACACCTGATGAGATGAAAGAACTACTGAAAAATGGAGTGGATTTGTGGGAAGACCGTGATAATAACATCTATGGTGCTGGTTATATCAATGCAGAAAACTCCATACCACAGTAGAAGATGTGATGGAGCGGTAAATGGGGACATGCCGTCATTTAAAATAGATGAATTGCCACAATTGGATGAGTGAAACAAAAAAGGCTACCATCTTGAGATTTCGTTTCATATCTCGGATGGTAGCTTTTGATTATTGACTATGAATATCCTTTACTTTATAGTATCGGTGTAACAGTCCCTCTGTACAACAGAACAAAAAAGAATTTAGAACATATGCTTTATTATGGTGAGCAACCGTCAAACTGTATTGTTAATCCTCCATATCGAGAAATATGCTATTACTTATGGTGGTTCACATCATTACAATTCTATTTTGAGGGGCGTAACTATGATTAGAAAGGCAACGAATAGAGATGTGCAGTTTATTTTGTCAAAAGCGAAGGATGCTGCAAATGAAGGTACGTTATCTAAAAAAGCTATCAGTCAAGAACAAGCTGTGCAAATGGCGTTATTTACACTTGATCAAAATGGATATTATTTAGTCTATGAACATGTCAATCGAGAAATTACTGGTTGGATTCTGCTTGGGGAAAACGTAGATTATATTACAAATTCACCTCATGCATTTATTTATGAACTGTATGTTTTACCCGCATATCGGAATCTAGGGATAGCTAAACAATTATTACAAGCTGCGGTGACTGATAGTAAATATCGTGGTTTTAAAGAAATTCGCCTCAATGTATTTGCTAGCAACTTTGCGAAAGAGATCTATCACCGAATTGGTTTTCAAGATTTACAAACAATAATGTATAAAAAGTTGTAAAAAAAATAGCTGATTGAACTGATTCGAAATGCTTAATAATTGTCACAAAAAATAGATAAAAAGTCTTGATTTTTTTGAGCGAAATTTATATCATAATACATGTAAACGTTTATACTTTACTGCAGGAAAGGATCTGAATGGAAGTGAAAAAAACCATCAAAGATGTGGCCAGAGAGGCAAATGTATCAATTGCGACTGTTTCCAGAGTTATTAATGGGAAAGATAAAGTGAAGCAAGATACTAGGTTAAAAGTTCTAGATGCAATTGAAAAAATGAATTTTAAACCAGATTATAGTGCTAGATCTATGAAACAAAAGAAGACAAAAATGATTGGGTTTATTCTTCCAGAGTTAGCAAGCTACTGGTCTGAATTAGCTGAAGTTATTCAAAATGCATTATGGGATAAAGGTTATGCACTATTACTTGCATCACATAATAGAGAAAAGGATAAAATTATATCTGTTTTGGAATTATTTGAAGAAAGAAATGTGGACGGGATTATTGTCGGACCGTTAACACATGGAATGGATGAAAAGGTAAATGAAATGCTTTCTACTTTCTATGAAAATGGTATATCAATGGTAGGATTACAAAGTCAAAACTTGTCGGACATTATTTCTGTAGACGTCGATCATTTGGGCGGAGCCATAAATGCTGTAGAATACTTGATAAGCAGAGGACACAATAGTATAGCGTATATTGGAACTGATCGAGCATCTAAACAAAGAGAGCTTGGCTATAAAAATTGCTTGATGACCAACAACATTCCGATAAATGAGGATATTATTTTTTCAACGCGCAACGATGCTAATTTTATGGAAATTGGTTATAAAGCAGTGCTAGAATTATTAAAGGGGAACTCAACATTCACGGCTATTTTCTGTGCTAACGATCTAATTGCATATGGTGCGTTAAATGGTATCAGGGAGAAAAAGCTGTTAGTACCTGATGATATTTCCGTTGTAGGCTTCGATGATATTAGTACTTCTAGTATTATTAGCCCATCTTTAACAACTATTAAACAACCAATACATGAAATGGGGAAAACAGTTGTTAATATATTAATTGAACAAATGGAGAGTAGTGAAAGCATTGCTCCTAGAAAAATAATACTTCCTACCCAGTTAATTAAAAGAGACACCTAAAATATTGAAAAAAATGAGAAATTTTATTGAAAATATAAAAATAGTATGCTAACATTTGTTTTAACTAGTAAGCGCTTACTTATAAATGTAAACGTTTATATTTTGTAGTGAAACAAATATCATTTTTATGTAGAATTACGTGTAAACGTCCTGGTTATATCAAGAATTTAATAAAGATTACTGGCAATAGCAACATTTGTCGCAAAATGTAAACGTTTATATTTTATTTTGGGATTTAGGGAGGTGGAGGAGAAAACAAACCGTTATATCGTAAGAATAATGTAGTCGTAACGCTGTAGTTTATAGCATAAAAATACTATTTCAATCATGGAGGTTTATGTTTATGCGTAACAAAATGCGTTTTTTAAATGTTTTATTACTGGCTGTTATTTTTACAATTATTGTAGGGTGTTCAAGTGATTCATCTAGCAGTGAAAATAGGACTAATAATAGTTCTAATGGTAATACCTCTGGTGAAAACAATAAAGGTGAAAGTGGAGAAGTGGTCGAACTTAGCTTTTGGGATATGTCTTGGGGACCTTCAGAATACATAACAGCAGCTGAAGAAATAGTTGATCAATTCAATAGAGAACACCCTGATATAAATGTAACCTATCAATCTACTCCATGGGCAAACTGGTATCAAACATTTACTACAGCAATCGCATCAGGCACAGCCCCTGATATAAGTACTGGAGCCGGTTTTCAAGCATTCCAATTTTATGGGCAAGATGCTATTTTACCGATTGATGATGTAATTGAAGAATGGGAAGCTGAAGGAAAACTAGATGACTTTTATCCTGGAACGATCGAAGCGATGCAATATGACGGTCATTATCTAGCATTACCTTGGGGATTAGATACAAGGGTATATTGGTACAGAAAAGACTTATTTGAAGATGCGGGAGTAGAAGTACCAACAAATTGGGAAGAGTTTCGAGAGGCTGCTAATCAGTTAACTGATGGAGATGGTCAGTATGGATTAGCTATTGAAGGTGGAGCAAATAATGGTATTCATACTTTATTTACCTTAATCTTCAACAATGGTGGAGGTATTTTTACGGAGGATCGTCATGTAGAGTTAGTGAATAATGAGCTAAATCAAGAGGCGATTCAATTTTTAGCTGATCTACAAGCAGACGGTTCAATTAATCCTGCATCTCCAGGAATGGGGCAGGATGATGCATTAAATTCATTTGGACAAGGGAACGCAGCGCTGTACCTTGGTACACCAGGCACAAGAGGTGAATTCCCAGAAATAACGGATGAAGTTGGTATCTTACCAGCTTTAGAAAGTCCCAATGGAAATAAAGGAACTGTTATGTGGGTTAATAACATTATGCTTTATAAGCAAACAGAGCATCCGGAAGAAGCTAAAACTTTCTTGAAATGGTGGTCTGAAAATCAGTTGCCATTATGGACAGAAGGGAATTCTAATCAGTTGCCTGCAAGAGTCTCTTTCTCAGAAGAGCCATATTTTCAAGAAGACCAAGACTATAAATTTGTTTACGATGAGTACATTCCGAATGCATTTACTACCTCTACATATTTTAATGGAAGTTTTCCGGAATTAAATGAAATTGAAGGGGATGGTGTTTTACAATCTTTAGCGCAACAGATTCTTTCAGGAAAAGATGTAATGAGTGCAATGGAAGAAGCAGAAGGAGGTCTACAAGATATTATGGGTGAATAGATAAAAAATATTGAAGAGTTTTATAAACTAGCTCGTCTTAGATAAAAACAGGAGGAGGTTCCCTTTGAATTTACTGAATATAAGTAAAGCAGAGAAACCACTTAATAGGAGAAAAATAGATTGGGCTCCTTATAATTTTCTATTGCCATCACTTATTCTTATTGCAATGATCAATCTATACCCTTTAATTGTAGGGGTTATGTACAGTTTGCAAGATGGTACCTTAATACAACCTGGTGATTTTGCAGGCATACAGAACTATATTGATTTGTTTCGAATGTCGGAATTTTATAATTCACTATATTTTAGTGCTGTTTTTGCATTTTTTGGGGTGATTGGGAGTTATTTAGCTGGGTTAGGACTTGCGGTATTGATTAATAAAGATGTATGGCTAAAGGGGTTTTTTAGAGTTGCGCTACTTGTTCCTTGGATTATTCCTTCTATAGTTTCAATTGTTGGTTGGAGATGGTTAATAGCTGATGAAAATGCTTTATTAAATCAAATGATAACTTTTTTTGGCTTTAGTTCAATAAATTTTTTAGGAACAGAAGGTGGAGCTATCTTTTCAGTAATTCTTATTAAAATTTGGAGAAGCTTCCCTTTCATGATGGTATCCATTCTAGCAGCATTACAAACTATTAATAATGATTTATACGAAGCAGCTACAATAGATGGTGCTAATAGGTGGAAATTATTTCTCTATATCACCTGGCCTTCTATTAAAGCTATTTCTGTTGTTTGTTGGATACTTATGACTATTTGGTCTTTTAATGATTTTGACACGATCTGGTTACTAACACAGGGTGGTCCAATCAATGCAACAGAGAACTTAATCGTATTAGCATATAATTATACATTTATCAAAAGTGAGTTAGGTATAGGTTCATCCATTGCGATTGTAAGTTTAATCATACTAATGGGGTTAGCTTATTTAATGCTTAGATTTCAAGAAGAAGATTGAAAAAGGGAGAGAGATGGATGAAGAAACATATAGGTATAAGAAAAACTATTTTGTTTTTTTCTCTAATAGTTATTACATTTTTAATTAACCTACCTATCATCACGATGATATTGAATTCTTTCAAAAGTAATTCTGAAATGAGGACGTCAACTCATATATTACCTCAAAATTTCACTTTGGAGAATTATCTGCATTTACATACTCAAACGATGTTTTGGACCCAATTTAAGAATAGTGTAATTGTTACGTTTTGGGGAACTTTATTGAGTATTATTGTTGCGGCATTTGCGGGGTTTGCCATATCTCGGTTTCGTTCAACATTTATTTCTATCTATTCAAAATCATTATTAATGCTGCAAATGTTTCCGATTATTCTCGTGTTGATACCATTATTTATTATGTTTCGACATTTAGAGTTGATTAATACCCTTTACTCAGTGATCATTCTTTATGTTACGCTTCATCTACCTTTTGCAATTTGGATGTATAAGGGTTATTTTGATTCGATACCGCGGGAATTAGAAGAGGCAGCTAGAATGGATGGCTGTAATCGATTTCAAACTTTTATTAAAATTATACTTCCTATTTCAGGATCTGGTATCGCAGCAGTAGCTATTTTTTCCTTTTTATTCTCATTTAATGAATACTTAATTGCTAGTATATTCTTGAAAACAGAGGATGTAATGACTATTCCGGTAGGTATACAGTTATTTATGCAACAGTATAGTTCAGATTGGGGAAGTATAACTGCTGCTGCAACACTAACAATGGTTCCGGTATTTCTTTTCTTTTTATTTGTACAAAAATATTTTATTGCAGGTAGTGCAGCAGGTGCTGTCAAAGGATAAAGCTGATTCTATTACTTAAGAAAAAGTCAGGAGAGATGATGATGAATCACAAACTAAAGGTAGGAATTATAGGGTTAGGAGAAGTAGCACAAATAATACATTTGCCGATATTAGAATCATTATCGGATAAGTATGAAGTCACGGCATTGTGTGATATATCTAAACAACTATTGCAAACTATAGGTGAAAGGTATCGAGTAACCAACTTATTCACAGATGCCAAAGAGTTAACAAAACAGAAGGACCTTGATGTAATCCTTGTGCTAAATAGCGATGAATATCATACTGACTGTGTAATTTCTGCAGTGCAAAATAAGAAACATGTACTAGTTGAGAAACCAATGTGTTTGACTAAATCTGATGCGGATAGAATTATTGAGGCTCGTGATAAAAATGAAGTGCATGTAATGGTTGGTTATATGAGAAGATTTGCACCAGCTTTTATTGAGGCAGTACATGAAATGGAGAAGTTAGACAAAATTAATTATGTGAAAGTACGTGATATTATAGGGCAAAACAGCTTGTTTATAGAACAAAGCAGTAATGTTCTTCGGTTTAATGATATGCCCAAAGATGCAATGGTTGATAAAGAAGAGCGAGCTATGAAAATGGTGGATGAAGCAATTGGAGAAGATGCACCTGATACATTACGCACTACTTATCGGTTACTGTGTGGGTTAAGTAGTCATGATTTATCTGCAATGCGTGAATTAATTGGATTTCCGAATAGAGTTGTGTCGGCATCTAATTGGAACGGAGGTAAGTTTATAACAGCAACTTTAGAGTATGACGATTTTTATGCTACCTTTGAAACTGGGATAGATAATATTATTAGGTTTGATGCTCATATTGAGGTATTTGGAAACAATAAACAACTAACAGTTCAATACAATACGCCCTATATTCGTCATTTACCTACTAATTTAATTTTAGCCAAAACAGTAAATGGTCACTATTCAGAGTGTGTGACAAGACCGACATTTAAGGATCCCTATACCCTGGAATTAGAACATTTTTTTGAGGTTGTGACCAAAGGGATTTTACCAAAAACGACACCTGAAGATTTTAAAAAGGATTTAGAATTATTTGATATGATTATTGAAAAATTAAGGTAGGGTTTGCTCACCTTCATTAGCTTTTTTAGGTAATGAAGGTGAGCAAATGGACAATACAATCGGATTCGCTATAAAAGATATATACAAAACCTATAAGTAACAGAAGGAAGCTATACGAGGAGTTAATAAAATAACTTTAATTTTGAAAATTTATTGACAATTATTACATGGTTTGATATCTTTACCAATGTAAAGGTTTACATAAATACTTCGTATAGATAATAGCACTTTATCTTGATATTTCATGCTTGTTTATAGCTGGTATCTATATATTATTGGTCCTTTTTATGAAAAGGTTTACACAAATTGTTATCACTTCAACCCTTCAACCTAGATTTCTCCCGTTTAAAATCAAACCCATATTAATATCACCTGTGATTATTTCTACTGAAAATACAATGATACTCAATTTCTAAAACTCAAAGAATTATCTACTGTTAATAAGATTTGATAGCAAAAAAATAGAATACGACCCAAGAAACTCTTGGTAATTGTTTAACTTAAGGGGGTGATTAATGGAGTTCGAGCAGAAGAGAGTGCTTTTAATTACTAACAGCAACAGGTCTAGGCATCTAAGGATTAAATCAAATCGGAGGTGTCAAACGAATGGTAAAAAAGAAAATCGGTAGTATTTTCTTCATTGCAATCATTGTATTGTCGACATTGGTATCGCCATTGATGCAGCCAATAACGACTTCCGCACATGAAGGAGACCATGAAGACGGAGAAGTACACAAATTGTTAGTTGTTACCCATACTGCAGGTTATCGTCATGCATCAATCGAAGATATTAAAGACGTGATGCCTCAGTGGGGAGAAGAAAATGGCTTTGAAGTAACGTTTGTTGATGGAACAGATCAGGCGAGAGAAGGTGACTTGTCATTGGACGAAGCTTTCACACCTGAATATCTTGCAGATTATGATGCCATCATGTTTGGTAATACAACCATGAACTTCGGAACCGAAGAACAAAGAGAAGCAATTATTGACTTTGTTGAAAATGGTGGTGGCTTCATTGGAGCACACGCTGCTATTGATACAGGATATGATTGGCCCGAATATGGTGAAATGGTAGGGGCTTACTTTGATTCTCATCCTTGGACACAAGAAGTAAATTTCTTAGTAGAGGACAGTGAACATCCTGCGACAGAACACCTTACAAGTGGAGAATGGACAAAACTTGAAGAAGTTTATATTTTCCCTGAAGATATGAACCCGCGTGATGCTGGAAAGCATATCTTACTAAGCTTAGATACTGATTCTGTGGAAGGTGAACGTGGCGGTCAATTTGATGATCACCCAACTTCTTGGTGCAGCCCTCAAGAAGAAGGACGGGTATTCATTACAGCGTTAGGACACCATTCACAAACTTGGACATCAGAGGAAAAATTTGAACAACATTTTCTTGGTGGTTTAGAGTATGTTTTCGGTTTAGCAACAGATACAAACTGTGATGAACCTTCTGCCAAACCAGGATTAGTTTCTGAAACATTAACAGATGCAGTTCCACGTCCGACTTCATTAGAAGTAACGGATGATAACCGTGTATTCTCTATTAGCATCAATGGTGGTGTGTATGAAACACAACCAAATGGTTCTACAAATCAAATTTTAGACATTGATACAACTACTGAAGGCGAACACGGTGTGATGGGAATTGCCTTAGATCCTGAGTTTGATGAAAATGGTTACGTTTACATCTATTACTCAGTACCAGAATACACTGAGGATGGAGAAATTATGAATAATCTATCTCGCTTTGAGTATGCAGATGGCACAATTGACCCGGATTCAGAAGAAATTTTATTAGAGGTTCCTTCGGATCCACAATGTTGTCACCAAGCTGGTTTCATAGAATTTGGACCAGATGACAAGTTATATTTAACGCTAGGGGATAACTACCCTGCAACAAATGGACCTCAGGTAAATTCCATTACTACTTCCCAAAATCTTGGGGATTTACGTGGTAGTATTCTACGTCTAAACAAAGACGGTTCTGCACCTGAAGATAACCCATTTATTGGTGTAGAAGGTGCACGTGATGAGATTTATGCTTATGGTTTCCGTAACCCTTATCGTATCTCCTTTGATCCAGAAACTGGTTACATTTATGCAGGAGATGTTGGTCCAGATGGAGCGGATTACGATTACGATGAATTTAATGTAATTACCGAACCTGGACAAAATTTTGGATGGCCGTATGTAAATGGAGATAATCCTTATGATGAGTTTGCTGATCGTTTCGCAGAGTTTGCTGAGAACTTTGATTTCAGTACCATCAGAGGTGACCTAACTTCAGAAGATATTTTAACTACTCCAGAAGAAATACTTGATTTCGCTGAAAATAAAGCCACTTATCCGATTGCGTCCTATCCATATGGAGAACAAGAACCATGGGGAAGTGGTGGGCGTTCAGCAAGTGCAGGTCCAGTTTATCAGCCGGGAACTGGTGAAAATGCACTGCCATCTTCTTACCATGGAAAACTACTATTCTACGACTTTGCTCGAGGATGGATGAAGACAGTAGACACTGATGAAAACGGTGAGATCATATCTGTTGAAGACTTCATTGAAGACTTAAAATTACCAATGGATGTCGAAATTGGACCGGATGGAAGTATTTATATTGCTGAGTTCGGTAACTCTTGGTGGGAAGTAAATGAAGAATCTGGTATCCGTAAGATTTCTTGGGGAGTACTAGAGCGTGCACCAGAAATTAAAGTAGAAGTAAGTGCAGAGTATGTACAAGTAGGTGAAGAAGTATCCTTTGACACTACTGGTACTCAAGATCCAGACGGAGACGAGATTACTTTTGCTTGGGACTTCGGTGATGGTAATACATCAACAGAAGCTAATCCAGTCCATACGTACAGTGAAAATGGCTCATATAATGTTCGCTTGACTGTTACAGACGAAACAGGTAAAACTGCAAACTGGAATAAAACTATTGTAGTAGGGAATACCCCTCCAGTAGTAGAAATTCATGGATATGAAGGCAAAACATTCTTTAACAACGGTGATACGATTACCGTCACTGGCAGTGCAATCGATGCGGAAGATGGAGAGCTTGCTTGTGAAAACTTAGAATGGCGATTAGATTTACTTCATGATGATCATGGTCATCCGCAAGAGTATAAAACTGGATGCGAAGCCACTTATACTCTATTGGATGAAGGTCATAACTATAATGATAACATATGGTGGCAATTGAGTCTAGTTGCGACTGATAATGGTAATGATGGTGCACCAGCTCTTGAAGGTATTGAAACTATCGAATTTATCAAACCTCGTATTGAAGCAGAGTACTATGATGACAAGTCATCTGGTATAGACACAGAAAGTACTTCTGATGAAGGTGGGGGACAGAATGTCGGATGGACTGGCGAAGGTGAATGGTTGAAATTTGAAGACTTAAACTTAGAGCAAATGGAAGAAGTCTATTTCCGACATGCTTCTAATTTTGATGCAGAAATTGAATTACGCCTAGATTCTCCTGATGGAGAAACAATTGCAGCTGTAAGCCCAGAAGCTACTGGTGATTGGCAAGCATGGGAAACAATTGGTTCCGAACTTGCTAGTGTATCTGGTGTTCATGATGTCTATGTTTACTGGGTATCAGGTGAGGCAAATCTTAACTGGATCCAGTTTGCTGGTGAGAACTTCCCGGCACCAGGTGAAGATTCCGTCATTGTAGAAGATGCGAATGGATTAAATGAAATCGTTAATCAATACAAAGAATCTGGTGATATTACAGATGAAGAAGTGGCTCGTTTATTAAATACGCATTTAACTTCTGTAAGTCAATATGAAGAAAATGATCAAGCTGATAAAGTGGTCAAACACTTAAATGGTTTCCTAGACTTGATAGAACACCAAAATCAAGAAGGAATCTTAACTGATCAAGCTTATCAGGAATTAGCAGCAGGAACTGAATATTTAATTGCAAATTGGCAGTAAGTAGTTTGGTATTTACCCTTCTGTGCCAGGTAAAAATCTGTCGCAGAAGGGGAGTATGACGAAGGGTTGGATACTGCAATGAATAATATATGGTTTTCACAAGCAAATAAGAATGCGATAAAAAGACGGACAACCTTTTCGATACAAATACTTGTTACTTTATCTGTATTACTTCTACTGATTAGCCAACTAACATCACCAACTGCTGCTTATTTTGAGGATTCTGAAACTGTTACTATAACCATTTCTACTGTTGTGGAGGAACAGGAAGAATTAATGAATTAAGTATAAAAATGTAACAAATAACTGTGATTTAAAGTAGCAAAAGGTGAATTCAAGAATCTATCTACCATCTAAGCTATGTTCAGATAATAAATTTTATAAAGTATCGGGGTGTTGTTCAACCATGAAGTGGAATAAAATCTTTAAAATGATTAACAACATTATTACAGGTCTATTGTTTATTGTATTAGTATTTTCTGTAATCGTTGTCATTTCTGTGCGTGCATCAGGTGGAGAACCGACTGTTTTCGGACATCAACTGAAAACAGTATTGTCTGGATCAATGGAACCAGAGATTCAGACAGGTTCGATTATTTTAATTCAAGTCGGTGGTGATATGACCCGATTTGATGAAGGAGACGTTATCACGTTTAGAACAAAAGATAATATTCTTATTACCCATAGAATTGTGGAAGTGAAGGGAAATGGGCAACAGTATATTACAGAAGGAGACAATAACGATGGCCCTGATATAGAACCGGTACTTTCTGAGAACATAGTAGGACAATATACGGGCTTTAACCTACCTTATGTTGGGTATGTTACAAACTTTGCTAATACCAAGCAAGGGGTTGCGTTATTATTTATCGTACCCGGTGTTTTTTTACTTATTTATTCAGTTGTTAGCATTTGGCGAGCGCTTAAGCAGCTGGAAAATCAACAAGAAGAAACACAAGCATTGGTAGCAAGATCTCAGGCCGATAAGAAAGTCTAAATTAAACATATTATTAGGAGGAAGATAAAAATGGGTATTAAAAAGAAACTAGCAATGGGGATTGCAACTGGAGCATTAGGATTATCATTAGTAGGCGGCGGGACATTCGCTTACTTTAGTGATAGTGAAGTAACAAATAGCACATTTGCAGCTGGTACGTTAGATTTAACTGCCGAGCCGACACAAATTATTAATATTGACAATTTAAAGCCAGGAGATCAAATGATCCGCACATTTGAGTTGCAAAACAATGGCTCATTAGATATTGCTAGAGTACTATTGGAAACTGACTATTCAGTAACAGATGCTAATAATGACAATACGGAAGATTTTGGGGAACATATTAAGGTAGAGTTCTTAATGAATCTAGATAAATTTGATGAAGTTATCTATGAAACTACTTTAGCCGAACTCAAAACAATGACTCCTGAGGCTGTCGCTGAATCTGCTATTATTCCTATTTTAGGAGAAGAAGGACTTCCATCAGGTACATTAGATGATCTTTCTGTAAAGTTTGTATTTGTTGATAATGGGGAAGATCAAAATCAATTCCAAGGTGATTCCTTAGAATTAGAGTGGACATTTATCGCTCACCAATCTGATAGCGAACAGAGATAACTGTCTCTTAGAAATGTGAATCTATAAAAATAGTTTCCTAGGGAAGGTTATTTAGCTACCCTAGGAACTATCTTACTAATAATAGGGGTGATGGGTTTGAAATTAGCTTATAGTACCAATGGTTACCAAAATATGACATTAACAAATGCCGTTTCTGAAATTGGGAAAACAGGTTATCAAGGTGTGGAAATACTTG
The DNA here is from genome assembly GCF_010994085.1 of Gracilibacillus saliphilus. NCBI lineage: Bacteria > Bacillati > Bacillota > Bacilli > Caryophanales > Bacillaceae > Gracilibacillus > Gracilibacillus saliphilus. Next base: position 207,775 of record NZ_WJEB01000004.1, on the reverse strand, counting down.
CAGATACCCCTCATGCATTTCCTCCTTCAACTAATGCAAATTGGGTAAAGGATTTGAAGTATGAATTAGATAAATATCAATTAGAAGTATCTAATATCAATGGAAATACGGTTGCGGGCTTCTTTTTTGATCCAACAGGAGAGCCTACATTTGAGCCGTCTATTTGTAATGCTGATAAACAAAAAAGATCGAAGCGAATTGCATATACAAAAGCTTGTATAGATATGGCTGTGGAGTTAGAGGCAAAAAACATTAGTATTACAAGTGGAATGTGTCTTCCAGGTAATCCTCCTAATCAGGCGCTTATTCAATTAGTTGAGTCGCTTAAAGAAATTATGGAGTATGCCGAAGCAAAACAAATAAATGTAGGAATCGAATATGAACCAGGACTTTTAGTTGAAAATGGCAGAGAGCTATTAGAAGTTATCGAGTTAGTAGGTTCGGATCGACTAGGTGCAAATTTAGACTTAGGTCATGCGGAGGTAATCGGAGAAAATTTACCCGAGTTATTATCAAATTTCAAAAATAGAATATGGAATTTGCATATGGAAGATATCGCTTATCAGAAGCATTATCATTTAATACCAGGTGATGGAACGATGGATTTTGATTCGATTTTTCGAGTGTTGAATGAAATTGAATATGATGGTTTTGTAACAGTAGAACTATATACGTATTCGCACGATCCTATTTATGCTTCAAAGCGTTCCTATGAATTTTTAGAGCGTTATATAAATATTTCAGTATAATAACAAAAATTATAAATAGGGAGAGATCTTTTGATGAAAATTTTTGATCCACATATTCATTGTTATTCAAGAACTACTGATGATTATCAAAGAATGGGAGCTGCTGGAGTTCGTGTAGTAGTAGAACCTTCCTTTTGGTTAGGTAGTGATCGCCAATATGCTGAATCTTATTTCGACTATTTTAAACATATCCTTACCTTCGAGCCGACACGAGCAAAGCAATTTGGTAATATCGAACATTTTAGTTGTATTGGTATGAATCCAAAAGAGGCAAATAACCTTGAAATTGCACATGAAGTAATTGATGGGATGGGAGAATACCTCGAACATGAACGTTGTCTAGCTCTAGGGGAAATCGGATTTGATTTAATTACGGATGCTGAAGAAGAAATTATGGTACGTCAGCTACAAATGGCAAAAGAATTAGATTTATTAGTAATGGTCCACACTCCACATACTCAAAAACGAAAAGGTACTTATAAGACTTGCGAGATTTTAGAGCAAGTAGGTATTAATAAAGATAAGGTTATCCTGGACCATAACAACCAGGATACCATGGACATCGCTGTTGATTATGGAGCGTGGAGTGCCATGACAATTTATCCTACCAAGGTGTTAGTGGATGGTGCATTAGAGTTACTTGGTAAGTATGGTACAGATCGAATGATGATTAACACAGCAGCAGACTGGGGGCCTGCAGATCCATTGAATATTGCTAATACTGCGTTGGCAATGAGAAAAGCTGGCTATAGTGACGAGGAAATTGAGAAATTAGTTTGGGACAACCCATTTAACTACTACAAACAATCTGGAAAATTAAATTTGGAAAAACAACAGGAGGTGCATTCCAATTAAATTAGCATTCAGTAGTAACGGTTTTAAAAAGTACAATATATTAGAAACTATTGATATTTTAGCAGAAATAGGATATGACGGGATTGAGATTTTACAAGATATTCCGCATGCGTTTCCTCCTGATACAACAGAAGAAAAGTTAATAGAAATTCAACAATGGTTGGACTATCGCCAGATTGAAATTTCCAATATGAATGCCTTCATGACTTATGGTTATATTGACAATTGGCGCCCTTCTTTTGTTGAAAGTGAAGCAGGGGAAAGAAGAAGGCGAATTGATCATACTCATTCGTGTATTGATATGGCAGCTAGATTAGGAGCTAAAACATTATCTACTCAGCCTGGTGGACCAATGCAGGGAGTAGATAGTGCTTGGGCTAATAAAGTGTTTATTGAAGCGATGGAAGAATTAGCTGACCATGCGGAGAAAGCAGGAGTTACCATTCTTGTGGAACCAGAACCTGATCTGACCATTGAAACATCCGACCAATTTATTGAATTTAAAAAGGCTGTACCGTCAGATGCAATTGCGTTGAATTTTGATATAGGGCATTTCTTCTGTGTAAATGAAGATCCAGTTAAATTAGTAGATAAATTATTGCCATATACGAAACATTATCATTTGGAAGATATCGCTGCTAGTCGAGTTCATGAGCATATGATTCCTGGCACAGGGTCCATTGACATACCAGGTGTTTTAAAAAAAATAAAGGATACTGGTTATGATGGATTTATTACAATTGAGTTATACCCCTACCAAACGACAGCAATCGAAACTGCTAAGCAATCCTATGACTATGTACGGGGAATATTAAACGAGCTATGAATAGCAAAGTAAAGTCATTTTTAGAACTTGTTCGACTTCCCAACTTGTTTACTGCAATGGCTGATATTATGGCAGCGGGATGGATTGTGAGCGGTTTAAATAGTCATCCATTTTCAATAGAACTTGTTTTCTTACTACTTGCTAGTGCTTTGTTGTATGCATGCGGGTTGATATTTAATGACTACTTTGACTATGAGGTTGATAAAAAGGAACGTCCTGAGCGACCATTACCTTCTGGCCGTATTTCCAAGCAGGCTGCGTTATATTTAGGGCTGTCTTTGTTACCTCTAGCCCTCCTGCTAGCGGCCTTAGTTAATATGGTAAGTTTAGTTATCGCCGTTGTCTTAACATTGTTTATCTTGTTATATGACAGATTTGCAAAGCACAATTATTTTTACGGGCCGTTAACAATGGGGATGTGCAGACTACTAAATTTATTATTAGGATTTTCACTTGTCACCGATCAGCTTATCGAAAATTGGTGGATTTCACTTATAAGCTTGGTCTACATTTTTACAGTTACTTTCCTCGCTAGAGCTGAGGTTGGAGAAGGAACCTATCCAGTTCGGGTCAAAGTAATGGCAACTATCGTTGTTTTATCATCATTAGCTGTTTTATTAATTGGTGATTGGGATAATTTTTACATCAGTATTATTGCAATATTCATCTTTTTAATATGGACTTTCAAAGGAATCAGATTAGCTTTGAAAAGTCCTACAGCTAAGTATATTCGGAAGGCTGTAGGAACTTGTATTGTTGGGCTTCCACTATTAGTTGCAGCATTGGCAACCCCTTTCGGAGGACTAGCTGGCTATTTAAGTGTTGCAGTTTTTATGTTAGCAAGCTATTTATTTACGAAATTATTCGCTGTAACGTAATTTTAAAATGAAAGGAAGATATTTGATGACTAAAGAACATGTAGTAGTTTTAGATATTATCAGTTTATCTCCTGCACTGCTTAGTGATAAGACACTTACGCCGAATATACAAAAACTATTAAATGAAGGTAAACATACAAAAATTAAGCCTGTATTTCCAGCTGTGACTGGAACGATGCAGGCTACGTATATCACTGGTAAGCCACCGAGTGAGCACGGTATTATATGTAACGGTTTACCTGATAGAGACTATAAAGAAGTAGAAATGTGGAATCAATATATGATCCCAATACAGGGTGAAAAATTATGGGAACGGTTGAAGCATGAAGACCCTAGTGCAGAAACAGCCATTCTTTTTTGGCAATTTAGTAAGCTTACTACTGCTGATTATGTTGTCACACCTGCCCCTTTTCATTTAGACGATAAGATGATTCAATGGTATGACTCTAAACCGAGAGATTTGTATCCTAGACTAAAAGAAAAATATGGGGCATTCGATTTGAGTACATTCTGGGGGCCTCTTGCATCATTTAAATCTAGTGAATGGATTGCTAAAGCAGCTCTAGATGTATTAGAAGAGTTTGGCCCAAGACTTTCACTTGTCTACCTACCAAACATGGATTATCATACGCAACGGTTTGGTCCTGAGAGTCAACAGGCCAAGCATGCAGTTAAGGAAATTGATCAATTAATAGGAGAGTTTGTTGAAGCGTTAGAGAAACGCAATTTAAAGGAGAAAACTCGTCTAGTTCTTTTATCTGAATATAATTTCAACCAAGTAGATCAACCAGTTATGATTAATCAAATATTAAATAAAAGTGGATACATTGCAGTCAAACAGGTAGAAGGCCAAGATTTCCTTGATTTGGAGATGAGTAGTGCCTTTGCATTGGCAGATCACCAATTAGCACACATCTATATTAATAAAGAAGAAGATATTTCAGTAGTTAAGAAGTTACTAGAAGAGACTCCTGGTATAGCTGAAGTATGGGGCGAAGAAGAGAAAATAGTTAACGGGATTAACCATGAACGTTCGGGCGAATTGATTGCGATCGCAGAACGAAATAGTTGGTTTGTCTATTATTGGTGGTTGGATAATGAAGCGGCGCCAGAGTTTGCATATACCGTTGATATCCATCGCAAACCCGGATATGATCCTGTTGAGCTTTTTGTTAATCCAAAGACATATAAAATTCCATTAGAGCCAGAGAGAATACAAGGTTCTCATGGTCTACCAGCCCGGAACGAAGAAGATCTAGTATCGATGATTGTCACTGGTAATGATATCGATCTCCCTAATCAGATAAATGCTACAGACGTTCATGATATTATACTTGATCTTGCTTTAAATAAGAGTAAAGTAAACGCGTAATTAGATCCATACGAAGATTTTTTGCAAACATTTTGATGATTAGTTTTTTAAAAGAAACGTGTTTAATAAAAGTTAATTTATCCGTTAAGGGAGTTTTGGGCATGGTAAATAAACAACAGAAAAAGCAAGGAAAAAATGAGAAAAAAAAGTATAAGTTATGGTTAAGCGGTATAGGAATTATTTTAATAGCTATTGTTATTGTTGTAATGGTTATCCTCAATCCAGGAAAGGAAAGAATAGAAGCGGAAGATATACCGGAAGAACTACAACAATATGAGTTAACAGGAAATTTAGAAAAAGTTCGTGCCTCATTAATAAGTCTAATGGGGAGTCCAACTGGAGAGTTCATCTATGTTTATGAACCAGGCTGTGACGATTGTGAACGAATGAATTCGTTAATTTTTCCATTAGCAGAGGATAGGGATATTACTGTTCATCGTCTAAATCTTAACCAATATCCAGAATTAGAAGAATTACTGGATTTAGAAAATATTACGATTCCGGCTACTATTTATTTTAGCAGGGGATATCAGATTGGGTGGATAGTTAGCTCTGAAGAGGATAAATATTATGAGGAGTTTTTTGACCACTTTCATCATCATTATGAAACCCATCCAGAAGGAGAACCAGGATATAACGAACAAAAAAGCGGAGGAGAGGCCGAAGATCAAATAAATGATGAAGCGAAACATGATCATTCTCCGGAGTAATGAATAAACCAATAATATTTACATGATTTTATTATAAGAAAATAAATGGAGTGTAATTTAGATAAAAACAGCTAATAAAAGTAAACGTTTTCCTAGATGTTTTTAAAATTTCAGTTATTCCGAGGTTATAATCATGTAATTTCTATAATTAATTATCATAATATTAAAAATAATCTGTAAATATATTAACAAGTGATTAGCAGCTTTTCATGCGTTGTATTTTACCACAACTAATTTAAGCAATAAGGGGGGAGTTTATGATTCTGGAAATGAAACGGATTACAAAAAGGTTTGGGAGTGTTACAGCACTGGATGGTGTGAATTTAGAACTGGCAAAAGGAGAAGCTCACGCATTAGTCGGAGAGAATGGTGCGGGAAAGTCAACTTTGATGAAAGTCTTAGCTGGTGTCCATCAACCTGACTCAGGTGAAGTTATCTTAAATGGAAAAAGTGTTGATATATCCTCTCCAGCAGAATCTCAAATGCTAGGTATCGCTATTATCCACCAAGAATTAAATTTAATTCCATATTTATCAGTTGCAGAAAATGTATTTTTAGGCAGGGAACCAAAGAATTTGGGATTTGTTGATTATAAGAAAATGAGAAAAGATACAAAAGCATTATTAGATCAATTTGGTATAGAACTTAGTCCAAGATCATTGGTAATGGATTTAAGCATTGGTGAACGACAAATCGTTGAGATTTTGAAAGCGTTATCTCTTAATCCTGAAATTCTCATCATGGATGAGCCAACTGCGGTGTTAACAGATAAGGAGACAGAAAAACTATTTGAATTAATTGATTTATTAAAACAAAGAAATGTTTCTGTTATTTATATTTCTCACCGATTACCTGAACTAAAAAGAGTTTGTGAAAGACTTACAGTTTTACGAGATGGAAAGTGGATAAAAACGGATGTCCTAGAGCATTTTTCAGAACATGACATTGCCAATCTCATGGTAGGAAGAGAACTTGAAGATATGTATCCGCCAATACCAACTAAATTTGGTAATGAAATATTACGAGTAGAGGCATTAACTCAGAATCCAAACTTTCAGGATGTTAGCTTTACACTTAAAGAAGGTGAAATCGTAGGTTTTGCAGGGTTAATTGGAGCTGGAAGAAGTGAACTTGCAACTGCGATCTTTGGAGGGGCCCCCGCTGATGAAGGAATAGTAAGCTTAAAAGGACAACAAGTGAATTATAAGAATCCAATACAAGCGGTAAAAGGTGGTTTCGGTTTTGCAACTGAAGATAGAAAGCAAACAGGTTTAATACTGGATATGAGTATTGCTCAAAACATTACTCTACCTAATTTAGGGAAATATCAGCGAGTTGGGTTTGTTAATAGAAAATTAGAAAAAGCTGATATTCAAGAGCAAGTAAAAAATTTAAATATTAAACTTCATAATGTCAATCAGCCAGTTAAAAATTTGAGTGGTGGTAATCAACAGAAAGTCGTTCTTGCGAAATGGCTAGTTGCAAATACAGAGATATTTTTGTTTGATGAACCAACAAGAGGTATTGATGTAGGTGCGAAAAGAGAAATTTATCATTCGATCTCTAATTTAGCAAAAGAAGGAAAAGGGATTATCGTTATTTCTTCTGAACTTCCAGAGCTATTAGGAATATGTAATCGAATTCTTGTTATGCATAATGGCAGGATTAGTGGTGAATTCAATCATGAAGAAGCTACAGAACAACAACTGATGAAAAAAGCGACAGGGCTTTAAGTAATAGAAAGGAGCTTAGAGAATGGCAAATCTGGAAACAGAAATTGAAGTTACAAAAGATAGGAAGCTATATAATTGGATGCAATATTTTTGGTCAAATTACAGTGTAGTATTTGCTTTTATTGTACTGTTTATCGTTGCATCTATCGCGAGTGATCACTTTCTTTCACCGCTAAATATAACCAATATGCTTAGACAGATATCTGTTATTGGGATTCTAGCAGTTGGGATGACCTTTGTCATACTAATTGGAGGCATTGATTTATCTGTTGGTTCAGTTTTAGCTCTGACAGGTACCATCGTAATGGCATCACAAGTTGACTTTGGTACATCTATTTTTACAGCTATATTATTTGGATTAGTAGCTGGAGCTCTGATAGGGGTCGTTAATGGAGTAATTATTACCTATGGGAAGATAGCAGCATTCATTACAACATTAGCTATGATGACGATTGCACGATCAACAGCATTGTATTATGCAGATGCTGGTGCAATAGCAGGTTCTAACATGGATTATCGGGCAATTGGAAATGAGTATTTATTTGGTATACCGATTCCTGTTTATATATTTGCAGTTGTAGTTGTAATCGCATTTATCTTACTAGAAAAGACAACATTTGGCCGCCATATTTATGCAGTGGGCGGTAACTCGAGAGCAGCACACTTATCTGCAGTGCCGATAAACAAAATTACGATTATGACCTATATGATTTGTGGTTTAACAGCCGCGATTGGTGCTGTCATTGAAACTTCTCGTCTAAATTCTGTATCAACTTCAAGCTCTGGTTCAATGTATGAATTAGATGCAATTGCCGCAGTTATTATAGGTGGAACCAAGTTGACAGGTGGTCAAGGTCGAATTATAGGAACTGTGTTCGGTATATTAATCCTTGCAATACTAAGCAACATTATGAATCTCCTAAATATTTCACCCTATATTCAAGGTGTTGTAAAGGGGGCGATCATACTAGTAGCGGTATTGTTGCAAAAGCGTAGTTGATCTATTTTTATAATTTCTAAGGGGGAAATAAAATGAATATGAGAAGGTTTTTTCAAATTTTGGTAATTTTGGTGGTAGGTTTTATCTTGGCTGCTTGTCGTGACGATGCAGAGCCTTCCACAACTGATGAAAATAATGAACAGGAAACAGCGGAAGAAAATACTGAAAATGCAGATGAAGAGTCAAACAGTGACGCTAGTAACTCAGATAGTTACACAATAGGTATATCCTTGCCAGCTGCCGGTCATGGCTGGATGGGGGCTATGGTTCAAAATACTGAAGCAGCAGCTGAGGAGCTTGCAGAAGAGAATATCGATTATAGCTTAGTAACATCTTCAGACCCAGCAGCGCAAGCATCTGATATTGATGATCTCATTACTCAAGGTGTTGATGCGATTGTAATGTTACCAATCGAATCTGCTGCATTAACACCAGCAGCAGAAGATGTTGCAGAAGCTGGAATTCCATTAATTAACGTAGACCGCGGTTTAGAAACAGAATCTTATCGTACTTATATCGGTGGTGACAACTATGGTATTGGTAGAGTAGATGCACAGTACTTAGTTGAAGGTTTAATCGAAAAGAATGGTGAGCCAGCTGGTAAAGTAGTTGAGATTTCTGGTGTACCTTCTACTGTGACGGATTTAAGATCGCAAGGCTTCCGTGATTATATTGAAGATTATCCGGAGATAGAAATCATAGCTAGTCAACCTGGTGACTTTACTGCAGAAGCTGCATTAGCGGCAACGGAAAACATTCTGTTAGCGAACGATGAAATTGATGCTGTTTTTTCCCAAGATGATGATATGACTGTTGGTATTGTTCAAGCAATCAGAGATGCACAACGTGAAGAGGAAATGTTTATAGTAAGTTCAGGTGGTATGAAGGAAATTTATCATATGATGCTAGAAGGTACGATGCCAGAAGTAAAGGTATCGGTTACGTACTCACCTAGACAGGGTGCTATTGGGGTTAATCTAGCAGCTAAAATTCTAAAAAATGAAAGTCCAGAAGGTTTCGAAGGTGAACTAGTACCACATGATATTGTTCTTGATGCAACGCCGGTTACACCTGAAAATGTAGAAGACTATTACGATGAGGATGCAAATTATTAATGGTCATAAGGTTTAGGGGGCATAACCAATGCTCCCTAAAATCCTCCTTTAATGAATAATACAAGGTTTATCTAGTTAAGTTTATAAATTTATAATGGAGGTCTTCTCATGAAATTAGGAGTATTTGCAGTATTATTTGGAGATCGTTCCCTTGATGAGGCGTTAGATATTATTGTTGAAAAGGGGTTAGATGCTGTTGAAATAGGGACGGGAGGATATCCTAGTAATGCACACTGTAATCCAGCTGAATTATTAGAAAATCCTACTAAACTACAAGCATTTAAAGAATCTTTTGAAAAAAGAAATTTGGAAATTAGTGCTCTAAGCTGCCACGGAAATCCATTACATCCTCAGTTAGAAATAGCAAATAAGCATCATCGCGAATTTGAAAATACCGTAAAACTTGCTTCTGAATTAGGCGTGGAAACAGTTATCACTTTTTCAGGATGTCCAGGTGAATCGGAACATTCAGAAAATCCAGTTTGGGTTACTGCAGCTTGGCCGGATGACCATCCAGAGGTATTGGATTGGCAGTGGAAACAAAAGGTTATTCCATATTGGAAAAAGCAGAATGAATTCTTACAAGCATACGGTGTCAGAGTAGCGATTGAACCACATCCGGGTTTTGTCGTTTATAATACGGAAACAAGTTTAAAATTGAGAGAAGAATGCGGAGATCGGATAGGTGTTAATTTTGATCCAAGTCATTTATTCTGGCAAAATATGGATCCTGTTGTAGGGATTAAAGAACTTGCTAAGAATGATGCACTATTTTATTTTCACGCAAAAGATACAGCAATAGATCCCCAAAATACTGCTGTTAATGGCGTTTTAGATACAAAACCATACAGTGATGAATTACACAGGTCTTGGATTTTTCGAACGATTGGTTATGGAAACGGAGAAGAAATATGGAAGCGAATCATAAGCGCTTTACAACTTGTTGGGTATGACGGCGCTATCAGTATCGAACATGAAGATAGTTTAATGTCTGTCGAGGAGGGGTTTTCAAAAGCAACAGATTTCCTTAAAGAATTAATAATAAAAGAAAGGCTTGGTGAAATGTGGTGGGCATAAACACGCAACAAGTTCGAGTTGGTATGATTGGTTACCAATTCATGGGGAAAGCACATAGTCATGCGTATCGTGACATTCCATTCTTTTTTGACGAGGGCTGTGAACCCATACAACAGGCAATTGCAGGCCGCAATGAAGAAGCGGTCAAAGAAGCTGCTGGCGCTTTGGGGTATAATTCTTATGAAACGGACTGGAGAACATTAATAGAGCGGGATGATATTGATTTAGTCGATATAGTAACCCCAAATAATACGCATACAGAAATGGCGATTGCTGCTTTAAAAGCGGGGAAACATGTGCTTTGTGAAAAGCCATTAGCCTTGTCCTTGTTAGATGCTGAACGCATGCTTGAAGTAGCTGAAAAGTCGAACACTATCCATATGATTTCTCACAACTACCGTTATGCCCCTGCAGTACAATATGCAAAAAAGCTAATAGATGAAGGAAGATTAGGAAAAATCTTTCATGTTCGAGCACAATATCTCCAAGACTTTATTATGGATCCTTCCTTCCCATTAGTTTGGAGGTTGAAGAAGGAAGTTACTGGGTCTGGTGCATTAGGTGATATTGGGGCACATATTATAGACCTTTCTCGTTTTCTTGTTGGTGAAATGAAAGAAGTTAATGGTATGTTGGAAACTTTTGTTAAACAAAGACCAATCGGAGAAATGAGTGGAGGCTTAAGTGCAAGTGTCGATTCAGAAGAAATGGGAGAAGTTACAGTAGATGACGCTGCAATTTTTATGAGTCGTTTTGAAAATGGCGCACTCGGTACTTTTGAAGCAACTAGATTTGCTGCAGGAAACCGTAATGCAAATCGCTTTGAAATAAATGGTGAAAAGGGATCTATTCGTTGGGATTTAGAAAATATGAATAATTTAGAAGTTTTCTTTACTGATGATGAAGAAGGTTTACAAGGATTCAGAACGATAAATTGTACCGAAGAAGTACATCCATATATACGTGCGTATTGGCCAGCAGGTCATATTATTGGTTATGAACATACCTTTTTAAACATGATCTCCGAGTTGATGAAAGGCATTAAAAATGGGTATAGTCCAAAGCCTAACTTTGAAGATGGAGCCAAAAATCAAGCTGTTTTGGAAGCCGTCCAGCAGTCCAATGAAACAGGGGGTTGGGTTAATGTGGCGCAATTAAGAGAACAAGCGAGAAGAAAGTTAATTCATTCCTAGAGAAAATAAGCAAACTTTTCATATAAAAAATTGTAAAATTAGGAGTTTCCTATAAGACTATGATGGATTTTTTGCACAAACAACAGGTGAACTTTCTTTTAACTATGTACAAAAAGTTGTCATAACGGGCTTTATCAAAGAAAATGGTAAAGGTTATATAGTATAAAAAGGAGTTTAAATAACAAGTATTAGGATGATTAGAATTTATTTTAGATAATAGTACTTGTGGTAGTGTTGCTAGTACGGATTAACCATCGACAATGATCAAGTAGAAGACTAGGATGTCAAAAAATGGAGAAAAATAGGGGAGATATAGACAGTGATATCTCCCCTTATCCATAGTACATAGTAGTCTGATCCACATGGAAAAGTAGATCCAGGAGAGACCATGGAATATGATCTTAATTGGATGTGTAGTAACAGAAAGGAGATTATATTATTTATAAGCTTACTTATCTGTTTTTTTATAATTCAAAAGAAATGAATTTTCTCTATTAAATTTATTTCGCGCTAAACGTTACTGTATCAAGAAACTATCCCAAAGTTGATTCTCGGATCACTAATTCATGGTCAAGTATCACATTTTCCACTTCTTTTCCTTGAATTTTATCAATGATCATTTTTGCGGCAATGTTCCCCATTTTATACATTGGCTGCTCAATGGTAGTAAGAGTAGGGTTTGTCATACTAGAAAATTCAATTTTGTCAAAGCCTACTACAGCAATGTCATCAGGTACAGACAATTTGTTATTATTAATTTCTTTTAATGCGCCTATTGCTAGCAAATCAGAAACAGCAAAAATTGCAGTTATTTTCTCATCGAGGTTTAGAAATTTTTTCATTGCTTGCTGTCCTTTAACAAAATCCAACTCCTGAGAATAATAAATCCAATCACTCTTTGCGTCTATACCAGCTTCGTCTAATGCACGTTTGTAACCAGCTTCGCGTTGTCTAGCATAAGTGAATTTCACATCGGAGTTAATGAACGCTATTTTTGAATGTCCAAGTGATAATAGATGTTTAACGGCGAGATAGGCGGCATTCTCATTATCGATGGTTACATATGGGATGGTACTATTTAATGTGTATTCACTACATTGGATAATAGAATGTTTTTCTGCCATTTCGATTAATGTATCTTTGTCAACTTGAGGATCCATTGAAATAATTCCATCTGCCATTTTCTTTCTTGCTAAATCAAAATATATTTTTTCTCGCTCAGGATTTGAGTCTGTTTCACATAATAAGATGTTGTAATTACTTTTTAATGCTGTATTTTCAATTCCGTTAATTATTTTTGAATAAAAAGGATTTGAAATGTTTGGAATTAGTACTAATAATAATCTTGTTTCAGAATTTCGAAGGTTTCTTCCTAGGATACTTGGTTCATAATTTAATTGTTTAATAGCCTTTTCCACTTTAATTCTAGTTTGTGGAGAGACCGTTTTTTGTCCGTTTAAAACTCTAGAGACTGTAGCAATAGAAACACCGGCATATTCAGCTACTTTTTTGATGTTTGGCATTCGTCGTTACCTTCTTTCTATTCTGTCAGGAAATCGTTTACAGTGAAATAGTATAAAACCGAGTTTGTTTTGTCAACGATATATTTCTAAATATACTGAATAAGATGAAATTACTCTTTTGTTAAATGTATGCAAATGAATTGTAACTTATTAAAATATATTATTTTTTGTAATAAAAACGATAGGTAGGGTAAAAAGTTCAGGTTTACATTGTAAAAAGAAGTATGTAAACGTTACAAATTTGGGTGGTCCAATCTATTGGTTTACTGGAGACATTCTTTGGTAAGACAGTGCTGATATTAATCAAATTTGGTCAAGAAAGCAAATTATCAAAGAGAAACAGGTAAGTGATATCAAAGACTTATTATACTTTCATTAAAATAAGGGGAAGTTATCATGCAAAAATTAAAGATTGGAATTATTGGTGTCGGACGGATTGGTAAAATTCATGCTTACAATGCTCTCCATTCTACTAATTTTGAACTGAGAGCTATATCTGATGTATCAATCGGTCAATTAGACCATTCCTCTTTACGAGAGAGTGTGCCAATCATAACGAATGAACCTGAAAAAATCCTAACTGATAGCGAAATTGAGGCTATATTCATATGCTCAAGTACAGACACGCATGTGGATTATATAAAAAAGGCAGCTAGTGAAGGGAAACATGTTTTTTGCGAGAAGCCGATAAGTCTTCATATTCATGATACCTATGAAATTTTGGACATTGTGAAAAAAACTAATATTAAATTTCAGGTTGGCTTTAATAGGAGATACGATAAACATTTTAAAAAGGCTTATGAATTAGTTAGAAAAGGAGTAGTAGGTACCCCACATATTATCAAGATTACTTCTAGAGATCCTGAACCACCACCAGAACAATATATTGAACAATCAGGTGGGATGTTTATGGACATGACTATTCATGATTTTGATCTAATTCGTTATCTATCAGGACGAGAAGTGGAAGAAGTTAGTGTTAAGACAGCTAACTTAATTAGTCCTATCTTTCATAAGAATAAAGACGTAGATACAGCAATCATAACATTGATTTTTGATGATGGATCACTTGGTGTAATCGATAATAGTAGACAAGCAGTATATGGATATGACCAACGCATTGAAGTGTTCGGTGAAAAAGGTTTAATAAAAGTAGAAAATGAAAAAGAAACAAATCTTGAAGTTAGTACAAAAGATTCTGTTGTGGTAGCACAGCCAAGTTATTTTTTCTTGGATCGCTATTATGATGCTTATCAAAGTGAAATTGATGCTTTTGCAGATTCCATACTATTAAATAAATCAACGTTAACTCAGTTGGATGATGGATTGAAAGCTGAGATATTAGCATTAACTGCTAAGAAGTCTGCGCAAGAGGAACGCTCTGTTAAAGTAAATGAAGTTTGTGCTGATTATGGATTGCCTTATTTTTGATGGCTTCTGTACCAGCGGTAAGAGATTTGGTGTTTGAAGAAGGAGTGAAAAAAATGAAAAAAAACATGACTATTTTTTTTATTGGCCTCGTTACGATATTTGTGTTACTAGGATTTTTTGTGAACTATCAAAATAATAAGTTAGCTGAAGAAAATCCTTATGGAAAAAGCTCTTTACATCCAGAAACAGTTGAACAGCTAGATGATCCAAATTATCAAAATCAAATCTTGCCCGATATACTAGATGAACAACTAACAGATCAGGAAGACGTCACGGTATACTTTTACAGCCCTACATGTGGATATTGTAAACAAACGACTCCTATAATAGTACCTTTAGCTGAAGAAATGGGGATGGATTTAAAAAAATTAAACTTGCTCGAATTTCGGGAAGCCTGGAGTACATTTAATATTGAATCAACCCCAACAGTTGTTCACTATGAAGATGGAAAAGAAGTTGCCCGAGTTAAAGGTGCTGATGTGAATTTTGAGCGTTTTTTTAATACGTATGTGCTAGATAACGAGTAAGGGAGTAATGTTTATGGTTGATAGTCATTTGTTTTGGATGGGAGAGAGGGTTTATGAAAAAAAAGCTAGTTTTAATATCTACAGTTTTCTTGTTTAGTGTATTTACTTTATCGGAGGGTAATAATGCACAATCTACCGAAGCATCTAATGAACAAGTAAAAATGGAAACGAAATCAATAGATGATGCTGATTATATAATAAGTAGTATCGAAGATTTGATTTCACTTGTAGATCGTTACAAGGATACTAGAGAGATTGCTAATGAAAAAGTTGCCCGAATCTTAAATGTTCATCTTACATCAGTTAATATTTATGCTGAAAATGATGAAACAGAAAAAATGGCAAAACATCTAGCTAGCTTTCAACAATTACTTGATTATTATCAACAGGATGAATTAATCTCTGAGAACGCTTTTGGTGTACTTAAAACCGGTGCGAAATATTTGGCAGAAGGAAAAACAGTTAAGGGGTTTACACTTGTTGCACAAGAGGCAGCTTTTACTTTGAATGGTACCGAGCGAGAGGTATGGACTTATAACGGTGAGACTCCAGGTACAGAAATTCGCGTGACTGAAGACGATATTATACGTGTTCATTTAGTAAATGAATTACCAGTACCTGTAACGATTCACTGGCATGGTGTCCCTGTACCTAATCAGATGGATGGGGTACCAGGAGTAACGCAAAACGCTGTTCAACCTGGGGAGACATTTTCCTATGAGTTTGTAGCAGATACACCCGGAACTTATTGGTATCATTCTCACCAACATAGTGCTTTTCAAGTTGATAAAGGTTTATTTGGCTCTATCATAGTAGAGGAAAAAGATGCTGAATATGATCAAGATTACACACTTATAATGAATGACTGGATCGGTGATAAAGAACTGTATGATGAGGTTTTAGGAGGAAATTATCCAACAGTAGAGGCGCCTGTAGAAGTATGGGATACGTTTACGATGAATGGTGAAACGAATGACCAAATAGAGCCCCTTGATGTTAAAGATGGAGATCTTGTTAAACTACGCTTCATTAATGTTGGAAATTATGATTATACACTACGTTTTTCTGGTACAGAATTTAAAATCACTCATACAGATGGTCAACCAATTAATAAACCCGAAACTTTTACTAATAAATCATTATTAACTAGTCCTGGACAGCGGTATGATGTGGAATTTATATATGACGAAAATCAGGATATTGTAATCGAAAGAATGGCAGATATGTGGTTAACAGATAATACAGTAATAGAGTTTGAATCTGTAGGTAGCGGTGATAATAGTATAGAAGTGGAGAAGACTATTATAGATGATTCGGTTGAACCTATAGACATTTTAGATTACGGACAACATAAAAAAGGAAAATTTACTGACATTAAACAATTTGATAAGGAATACCGATCAGATTTAGGGATGAAAGAAGATGGCTCAATGACTATTAATGGTAGCGTTTATCCTGAGGAGTACGAGCCTATTTGGGTGAATAAAGGTGACATTGTTAAGCTTACGTTAACTAATGATACCCCTTTGCCACATCCGATGCATTTACACGGACATTTCTTTGAAATAATATCTCGCAATGGAGAGGATTTGGAAGGTTCACCTATTAGTAGAGATACTATACTAGTAATGCCTGATGTTGAATATGAAATAGCTTTTGAAGCAGATAATCCTGGCAATTGGATGTACCATTGTCATAAGCTACAACATGCAATGAAGGGAATGTCGACTATGGTACGATATGAAGATTACGAATTACCTTTCACTCCTGATGCAGGAAATATTATAGAATAATTTGATAATTATATTTGTAAATAAATTTTAACCTACTAAAACAAAATGGTAAGCGTTTACTTGATAGAGGTATGAGAAAAAGGGTTCGTGACTTTATTAGATAAAACTGAAAGAAGGAGAGAATATGAATGAAAAAAAGATTCGTTTTATTATTTTTAATTCTATCCATTTTTCTGGCCGCATGTGGAAATCCAGCTGCTGATTCTATTCCAGGTGATGATTCAAAAGGAGGTAAGATGCAATTTTATGTATCCGGGGATACTATAGAAGGCTCGGCATTAACAAAAATGTCAGAAAAATATACGGAAGAGATGGGAATAGAAATAGAGGTGGTAGATGTTCCATACAGTGATATGGTAACTAAAATCACGAATATGATTCGAGCAGGAGATCCACCTGCATTAGCTCGTGTAACAGGGTTTAACCCGGCATGGGAAGGGCAATTAATCGATCTATCCAAAATTGCAGAAGATAATAATGTGATGGTTGATATGGGGATAACAGTTGATGATGAATTAGTAGCTCCTCCAGTAGACCTTACAGCAGTTGGTATGTTTGTAAATAAAGATTTGTTTGATGAAGCAGGTGTCCGTTATCCAACTAGTGAAGATGATATTTGGACTTGGGAGGAATTAGTATCATCATTAAATGAAATATTGGAAAAAACGGATGCACAATACGGTATGGTAATGGATGATTCCGAACACAGACTGAATGCTTTCTTATACCAACATGGTAGTAAAGGTTTTTACCAAGATGGTGATCAATATACAACAAATGAGGAAACAAAAGATGCACTAGAAAAATTTGTTGAATTAAATGATAATACCATCATGCCAAAGTCTGTATGGACAGCAGGTGAAGACGCTTCTTCGATGTTCAAAAGTGGAAGAGTTCCTGTTTATATGTCAGGGTCTTGGCAAATTACAGATTTTGCTTCGAATATAGAAGATTTTGAATGGGAAGCTGTTTATATGCCATATGAAGATGTTAGAGCTACCAATCTTGGTGGAAACTATTTGGTTGGCTTTGAAGGATCTGGTCAAGAAGAAGAAGCAAAACAATTTATTGATTGGTTGTATCAAAAAGAGAATTATGAAGAGTTAGCAACATATGGAGGTTATTTACCTGTAAAGGAAGATGCAGAAGTAGAATATGAACTTGCTCCGGAAGCATATGTTGTTTATCAAAATGAGATTGCTGCTTCTGATCCAATTGCCAGTCAGCAGCGAAATGAGCTTGTTCGAAAACAATTGGTTTCAAAAAGAAGTTTAGCTAGTACCTTGGCAGATGAAATGATTAAAACATTGAATGATGAGCAAAGCGTAGCAGACACCTTAGAAAATGTAAAAAAAGAGATGACAGATGCTTACGTAGAATAGCACTTTCAAATAGCGACCACCAAAATGGTCGCTATTTATTACGGATCTTTCCATGTAATAGCATGAAGGAGGTTGTGTAGTGTGAAAAAATGGCCTTTTTTATTTATTTTTGCTAATTTGGTACTGTTTATATTATTTTTTGCTTGGCCGGCATTATTAGGTGTTTACTATTCCTTTACAGAATATAACGGAAATATAGCGACATTCGTTGGTCTTGATAATTATATTAATCTATTTCAAGATCCGAGTTTTTATAAAGCACTGTTTAGGACATTCTTATATACGTTGTTAGGAGTTCCCTTCATATATGTAACGTCGCTAATTATTTCGGTATTACTTGTAAGCAAATATACAAAAGGGAAGAATGTTGCAAAGATGATATTCTTTTTCCCTTGGTTAGTTTCTCCGATTGTAGTTGGTATCCTTTGGCGATGGATGTTCGGTGAAAGCTTTGGGTTTATAAACTATATGATCCAAGTACTTGGTGGCAATCCAATACCATGGTCTTCCGATGGCAATTTCGCCTTTTTGGTAGTTTTATTTGCAACTGCATGGGCGGGAACTGCTTTTAATATGTTGATTTTTATAGGTGCTTTGATAAGTATTCCCAAGTCTCTATATGAAGCAGCAGATGTTGATGGTGGTACAGCTTGGCAAAAATTTTGGCACATTACATTACCTTCCATTAGATCTACTTCCTTTTTAGTCATACTATTGGCTGTGTTTAACTTAATGAAAGAATTTCCAATGGTCCAAGCTTTAACAAATGGAGGACCAGGTTCAGATACTACTTTTATTGTGCAATATATTTATGAGACAGGTTTTGATCAATTGAAAATAGGATATGCTAGTGCAGCCTCTATGGTCTTATTTGTAGTACTTCTAGTATTTGCCTTACTACAATTCCGTTTTGCTAAAGGGGGAAAAATAGATGACTAAGCTGAATGATCGATTTTCCACTGTAATGTTAACAACAGCACTTGTCATTGTAGCATTGATGTACCTTTTTCCTATTATATGGTTATTGCTCAGCTCGTTAAAGCCTGGTAGTGAATTGTTTTCCTATCCGTTAAATATCTTGCCTGAAAACCCAACCATAGATGGATATATATATTCATGGGCAACAATGGCGTTTATAAAGTATTTTGCCAACACACTGATCGTAGCTATAGTAACAACGGTATTGACCGTGCTGGCCAGTGCGACTTGTGGATTTGCATTAGCAAAATACAACTATAAATGGTTACATGTATTCTTCATATGTATGTTGGCTACTACAATGCTCCCAACAGAAGTGATCATGACTCCAACATTTTCCGTTATCTTGGAGTTGGGTTTATATGATAGCCTAGCCGGTTTAATTATCCCATCGATCAATACTGCCACTGGAATATTCATGTTCCGGCAATATTTTATAACTGTTCCTAATGATCTAATAGAATCTGCTAGGATAGACGGAGCAAATGAAGGGAGAATATTTTTTGATTTAATGTTACCGATTGCAAAACCTGTTGTGATAACTTTAGCTATTTTTTCTTTTCAATGGAGATGGAATGATTACATATGGCCATTAATCGTTTTAAGTGATCCTAATAAATATACCGTTCAAATCGCTTTAAGAAGTATTGTTGGAGCAGACAATATTGATTGGGTGCTATTACTTTCTTCTTCAATTATTTCATTAGTACCAATGATTTTGATATTTATCGTCTTTCAACGGTACATTATGGATACAAGTGCTACTTCGGGTTTAAAAGGATAGGTGAAGATTACAAATCGGGAGGTTTTATGCATGAAGACTTATAAGAAACTGATCAAAATAAATGATGTCATCACAACAACTTTTTTGGAAAGACAAATATTAGAGTCCAGAAGTCGCTATTTTGGTGGGATTATTGACAGACATACTGGGATTCCTAGCCCCACTCATGTTGGAACAGGTAGTGTGATAGCAAGTTGGGTATCCGCATATGTGAATCCGGAATCTAGATACTACCATGACAAGCTGTTAAAAAATAGAATAGACTATGCATTAGATTATATGCTAACCATGCAACATAATGACGGGACGATATCACCTGGTTATACTAATTATCATTCACCACCTGATACCGGATTTGTTGTAACTGGGTTCTCGCAAATCTACCATTTACTCGAGGAAGATGGATCAAAAATGTTAGCATCGAAATTATATTTATTCTTAAAGAGATCTATGCCAGCAATGTTAACCGGGGGCTGCCACACGCCAAATCATCGATGGGTATTAACTTCTGCCCTAGCAAATCTTTATCATATTTTTAATGATAATATATTGGTGAGAAGAGCAGAAGAATGGCTAAATGAAGGCTTAGATATAACTAAGGATGGAGAATGGACCGAAAGAAGTAATGGAATATATAACGCTGTTAGTGATATCAGTCTTTATCACACTGCAATTTTATTAAATAAAACGGAGTTACTGGATCATGTACGCAATAATTTGAAAATGATGGTCTATCTAGTGCATCCAAATGGTGAAGTAGTAACAGAGTATTCTGGTAGACAGGACTTAGATAAACATTATGGTTTGTCTCCTTACCATTTGATTTACCGGTTGATGGCTCATCATGATCATAATCCTGTATTTCAAGCAATGGCAGATTTAGCAATTGAAACTATTTCTGAAATGGGACCTGTCAACAATCACATTTTGCTAGGTTATCTATCATTCCCATTTATTCAGAATGAGAATATAGAAAAAGCTGAACTACCAAAAGTTTATGAAAAAGTTATAAACGGTGATTATCCAATAAAGGAAAATATAAAGGCTTTGGAAAGCGTTGGTCATGAAAATCGCATCGAGCATAGCAGCATGCATACTTCCTTTGGTGCACCAATCGTAAGGTACCGTAATGAAGATATTAGCGCAACCATTATGACGAAAAACCCTTCTTTTTTCTCTTTGCGTAACGGTAAAGCAGAAATATTGGGTATTAAAATGTATACGAGCTTTTCCCCCGGATTGGTAGACTTTGATGAACTCGAGCAAATGAAATACGGTTATCGACTAACGAAAGTGTTAGATAAGGGATATACTGGTCCGATTCCTGGTCAATATCTACCCAAAAATAGTGAGAACAAAGGGATATGGTATTTACTACCACATCAATATCGAAACGTAACACATAACCAATCCTTTGAAGTTACCATTGATATAGTGCGAGAAGGTAATGATTGGACTATTCGTGTTTTAACTGATGATAGAGCGGATGTATTTGTTCAAATAGAATTTCTTTTTAGACTGAATGAAAAATTGAAAGGAGAAGGGTTGAAAAAAATCGGTGACCACTCATATTTTTGGGAAGATAATGATTTAACACTGTTGTCAGGAAGTGACAAAATTACGATTGAGTCAGGTGAATACGAACATTGGCAAGAAAACCTGGGAATTTCAGAGCACCATAACCTTAGAAAAGTAAAGGTAAATATGATTTCACCAATTAACAAAAAGTTCAGGTTGTTTACCAGTAGATAAGAGGTGGAATATTCAGATATTAAAATGTACCATCTGTTATACAAAGTAAATTTGACTCAAATAACAATTGCCTAAATATAATACGACTTAGTTTTCAAAGATATTAACAGCCAATTAGCAAGCCAAGCCATTATGCCAAAACAATTCTAAGAGGCAGACATATTAGTGTAAATATTAGTCGAATAAATGATAAAGTAATTAGCGATAAAATAAACAGTCCTCATCAGTGTTATTCTTTATTCAGCCGTTGAAACTACTTTTTATATGGTTGACCTTGCATTAACTACGACTGGCGAAGAGGTTGCTATTCATAAAAGGGTAGCAGAAGATTAGCTATCACCTATCGAATAAAAGCTGATAACGTAAAAGAAATTCTTCAATTGGAAGAAGCACATCGAACTATATTCGGAAGGGACCAATGGCTATGTAGCGTTCTATAGTTATGAAATTCTATATAGAGAAGTATGCCTTTATGCAGGAAGGGAATATTATCGTGAAGAAACTCACGTTAAATTCAGAAGAATTAAAGCGAATTATTCATAATTCACATATAGAACAGCTTCATTTAGATATAACACGTCAAAAACAAATATTGTCTTTAGTAAATTCAAATTCACCTTAAGTGCTTAGGGAAGCCTAGAAAAATGGATAGATATAACTACCAAAAAATGTTGAGTTTCTATTAGAGGTTAATCTGCTAGGTTATCTGTAACTGACTTTACCATCGTTCTAAATAACCTTCCCTATCAATTCTCTCATATTCCTATTTATATCCGTTCGTCAAAGATATGCATGGAAGAATCGAAAAGTTCTTCCATTAATCCATCATATAGAGACTTATTATAAAATGACTATTACGGTACTATTAGTATTTCGGTTCTATAATCGGCAGTGGCCGATTGACAAATTTAGGAGGGAGTGGGGTTATGATGCAAAAACAGGATAAATCAACCGTTATGCGCTGGTCTGATTTTTTTATTGAATAAACATCTTGTATACAATCGGTAATACATCCATCCATATCGTAGGCTTTTAATAAAGTTAAGATTGCACAGCAACGATCACTATCCATATCTTCTATTCTAAATATCAATGTGGAAAAGCACTCGTTCTCATCAATTCCATATACTCGAAAGTTGCATAGATGAGAGTTAGTTAACATAAACGGAATGGTATCCATACCATAAGGATTACAAACAAATTGATAGGATTCACCAGCTAATTGCTTTTGTTCTTTCAAGAGCTTTTCCATGCTATTACATATGCAGCTTTTTCTTTCCCACCTCATGCTTTACCCTCCTTACTTGATTTTACTAATATCCTATTTTTAAAAATTGATGTGGTGTGGGTTTTGAGGGGGAGTATATTATTCATCTAGTGCCTGTAAGTAAAATCGAATTTGACTGGCTGCATGAATGGCAATCGCTTTTGCTTCCCGTTTCGTATTACCCTCCGACATGACATATCCATAACGGTGCCCCATAGAACGTGGTGGTAATAAGAGTTGCCCTTTTCGTGGTTTTATAAAAACATCTAAAACACCATCATGTTTTTTGGCACGATTTTTACCTGTGACTTTCAATAATTTCCCCACAGAATGAACAATAATATAGTGTGTATATATACATTTTTCAAATGCCTTCGTTAGATTTGGAGCTTCGCCTAAGTATAGTCGAAGTGTTTGTTCAACCAAGTTAATTCCATAAGCTTCTTCAATCATACGGTTCATGGCTCCACCTGAAATTCTCGGGTTGGTTTCAATCAGTTTCCAGTCTTCATTAACACGTCGTAACTCTAAATGACAAGCTCCATTTTTCATTTTAAAATCCATTACCACTTGTTTTACTGTCTTGACTAATCCATCAAAAATCGAAGGTTCAATCTCTGAAGATATACTGTAACCAGTAATAATAAACCGCTCACCAATGGTAATCTCTTGCTCAATAACAGCAACAATATGAATTTCCCCTTTATGAACGATGACTTCAACCAAATATTGTGGCCCTATGATGTATTCTTCAATCAGTACCGGTTGATTTGGATAATTTTTTCGTAGTGATCTTATTCCTTGTTTTAACTCTTTTTTGTTATTAACTAAAACAACATCTTTTGAGCCTGTGGACTTTGGAGATTTTATAATAAGTGGAAGTTCTTGATTATATATCTCAATCCAATCATCTAATGCATCATTTTCATTTAGTTCTATAAATAAAGGGGTGTATTTCTTTTTCCGTAATAAGCGCCTCGTTATCATTTTATCTTCCATTGCTTTGACAGCATCTAATGAAATAGGATTCGCTTCACAGAACTCTGTACATAATTGAGAGGCTACGTATACATAAGGATCAATAAAGCTAGTAATGCAATGAATATCTAAACCTTCATTTATCTTTTCAACTACTAATTCCCGTATTTTTTCTACATTTGTGAGATTAACAATGAGTATTTCATCTATATCTGAAAACTCTTTTCTTTGTTTTAAAAATTTCTTTCGTCTTGTAAACAGAATAACAAAATATCCTAAACGCTTAGCTGCCTTTATTGCTTCACGGCTCGAGCCTGATTTATTCGTATCTAAAAAAATGATGGCTTTGTCCATCTTAGCGAACATCCTCTCAGCAAAAAACTACATCAATTTATAATTAATACATTATGCAATACCCGCTTGCCGTGATATATGACAGATTAAAAATATTGGCGTCTAATATATATAGTGAGACTATGATCTATGGGGATTTTGCCCATTTCACTGATCATTAGTGAAGCTTATCAGGGTCTTAGAGACGGTTAGCACCGTGATAAATAATAGATTTAAAGCTACAGGTAAAAAGGTCATAATCAAAACGGGTTACATAATTAAATTTCTTTAATTTTTTTATTGGTGAAGAGAACTACCCATACATTTGAATCAATTTCTAAGTACTATAGTTAAAGATGACATATAATTTTAATGAATAGGTGTGTGCAACTATGAAATCAATTGTGTTTCTAGGATCAAATAAATCGGGATCAAGTCGGGAAGCGATAAAAGCAGCGGAAAGAATGGGGTATTTTACCATTCTTCTTACTGATCGAGAAAGGTTTCTAGAACAGCGAACAGAATTTCCCGACGTTCACAAAATGGTATATATCGACGTGCACGACAATGAAGCCATTCAACAAGAAATTAAAAATTTTCAAGAACTTGGACTACAAATGATAGCTATTATAAGTTTTATTGAACCTCATGTTTATCAAGCCGCAAAGCTCTCTGAAAAATTCTGTCATACTAAAGGTTCAACAGAAGCTATTTACCTAATGGAGGATAAAATTCGAACACGAGAGATTTTAAAAGGGCATCCTGCTTCTTCCTTCTACTCGGTATTTACTAAAGAAGATGAAATTAATGAGTTCACTAATAAATATATTAGCAAACTTCCTCTTATTGTTAAGACACCTAACTCAACAGGGTCGAAAGATGTCATTCTAGCAACAAATGAACAAGAGTTTAAGGAAACAATCGAACAACTATTCCAACAAGGCAATCAATCTCCTATTTTAATTGAAGAATATTTAGAAGGCCCTCAATATTTAGTGGAAGTACTGGTGGAAAATGATAATGTTCATATCATTGGAATAATCGAACAGACCATTGAACAGGGAGAGCGATTTATTATAACTGGTTATAGCTTACTACCATCTTTCGGAAGTGAACAATTAGATGAGTTGTGTCATGTAATAGATTCACTTTGTAAAAGAATCAAGCTAAGGGATGGAGCAGCTCATTTTGAAATGAGAAGAATAAAAGGAAAATGGAAGCTGATTGAAGCGAATCCGCGGATATCAGGTGGAGTTGTGAATCGTTTAATCAAGGTTGGAACTGGATTAGATTTATGTGAGGAAACCATTAAACTTATTCTTGGTAAAAAGACAAAGGCCCCCCACACATTCTTACGATATGCACATGCCCATTATTTGACAGTAGACAAACAAGGAAAGTTGTTAAAAGTAACAGGCAAGAATCGAGCTTCCAGACATGATGGTGTGGTGGAAGTCTTTATCAAACCTCGTAAAGGTAAAAGACTACAGTCACCAATGTCGATGAGGCATCGTTATGGTTATGTGTTAGCAGTTGCTGAAGACAAAGAAAAAGCAATTCAAATAGCACGTGAGGCTGCTAAAGAGATTTCGTTTCATGTTGATTAAATAAATGAAAGGACGTGAACTATATTGACTACCATTGGTATGCTACATTATCGTAAAGATCCTAAAACAGTTTTTAAATCCTATACCTATGCAGCTGCGGCTAGAATAGAAGAGTGTGATTTTTATTATTTCACCCCTGGTATGGTAGATATGGAACAAGAAAAAATCAAAGGACTCTTTTATGAAAATGGAGCTTGGGTAGAAAAGGAAGTACCATATCCAGATGTCATTTTTAATGCAGGTGGTGCACTAACTGAGATGCAAATGAATGTACACGATCATCTTAGTGAAAGAATTCCTTTCACTAGTCATCCGATTGGTGACAAAATTTCTGTCTTTGAACGTATATTGAAAGGAAAAGATTTCGCACAATATTTAATACCTTCGGAAAAAGTCCTTAGCCTTCCGCGTGTTTTTGAGTTAATTGACGAGTATAAGGAGTTAATAATTAAACCAGTAGCTGGTGCTAGAGGGATAGACGTTATATCAATTAAAAAGAAGGATAATTTATATGAATTAAAAGAAAACAAAAATACAATTACACTATCCAAGACCGATCTTGAAGATAAACTAGCCAATCTAATAAAAGATGATGACTTTTTAGCTCAACCGTATATTGAAAGTAAAACGAAAGAAGGGTTCTCTTTAGATTTTCGTTTGCATGTGCAAAAAAGCAGGGAAGGAATGTGGATACTAACAACCATTTTCCCAAGAATTGCTGCTAATGGGATCGTTACGAATATTCATAGTGGGGGATATGTAAGTCCTTTTACTATTTTCTTAGAGACACAATTTGGCAATGAGTATTATAATATGAAGCGCTATTTAGAGCGATTTTCTATCCTCTTTGCTAACCATTTTGACAGCTTATATAAAGATCCCTTAGATGAATTAGGGATAGATGTCTGTTTGGATACTAAAGGTAAAATATGGATATTAGAGGTGAACTGGCGACCTGGTACTCCAGTTTTGTTCCATGGAGAAATAGATGTAGCCAAAAACACTATTTTGTATTGTAAATACTTGGAGGAAAACAAAGGTAACTTGTTAAATTTAGAAGTTGAATAGTTAGCTTAGAAGAAATCCTCAATGATATTCATATTTCTTGTCCTATGGATATGGTTATTTATAGCTTTTTTCTTAATTCCAGGTATGTGTCGGAATCTGAGATAGCCTATTGTTTCTCAAAGCGTTAGCAAATTGGCTTTTTTTGTCCTCCTATCATGTGATTCACCTATTTATGGTAAAATAATTCGACATTTCAAGCAATAGCCAATTTAGCCACACCATAGCTCCGTGTAGTTTATTTCATAATAGCTATCCCCATAGTTATTCAAGACGACATTACAAAATAATCTAAAGTTTTTTGTAGATGATCTATAAGATTAAAGTATCAACGTAGTATATTACATTTTATATACTATTTTAAACTAATGTTACAAATGATAGATTTGCACATTTTCATCATATTTTATCTTTATAATAAATGCATGAATAGCAGTAATAGGAGAGTAGAAATGAGAAAATTTGCATTATGGATAGCAACATTAATGATAATAAATACTATATTTATCCCAAAAGTTCATGGTGAATCGAATCCCCCACCAAATATCGAAAGTGAAGCTGCCATATTAATGGAAGCAGACTCAGAACAAGTTCTCTATAGAAAGAACGCCAACTCTCAAATGTACCCAGCAAGTCTTACGAAAATTGCCACTGCAATCTATGCCATTGAAAACGGAAATGTAAATGATAAGGTAACGATTAGTAGTAATGCAAGTTCTAAAAATGTAAAAGGTACCACTGTTTTTTTAGAAGAAGGTGAAAAAGTCACCTTATTACAATTGATTAAAGGCTTATTAATTAATTCTGGAAATGACGCAGGAGTAGCGATTGCTGAGCATCTAAGCGGTAGTGAAGAACAATTTTCGGAAGATATTAATCATTATCTTAAAAATGTGGTTGGTGTTCAAAATACTCATTTCAAGAATCCACACGGTTTATTTGACCCTGCACATGTTACCACAGCAGAAGATTTAGCAAAAATAACGAAGTATGCTATGGAAAACGAAACCTTTGAAGAAATCTTTGGTACAAAAGAAATGGAATGGGATGGAAAGGCATGGGATACCACCATTATAACTCATCACAAATTAGTAAAGGGAGAAATCCCTTATGAAAATATCACCGGAGGAAAAAATGGTTTTGTTCATCAATCTGGTTATACGCTAGCAACAACAGCAGAAGATGAGGATTTAAGTTTAATAGTGATTACCTTGAAAAGTAACGAAAGGAATGGGGTATATGACGATACTATCAAACTATTAGACTACGGATTTGGTCATTACAAAACATCTTATATTGATAAAGATACTTCATTTACTCTAGATGGAGACAAATATATAAATCCTGAGAAACGAGCATATACTCACACTTTTAATGATCAAATCGAAAAGCAGGTAACTCGAGATGGGAAATTGAGTATTGTCAATGAAGAGGAAAAAGTTATCCAATCATATAATCTAACAAAAGCAACAACAGACAGTAAATCACAGGCAGGAAAAGATTCTAATAAAGAAAATAGTCAAACTAAAGATAATTTTGAAATGAATTATCTGTTATTCGTTCTGCTTTCGGTATTCTTGTTATGCTTAGTGGTTGGTCATTTGTATCGCAGAAATAAATATTCTTAATATATACAAGCAGTCTACACATAATCTGCAACTCTCTAGGGCACTGTATAGATAAATAATGTAATGGAGGGATATCAATGACAAAAATAACAACTTCACTACTTTCTTTATTTGTAATCTTTGTATTAGCAGCTTGCGCTAATGAAACAGAGGAATCAAATCCAGATGGCACTGAAACAGAACAAAATATTGAAGAAATGGACATGGAATCTGAAGCACAAGATGAAACGGAAGATATGGATCATGATCATTCCGAAATGAATATGTCTGGATCAGGTGAGGTTCCGGAACAATTAGAAGAAGCTGAAAATCCAACTTATGAAGTAAACAGTCAAGCTATGATTGAAGCAGACCATATGGAAGGTATGAATGGTGCAGTAGCAACTATTATTGGTGCATACGATACTACAGTTTATTCCGTGTCCTACACACCAACAAATGGTGGTGATAGAGTTACAGATCACAAATGGGTTATACATGAAGAATTAGAAGATGTCGGTGAAGAGCCTTTAGAAATTGGAGATGAAGCAACCATAAATGCAGCTCATATGGAAGGCATGGATGGTGCAACAGCCGAAATAGACTCAGCAATTGATACTACTGTATATATGGTTGATTTTACTTTGACTACGACGAAAGAAGAGGTTACTAATCATAAATGGGTCATAGAAGATGAGTTGTCACCCAGTGAATAAATATGGTTAATCAAAGGGTTTCTTCAAATTGAAGAGACTCTTTTACTATTCTTGTAAAATATAAGAGTTCGTCTCCTTTTCTCTTAGTTAAGGAGCAGAACCATCTTTTGTGAGACGAACTTTTAGACAAAAGTTCGTCTATTGTAGTAAGTGCTTTAAAACTAGATCTTGAATTAATAGAAATACTAACCATCCAGATACACCTAAACCTATTGAAATGAATAAATGAACTGCATTTTGTAATGCGATATAAACGATTATTAACATAACGGCAGTTGCCGGAAATCCCCAAAGAACTCCTAACGCAAACTTACTTAAAGTTGTTGTCTCTTCTCCTTGAACATACAGCCATATTATGCTAAGTAAACTTACTAAAGGAAGAGCTGCTATAATTCCTCCATAGGCCGGAAGTCTTCTCGAAACTTCTGTAACAATCCCAATAACGACAGCTGAAACAATAATTTTCAATATCACATACATTGTTTAGCTCGCTCACTCAAAGTTTTTAGGGCATTTTCTATTAAACTTTTTTCATTTTCATTCAATTGATTTAACACGTGTTCTAATTTCTTTTCATCCAGACTGGTGTTTCGATATAAAACTTCTTCACCTAAATTTGTTAAAGAAAGAATTACTTTTCGCTCATCTTCTGTAGCTCTTTCCTTTTTTAAATATTTCTTAGCAATCATTCTTTTAACGTGCTCAGATGCCGTATTGTGTGAAACATTCAGGTGGGAAGCAACTTCACCAACTCCTATTTCTTTTCGTTTATCTATAAGTTGAAGGATACGTACTACTTGATGAGAAATTTTTTCTTTATGTGGATAGTGTAAATAAAAATAAATGTCAGTCCAATATTGATTTAATAGGGAGATATTATTGCTCATAAAAACCACCTTTTTATATCGTTTTATAAGATTATATCGTATATTTAGATGTAAAGCAAAGAATCAAGTTATCTTTTCTACAAAAAATTAGGGGTGTAGTAGCTCTCTGTATGTACGAGAGTTTTCCGCATGAAGGGTACAAAATAATTTGGGTAATATGTTAAGGTTGAGGAAATGTATTTAGTTATTATTTAAAAGCTCCTAAGTGAAAAGGAGAAAATGAAATATTGAAATTTTTATTTATATATCTTTTTGATTTTATGCTGCATTTACATGAGAATTTATACGGTAATGAACTGCAGTCTTTAATAGACGTGACATCCATGATTTTCAAGCTCCCTTTCTTATATATATTAGGATGGCAATGAATCAATTATCCGTTGCTAGTTGTATTTTTACCAGCTATTCTTCTCTGGCTCGGTTTGATGAGTAAGCTACTAATACAAAATAAATTAAAAGGCTTATCATCTAGAATAAGTTAAGCCTTTTAATTTTTGCAATATTGTTTAGAAGTACCTGAACACATAGTCATTAAATATAATATTGTAAGCGTTCTGCAAGAAGAAATGGATAAGTAGAAGAGCATTTAAATGAAACGCCCTTCTACAACCTATTGGCTCATCTTTTCTTTTTAATAATTTGGTCGATGATCCCATATTCCATGGCTTCTTGTGCGCTTAAGAAATAATCACGCTCTGTATCTTTTGCTACTTTTTCAACGGATTGACCTGTACGCTCTGAGATTATTTCGTTAATGTGACTTTTGAGTTTTAAGATTCTTCTAGCCGTAATTTCAATTTCTGTTGCCTGCCCTTTTGTTCCGCCAATAGGTTGATGCAACATTATTTCACTATTAGGAAGTGCATATCTCTTTCCTTTCGTCCCCGCAAGCAACAGCAAGGCTCCAAAAGATGCAGCCATTCCAGTGCAAATCGTTCTAACATCTGGTTTGATAAGCTCCATTGTGTCAAAAATGGAAAATCCTGCAGATGTGGAACCACCTGGGCTGTTAATATAAATGGAAATATCCTTTTCAGAATTATCAGCTTCCAAAAACAATAGTTGAGCTGTTACAATGTTTGCTACCTGATCATTAATTTCATCGCCTATGATAATGATTCGATCCTTTAATAATCGTGAATAGATATCATAGGAACGTTCTCCGTGACTTGATTGTTCAATGACATATGGAATCGTAGCCATATCAATTCCTCCTTTTCTATGCGGCCATAGAATACATATTGAGAGGTGTATATGAATGCGTTGGTTTCGCAAGCATAGGTGTTTCCGCCAAGGAATGTAAAGTGGAAATACAATCAATCAATATAACCGGATCATCTGCCTGAAGGGATTGGTATAACAAGTCATACAATTTCTTTCTTTCTTCTTCCTGCCAAAATGAATCGATGGACTGAAGGGAAGTGTTATTGTTTAATCTTTTTTTTGCTCTGTGCAGAGTTGATTTGACTGCCATTTCGGTTGTATCCAGTAAATCAGCTATTTCCCCTGATTGATAGCTGAATGCTTCTTTAAGCATGAAAATAACTGCTTGTTTTGGCGTTAAATGATTCACTAATAACTTCGCTAAATCAATCAATCGATCTGCCTTACTTGCTGGGTCTTCTTTTGATTTCTCTTCCGCTGTTTTAAAAACCTCGACCTTTCTTTTTTTTACGGTATCCATCCATTCATGGTAAGCAATTTTATTCAAAAGTGCTGCACTTATTTCAGATGAATGATAATGTTTCATCGCTTTAAAGAAAGTTTCTTGTATAAGATCTTCGGCATCCCATTTATTTTTAGCTAGAAAATATGAATATTTCTTCAGTTTCGGATATAATTGATGAAATTGTCTTTCTACTTCCATATGATAACCTCCTTCATTGGCAGAAAAACTTCTGTTGACATGCAATTGCATTCACTCCTTTGGAACCTCTCTACTTATATAACTAATTTGGAGGATAGAAAGATACGGGCAAAACAAAAATTTACTAATATTATATTTCAGTTTAAATAAGTAATGATTCAAATACCAATATGTTAGGTTATCCAATTTCCAAAATTATGATAAAATCTTAGTCATTATTTTTCATACACTATAATGGACCTAACATGATAAAATTAACAAGTATATGTTATCGTAAATGAGAGGAGTTAATATGACGATGAAAGAAAGAAACTTAGCTATTGCATATTTATTATGGTTTTTCTTCGGACAAATCGGTTTGCATCGTTTTTACACAGGTCGTGTAGGGAGTGGGATCACCCAGCTTTTACTTGGCATCATAGGATGGGGTACTACCTGGCTCTTAATTGGCTGGATTCCATTAGTTGTGTTATGGATTTGGCTATTTGTCGATATTTTCTTAATTCCGGGAATGTGTCGGAACCCGAGATAAAAGCGGAAGTCTATTGTGTCACTTTTAGTGATGTAATAGGCTTTTTTTTTACGACAAGAAAATATAAAATTTGGGTATTTGTCTAGCACCGATCCTCCAGAAACTAGGCGACTTCACGAATGGCCCTACAATAAGTCATCATCGATTCGTAAATCATCGTGTCCATTAGCTTAGTTAATTCTGAAGTCAATATGTTTCTAGACGGGCGCTCTGCGCTTTTCTTACTTGTAAGGAAAGTATGCAAACATTGGTATCACAACTTTTTGGAGATCTCAATGCTATATTTTAGTCTTTTAGGGAATAATAATCCAATTTTTTAGCTCTGATATATGTTGTAGAGCAAATCTTAGCGGAGGCCGCCCATTTCCACTCCTGTGGGAATTGTTTGACCTGAAGATCCACTTTTTTGAGCGGATTTTGCTCAAAAAAGTTAGCTGAAGGGCAAACCCCACGGAAAGGGAAGTGGGCAGCCGGAGTGGTGGTCAAGTTGTTCAAATATTTCATCATTCTGGTCACACCTATACGAACAGAATAAAAATTTTACTTCACCTGTCGTAGTAATTGTGGTAAACTGAAATTACTACGACAGGTGAAGTAAATTGGGATGTGGGAAGGGGGGTCAACTTTTTGATTAGTAGTGATGTAATTCGGGGCTACAATGATACGATTATTCTTTATTTATTGTTAGAAAAAGAGTCCTATGGATATGAAATTTCGAAAAGAATCAAAGAGTTATCTAATGATAAGTATGTCATCAAGGAAACCACCCTTTATTCAGCATTTAACCGTCTTCTGAAAAAGGGTTATATTGAATCTTTTCATAGAGGGCAAACCTTTGGAAAAAAGCGAACGTATTATAGAATTACCGAATCAGGATTGCTTTATTATCAAGACAAGTGTAGAGAGTGGGAGTTAACAAAGGAAGTAATTAACCAATTTATTAGGGAGGATTATCTATAATGGATACCATTATTAATTACGTCGATAATATGTTTGCTTCATTACCGAAATCTACGGAAATGAGGCAGTTAAGGGATGAACTTCTGGCTAATATGGAAGAAAAGTATCATGAATTAAAGCAAGCTGGTAAAACGGATAATGAAGCAATAGGGATTGTTATTTCTGAATTCGGTAATATTGACGAAATCATCGAAGAGTTCGACATTTCACAAGAGGAAGGGGTAATGACAAAACCATTACTAACGGAGCAAGAGGTGGATAATTATCTTCAGGTTAGTAAAAAATCGGGTCAATGGATTGGAATAGGAGCGGTTTTGTGTATTTTCGGTTCAGCCATGTTTGTTCTTTTACTAGGTTTATTTGAAAATGGATACATGAATGGCTTGACTGTGGAAACAGGAATGTATATAGGAGTAATTATACTATTATTATGTGTAGCGATCGCAGTTGGCTTATTTATCTATGCGGGAATGCAATTAGATAAGTATAAATATATTAGTGTAAAGGGGAATTTTGATTTACCAATCGATTTAAGAAGTAAAATAAAAACAATGAATGACGCTTACCAGCCAACGTTTACGATCATTATGATTGTTGGAGTTGTTCTAATTATACTATCTCCAGCAATTCTTCTTGGCATGATTGCTCTTAATGATAATATGGCTAACTTTGGAGTGTTTATTATGTTAGCACTTGTCGCAGTTGCAGTATATTTATTCGTATATTTTGGTAATATGTACGGAGCATACGATAAACTTTTAAAAGGGGATGCAAAACGAACCAAAGAAAAAGATGAAGATCGTGTCATTGGTGCCGTAGCTTCGATAATTTGGCCATTAGCCGTAATCGTGTTCTTGATAAGTGGTTTCATTTATGGTCTCTGGTATATTAATTGGATTGTGTTTCCTATTACGGGGCTGTTGTTTGCTATGTTTAGTGGAGCTTATTCTATCTTGGTAAATAAAGAAGAATAAC
The DNA here is from genome assembly GCF_010994085.1 of Gracilibacillus saliphilus. Classification (NCBI taxonomy): domain Bacteria; kingdom Bacillati; phylum Bacillota; class Bacilli; order Caryophanales; family Bacillaceae; genus Gracilibacillus; species Gracilibacillus saliphilus. Next base: position 173,303 of record NZ_WJEB01000004.1, on the reverse strand, counting down.
TAATTTTGAGTCCATCCATTACACTTGTATTACTAAAGCATATTTCAACTACAGAGAATGCTTTAGTAATGCTCCGTACCAGTTTAAGTTACTTATTCCCAAATACCAACGTATAGTTTCCTTTGGGAAATTAAAGTAAATTCTCCCGAAACCAGTTGCTTTTACTTTGACAAAAGGGAAATGTGAATCAAAGATTTTCATGTTCTCTCCTCCGAACAAATTATCTAAATGATTGGTGAAAAGTCTAAACTTATTATATAAAGTCTACATTTTTACAGGATTCTTTCATACACTTCTCTTAGAGGTGATGAAAATGGCAAGAGTAAAATATACTGACAGTGACGTAGCTTTAATGGCGAGGATGATGAGAGCAGAAGCAGAAGGTGAAGGAAAACTAGGGATGCTTATGGTAGGTAATGTCATTGTAAATCGACTAAAAGCTAACTGTTTAGATTTTGAAGGTTTAAGGACCATACCAAATGTCATTTATCAAGTACAAGGTGGAAATTATTCATTTGAAGCAGTGCAAAAAGGAAATGTATTTTATAATAGAGCAAGAAGTGCAGAAAAGAGATTGGCCAAACAAACGTTAGACTACTGGAGAGAGCATCCTTCCAAATATTCTCTTTGGTATTTTAATCCATATGGTGAATGTCCTTCTTCATGGTATGGTCAACCATTTACAGGGCAATACAAACAACATTGTTATTATGAACCACAGGCTAATACTTGTGAAGGCGCTTATCGATGATGAAAAAATCACAAAATAATCAATTACCCCCCCAGCACATTTAGACACTTTTGAAATAATCTCGAACACATTCGCCCAAATAATTAAGTTTCCATTCGATTAATGGGAAGATGGATTTGAAGAATAAACCAATCATTATTAATCTCTACATCCATTTTTCCTTCCATTTTTTCCACCAGCTTTTTAGACAGATGCAGACCAATCGCGCATAAATACTTTTTCCACGGCAACTTTGCTATCTGGTTTGATGTCATTTTTTACAATAAAGACGATATAGTCATCTTCGTTTCTATAATGGATAACCGCTTTAGTTTTGGCATAACGAATGATGTTTTGTACGATATTTTGAATAACGCGAGTAAGCATTAATGGATCGGCAATAATTTGTCGGTCCATTATTTGTTCAGGAAAATGCAGTTCAATGTTCTTTTCTTCCAATTGTTCATAATAAGACAAGTAGTTTTCTTCCACTAAACTGGCTAGAGAAACGGAAGTTAGGGTGATTTCTTTTTGATTTGTTTCAATCCGTGCTAAATTATAAAAATGGTCAGCCATTTCGATCAATCGTTTGACAGAGTTTTCGATAATCGATAAATAGCGTGCTCTCTCGGTTTGGTCTGTGGTTGCATCCAAAAGAAAAGTTGCACATCCCCTTTAATAAGAGGTGTACGTAAATCATGTGAAAGACCTACGATGGATAACTTCACATTCTCTTCGAAAGCATCAATTATTTGGTTCCATTCGTCGATCAATTCCATCAATCTCTTGAAGAAATTCTTCGCCGTTCATCCCCGAAAGCATCAAATCCAAAAGAACTAGATTCACTTGATTTTGCGAAAAAAGTAACTTCCCTTCCGTACCTGAATTAGCACTTAATGTTGTAAAACCATGTAAATCTAGTGCGTCTTTCATCAGTGAATGAATGGCACTATCGTCTTCCATAATTAATATTGTAGCCATACTTATCGACCTACTTTATGTCCGTTCGTTTAAATAGAAAGATTCCTATTGTTAATTGCTCTCACTACATTGCCAATCCGAAACAGAGAATGATTTTTTATATCCTTCAAGTATATTTTTTCTTCCTCATACATAATGTTTTACAAATGTTCGATTTAAACAATAACGAACAAAGCGGGGAATAAAAAATGGAAAAATCCTTGAATCGAAGGCAATACAAGATTTATAACTTATTAAAAACAGAAGATGATGTAAAAGTAAATGAGTTATCCCAAAAATTTAACGTAGCAGAAATGACAATTAGAAGAGATTTAGAGAAATTAGAAGATTACGGCTTAGCAAAACGTACATTTGGAGGCGCTATCTTATCTGCTAATACGGATATTACCTTTAATCGCCGTAATGTATTACATGTGAAAGAAAAACAATCGATTGGCTATGTTGCAGCACAATATGTTCAAAATGGTGATTCTATTTTTATAGATGCTGGCACAACAACTTCGCATTTCTCTCGTTATTTATCAAGTAGTTTGGCGATTTCACTTGTTACAAATGGAGTGAATATTGTTTCAACCATTTATGATTCGAACAAAGAAAAGATTTTGTTAGGCGGTATCTATCGAGAATCTACGAGGTCTTTAGTTGGGCCAATTAGCCAATCTCACTTAGATCATTTATATTTTGATAAAGCTTTTTTATCTGCTTCAGGCTTTTCAGTAGAGAAGGGATTTACAAACTCGAACAGTTTAGAAGTTCAAATTAAACAAAAAGTGATCAAACAATCGAATGAAGTCAATCTTCTCATAGATAGTTCTAAATTTGAAAAAAATTATCTTCACAAAATCGGTAATTTGCATGATATTCACCGTATTTTTACAGAGAAAATGCCACCAGACAATCAGAAAAAAGAGATTGAGCAAGCAGGGGTAGAACTTGTCATATGTGACACCTTCTTATTATAGGATGGATAACGTTAATAATCACATGATGTGATTCATTAAAAAATGGATAAGGGAGAGGTCAAGCTATGAAAAAGAAAGGTTTCTTATTGTTGTTAATATCGGTCTCATTCGTTTTGTTGTTAGCTGCTTGTAATGGGGACACAGAAAGTGATGGAGAGAATGATTCGGGAAATGCCGCTGGCGGAGAGAATACGGATGGCTATACTTTTGGTTATACATCGATGACACAAAACAATCCTTTCTTTCAAGTTTTAGAAGAAGCCATTAGAGAAAAAGTGGAGGCAAACGGTGATGAGTTAATTACAACCAATCCAGCGATGGAGGTTGAGTTACAAATTAACCAGATTGAGGACATGATTGCCCAAGATATTGATGCCATTTTTCTAAATCCAGTTGACTGGGAAGGAATCAGACCTGCATTAGTGATGCTAGAAGAAGCAGGTATTCCGATTATTAATTATGATACCGAAGTGAAAGATTTTGAATATGTGACTGCCTATGTAGGATCTGACAATAAGAATGCAGGAAAAGTAGCGGGTGAAGATTTAGTAGAAAGGTTTCCAGAGGGTGGAGAAATAGCGGTTTTAGACAGTCCGACAATGAACTCGATTAATGATCGTATTGAAGGCTTTATGGAAGCAATTGAAGGGCATGACTTTGAAATTGTTGCCCAACAGGACGCCAAGGGTGATTTGGAAACTGCGCTTGATATTACGGAAGATATTCTACAGGCACACCCTGACATTATTGCGATAATGGGTGGGAATGATCCAACTGCACTAGGTGCCTTAGCAGCTGCAAAGTCCAATAACATACAGGATATTGCGATCTACGGTGTAGACGGTTCACCAGATGCAAAAGCAGCCATCGCAGAAGGTGGTCCATTTGTAGGTACGGGTGCTCAATCTCCGATTTCAATCGGAGAAATGTCTGTCGATGTAGCCTATCAAATCTTAAATGGTGAAGATTACGAAGAGAGAACACCAGTAGATACGTTTTTAATTAACGAAGAGAATGTGGAGGAATATGGGGTGGACAGCTGGCAATAAATAAATTAGGAGTCTACCAAGCAATTGTATTCTTGTCTACCTCCAAGCGCCAGAAGCTAGGCGACTTCACGAACTTGGTTTTAACCATTATTAGTGATTTCTCATGTTATAGCTATTGGCATTTACACTGGGATAATAAACCAAGTTGCTAGGTCTTACAAATGTTGTAGCACAGGTATAAAGCGAAGGCAGCCCACTTCAACTCCTACGGGAATTGTTTGGCCTGAAGATTCACTTTTTTAGCGGGTTCTGCTCGAAATGAGTTAGCTGAAGGACAAACCCCACGGAAAGGGAAGTGGGCAGCCGGAGTGGTAGTAAAACTGTCCATATATTTCATCATTATTGCTAAAGTAATCGCACTTCTACTTAGTATTTAGAGATAAGAATCGGGACTGATTTTGCCTAGTTTATTTTAATCAAGATCGAGAAAAGAGGTGATGGTATGAGTGCAGAGCTATTAAGTATGAATCGAATTACTAAGTCATTTCCGGGAGTAAACGCTTTAAAAGAAGTTGGATTACAGCTGGAGGCTGGTGAAGTACATGCTCTGTTAGGAGAGAATGGTGCTGGGAAATCAACATTGATTAAAGTTTTAGGTGGAATCTATCATCCGGATGATGGTGAAATTTTTGTTAATGGAAAGAAAGTAACAATAGGGAAGGTTACCGATGCTCAAGAAAATGGAATCAGTATTATTCATCAAGAAATTGTGCTCGTTCCTTATTTGTCGATTGCAGAGAATATTTATTTAGGAAGAGAACCGTTAACTAGAAGTGGTTTTATTGATATGGAGAAAATGATAGAGGATTCAAAAAAATATTTAGCAGAATTTGGTCTGGATTTGAATCCAAGAACGACCATTAAAGAATTGACGGTAGCACAACAACAGATGATTGAGATTATTAAAGCGGTATCATTCGAAGCGAAAATTATTGTCATGGATGAACCAACATCATCCTTAACAGATAAAGAAGTAAAGGCATTATTTCAGACTATTCGCAGTTTAAAAAAGCAACAGGTAGGCATCATCTATATTTCCCACCGAATGGAAGAGTTGTTTGAGATTACCGATCGCATTACTGTCATGAGGGATGGTGAATATGTTGGAACCGTTAAGACGAAGGAAACAACTCATGATGAATTAGTAGCGATGATGGTAGGGAGAAGCTTAAGTAATATCTATTATCGAGAAAAAGGTTGGAAGACTAGTGAAACAATATTAGAGGTGCATCATCTATCCAAGCAAGGTGTCATCGAAGATATTAGCTTTGATTTGAAGAAAGGTGAAATTTTAGGTTTTTCAGGTTTAGTAGGGGCAGGTAGGTCAGAGTTAATGAGATGTATATTTGGTATTGATGACTATGATAGCGGGGAAATTCTACTGAATGGCAAGCATGTAAAAATTGAACAGCCTAATGATGCGATGAATCAAGGATTAGCATATGTACCGGAAAGCAGAAAGGATCAGGGTTTATTCCTGTCTAAAGCAGTGGATTATAATATGTCGATAAAAATCCTTGATAAATTTATAAAAGGCTTGCGTGTAAACAATAAAGTCGAAAAGCAGCAGGTAGATTACTATATTAATGAATTAAATATCAAGACACCCCATGCGAAGCAGACGGTAAGGAATTTAAGTGGTGGAAATCAGCAGAAGGTATTAATATCGAGATGGCTTTCAACGAAACCTGATGTATTAATTTTAGATGAGCCAACAAGAGGGGTAGATGTTGGCGCTAAGTTTGAAATTTACTCTATCATGCAAAAGCTAGTTGAAGAAGGTGTTTCGATCATTATGATTTCATCGGAATTACCAGAAGTTATTAACATGAGTGACCGAGTAGTGGTGATGTATAAAGGAAAAGTCGGAAATATTTTAGAAGGAAACGAAATCAAACAAGAGCAAATTATGTATTACGCTACAGGAGGTGGAAAAAGATGACTCCATTAACCTATGAAGATGGTAAAGAATCGATCTGGTTTAAAATCAGCCATGCTGTTATGAGTTTTGTTAGAGAAAATATGGGGATTTTAATTGGATTAATCGTATTATGTGCCTTTATTTCAATCATAAATCCTGACTTTTTGTCTTCTAACAATCTCATGAATGTATTAAGACAAACCTCTACCAACATGTATTTAGCGATAGCGATGACAATGGTCATTATTTTAGGTGGGATCGATTTATCGGTCGGCTCTATTATAGCGGTCACAGGTGTTGTGACAACACTATTTATTGCAACATTGGGCTTTCCTGTCTGGGCGGCAGTTGCTGTAGGGTTATTAGTAGGGATGCTTTTTGGTGCATTTAACGGCTATGTAGTTGCCACTACGATTATTCCTCCTTTTATTGTCACCTTAGCAACAATGAACATCGCCAGAGGAGCAGCCTATGTTTTTAGTGATGGAAAACCGGTAAGAGTGATGTCAGATTCTTTCAATAACATTGGTTCTGGTTATATTGGTGGATTTCTGCCAGCTCCTGTCCTTTATTTAGTCATTATTCTTATCATTGCTTATATCATAATGAATAAAACGAAATTAGGAAGATACATGTATGCGGTTGGTGGTAATCCGGAAGCAGCTAAATTTGCCGGAATAAACATTAAGAAGATCAAGATCCTCGCTTATACTTTTAGCGGTCTGATGGCAGGTGTTGCAGGGATAGTTTTATCTTCAAGAATGTTCTCTGGCCAGCCGACAGCAGGTGATATGGCGGAGTTAGATGCGATTGCCGCTGTTGTATTGGGTGGAACAAGTATGACAGGTGGCTCAGGTAAGATCGGTGGAACAGTAATCGGTGCACTTATCATCGGTGTTTTAAGCAACGGTCTCAATTTAATGGGAGTCAGCTCCTTTTGGCAATATATCGTAAAAGGTACGGTGATCCTAATCGCGGTATACGCTGATGTTATTAAGAAGCGGAATCAATTGTAAGTTTGTTCATAACGAAAGGGGGGATATTTTTGCGCAAGGGAATTGCAATTGCTGGTACGGTAATGGTTGATGAAATTAAATCAGTAAATGGATACCCAGCTAAATCAGAATTAACGACGATTGAGCAAAGGAAACGGTCAATGGGGGGATCTGTTTCCAACTGTTCACTATCTTTGGCTCATATCGATCCGACTCTTCCAATTGAAATCATTGCTTATTTTGGAGAAGACGAGAAAGGACAATATTTGTATGAAGGCTTTTCAAAATATAACAATATCGATTTGAGTAAGGTTCAGTTTACGGGAGAGACGCCATTTACTGATGTTATCTTTGATGAATCCGATAAAACAAGAACCTTTTATACCTATAAAGGGAACTCTACCTCTTTTAATGAAGATGCTTTTCCATTTTTAAATATTCATGCGAAAATTTTGCATGTTGCTTATGTCCTGTTGTTAGATGCTTTAGATCAAGAGGATGAGCAGTACGGGACAAAGCTTGCTAAACTATTATATCTCGCCCAAAAAGAAGGGATTCAAACTTCCATTGATATTGTAAGTGAAAATAAAGATAGATATGAAAAGCTAGTACCACCTGCATTAAAATATACGAACTACTGCATTGTGAATGAATATGAAGCTGGGAAAAGTACCGGAACAACATTGCGTGGACAGAATGATAGATTACTAGTGAACAATATAAAAAAAGCATTAACTAAGATGAAAAGCATGGGTGTACAAGATTGGGTAGTCATCCACGCACCTGAAGCTAGCTTTGGGTATAACGGGGAGGAATTTTATCGTTTACCATCTTTATCGATTAATAAAGATAGCATAAAAGGAACAGTTGGAGCAGGTGACGCGTATGCAGCTGGGATTCTCTATGGTGCGGAGAAAGGTTATTCATTATATGAGTCAATGAAAATCGCTACCGCTAGTGCTGCTTCCTCCTTGTTAGAAGAAGATAGTGCTTCCGGTGTGAAAGATATACAAACATTAAAAGGGATGTATGATAACGGGAAGAAACGCGAAGATGCTTTTCTTCTATAAGGGGGTAAACGATGTTAGTTACATTAAAAGAAAATCTGGAAATGGCGGAGAAAGGGAATTATGCAGTTGGTGCTTTTAATGTTCCTACTTTGGAAGCTGCCCGAGCAGCACTGGAGGCAGCGGAGGAGTTAAAAAGTCCGATTATTTTGGCGCATGCCGAGGTTCATAATGAGCTAATGCCGCTAGAGTTTATTGGGCCTATTTTAGTAGAATTAGCAAAAAAAGCAAGTGTACCGATTACGGTCCATCTGGATCATGGCTCTCAATTCGACTTAATCAAACAAGCAATTGATATTGGTTTCACCTCTGTCATGATTGATGCATCCCATTTACCTTTTGAAGCTAATGTTAGAGAAGTGAAGAAAGTGGTAGAATATACAAGGAAACGAAATGTTTCGGTCGAGGCAGAACTTGGAGTGATGACAGATTCGACAATAGGTGGCGGTGAAAGCTATGACGATTCCGACAAAGGCGATGGAATTTATACCGACCCGGAAACTGCCAAAGTATTTGTAGCAGAAACAGATATTGATGCACTAGCTGCCGCGTTTGGCACTGTACATGGCATTTATTTAGAGGAGCCTAAGCTTGACTTTCACCGTTTGCAACAAATCTATCAAGGGACAGGTAAACCAGTCGTCATGCATGGTGGTTCCGGCCTTAAAGAAGAGGACTATACTCAAGTGATCAATGCAGGAGTAAGGAAAATCAATTATTATAGCTATGCAGCAAAAGCAGGCGCAGAAGCAGTAAAGCATTATGTTAACCACAAGGAACATATTTTTTATCATGATATAACGGCCGTTGCCAAAAAAGCGATGAAACAAAATTATCAACGCGCTATTGAAATATTTATGAATTAATAGTAGAAAGCTTGCAAGCACTCCTAAACAGGGTGTTGCAAGCTTTCTTTTTATAAGTTAAGAAGTTATAAAATCAGTGCAATGACTGCGTTAAGCGAACTAGTTATTTTGAAATGTTTTATGTTTATTTGCCAACGCTCCGACTAATTACTTCGCTTTCCACGGGCACGGCCTCACCTAACTTTGCAAAGTGGATTTTCGGCTCGTGCTATTCCCGCAGGAGTCTCCGTAATTAGTCTCCGCTATGAGGAGGTGCAACAACTCTTGTCATAAGTAATAGGTTGACTTTTTATAATGAACAGAGTGAAAACTCGTTATCTGTATAACAGCTGCTGTGTGTTACTTCATGCTAGCGTTGGAGGACAATACTTAGCGAAGGTCGCCCACTTTCACTCCTGTGGGAATTGTTTGACCTGAAGATCCATTTTTTCGAGCGAGTTTTGCTCGGAAAAGTTAGAAGGACAAACCCCACGGAAAGGGAAGTGGGTAGCCGAAGCGGTGGTTAAGCTGTTTAAATATTTCATAATGGATGCTAGAGAAAGGATAAATCTTTAGCTTTTAGTTATAAGGAAAGAGCGTTTTTTGCTCAGATTTTCTTATTGTGAAAAATTCCCCTATAGTACTCATATTAATAGTATAATGGATAAAACATTGTATGTCCGCGAGATAGCTTCAAATATTTCACTAACAGATTCACACATTAATAAGGAGGATTTATATGCAAGCTGTTGCTACAAGGAAACAACGGTTTATTGCACTATTGATTGATTGGTTATGTATCAGTACATATCTCATCTTACTCTTCGGCATCATGCAATTAGTCTACCTGGTCGCTTTTAATGGAATTCCTGCATTTTCAAATTGGCAAACACAACTTATTGCAACGTTAGCCTCTGTGCTTCCAGTCATTATTCTACTTTCGATTCTTGAAGGCGGATCTCGTGCTTCCACTTTTGGTAAAAGAGTCAAAAAGATAAAAGTATTCTATCCTGATCATCCTAAAATAAGAAGCGCGGTACGCAATATTGCGAAATTTCTACCGTGGCAGCTAGGCCATATGGGAGTTATTCATGGAATGTATCATGATTTCAATTGGCTAGCCATGGTTTATATTACTATCTCGATGTTTTTAGCATTTCTTTATATTATCATGGTCCTTGTACGTCAGGATCATCGTCATTTAGCAGATTTATTAGCAGGAACAACGGTAATAAAACAGTAAAGACCTCTAAATCGCGGATGCGGTGCATGATCAATCATAGTATAATGAGGGCACAAAGGATGATCGTTATGTTCGAAGGAGTATTTCTATATGAATAAAACATATTTTATGTGGATCGCTATTCATTGCTTTGTATGGCCATTAGCTTTTTGGGGATCGGATTTGTCTTTATCTTTACAACAGTTGACCAGTTTTTGTTTGTTTTTGATTATCTTGTTCCTATTCCCGCTATTTGCTGACAAATCGCTTTTACAAACGATATTATTCAGCACACAGACACTGACACTGTTACATATATTTTACCCTGTAAATCAGGAATTCAATCCATATTTGTTACTTGTACAAGCGTTGGTACTTGCAGAAGCAGTTTTTAGATTATCGTTGTTACAAGGTATAGTTGTAATACTGGTTCAGTTTGTCGGGCTATGCTTAATCCTGCTGCAAACTAGTCTCTCCACGAACCAATTAGCATGGGTCGTATTGTTTTACCTATTAATTATAATTGGATTATTGTACTTTCAGCTTGTAAAAAGACGTGAAATAGAGGTCAGGGAAAAGAACGATGCCTTATTAGATGAATATAGAAGGATGAAAAGGCAGCTGGTTACGGAGGAAGAGCATGCCAGGCAGGATGAACGGATGTTGATAGGGCATGAAATTCATGACTCTATTGGTCATAAACTAACTGCTTTGTTAATGCAATTAGAAGCCTTTCGTATAACTGTAAATCAAAAAGATCAAGAAAAGGTCAAAAAATTGAAAGAACTTGCCGAACAAAGTTTGGAAGAAACAAGGCGAGCTGTAAAATCCTTTAAACAAACTGAAGTCGGTGGTTTACAAGGCCTCATCCGATTAATTCGTAAGTTAGAAGTGGAAAGATTTATGAAAATCAATTTTTCGGTAAAGCACGGAGCATTTGCGGCATCATTGACAGGCGAACAGTCATTTGCAATTTACCGTGCTGTACAAGAGGCACTAACCAATATTATGAAGCATAGTTCTACGAGAGAGGCTCACATTTCTTTTGAAGCACCGGGTCAAAGTATTTTTCGCTTTGAAGTGATGAATCCTGGCAAAACGAGTCCTTTTTTTGAAGAAGGGTATGGGTTAAAAGCGATGCGAGAACGATTGGAAAAAGTGGGCGGTTCCCTAGATATACATCATGATGAGCGGCAGTTTGTAGTAAGTGGCAGTATTCGATTAACGAAAACGGAGAGGATAGAATGATAAAGGTTTTGTTAGCAGAGGACCAGGTGATGGTACGACAAGGGTTAAAGGCAATGATCGAAACGGATAAAGAAATCGAAGTAACCGGGGAAGCGGATAATGGTAGGCAAGCTGTAGCGTTGTGTGAAAAACAGTTATTCGATGTTGCGGTGTTAGATATTCGCATGCCTGAGATGGATGGAATAGAAGCGGCAAAAGTATTACGCTCCCGTTTCCCTCATTTGAAAATATTAATGTTGACAACGTTTGATGATAATCAATATATTATGGATGCGTTAAAAGTGGGGGTTAGCGGTTATATGTTGAAGGATGGAGATACCGAATCACTGATACGTTCGATTAAGAGTGCATTAAAAGGAGGGCTTTCCCTCCAAGATCAGGTGGCGGCAAAAGTGGTGCCGGAATTACTGAAAGCCGAAGAACAAGAGTCCATTGATCCAACGTTAACACCGAGAGAAAGAGCAATCCTGAAATGTATTGGAGAAGGGCTGAATAACAGAGAGATTGCAGAACGATTGGGACTTTCAGTAGGTACAGTAAAAAATCAAACTAGTCAAATATTAGATAAACTAGCATTACGAGATCGGACTCAATTAGCAATATATGCTATTCGCCACCGTCTAGTATGATTGCAGAAAAAATGACTAAAGTAATATATGCAAGAAGAGTTAATGACCAGGGTCAGTAGTGACTTTGGTCTTTTTCATTTACGATAGATAGTAAGAAAGGGAAAAAAGGAGGAAATCACATGCTTGAAACGATAAATGTTAGTAAGTCATTTAAGGGGAAAAAGGCGGTACAAGACGTTAATTTATATCTGGATAGAGGGGAATCAGTTGGTTTGCTAGGTCCGAATGGTGCCGGTAAATCTACAACGATTTCCATGATATCGACTTTGATCAAGCCGACTTCTGGTGAAATAAAGCTGAATGGAGTCAATACCGTAAACAAACCAGCAGATATAAGAAGAGTATTAGGAGTGGTGCCTCAGGAATTAGCTCTCTATCAAGAGCTTTCTGCTTATGAAAATTTAAAATTTTTTGGCTCGATTTATAAATTGAAAGGCAAGGAATTAGAGAACAGGATTCAACATGCACTGGAAATTGTCGGGTTGAAGGATCGTCAAAAGGATTTAGTGAAAACTTTTTCCGGAGGGATGAAGCGAAGAGTCAACATTGCTGCTGCATTGTTGCATAAACCACAAATATTAATTCTTGATGAGCCGACAGTCGGCATTGATCCACAATCAAGAAATCATATTTTAGAAACGGTACGATCATTAAATGAAACAGACGGTACAACGATTTTATATACGAGTCATTATATGGAGGAAGTTGAACAGCTTTGCGATCGAGTTTACATTATGGATCATGGCGAGGTGATTGCAGCTGGTAGTAAAGCGGAGCTGCTCAGTATTTTATCGTCTGAAGATACTATTAAGTTGGAATTAAGCATGATCGATGAACTTTTTGTGGAAAAGATAAAAAAGCTGGAAGGTGTTCGCAAGGTAGAAGCAGCTAGTTCGCAGCTTAAGGTCATAGCAAAGAAAGGAAGCAATTTAATCAGCGAGCTTGTCTATCTAGCTGACAGTCATCAAATTCAATTGCTCAATTTTCAAACAGAGTCACCTAGTCTGGAGGATGTTTTCCTCCATCTAACTGGTAGGACATTGAGAGATTAAGGAGGTGTAATTGTGGGAAGTTTTATCAAAAAGGATTTATTTTTATTTTTACGTGATCGTAAAGAACTTGTAGTCGCGCTTTTGCTTCCGATAGTGATCATTTTTGTCCTCAATCTTGCCTTTGATGGGTTGTTTGACAGTGATGAGGAAGCAATAATCGATATACACTTGGCATTGGTTAATCAAGATAATCAGGAGAATGTAACGGAATCATTACAGGAGAAGTTGATTGAAGAGGGATCTTTTGACGAGATGGAAGCTGCTGCGATTGCAGAACAAGCTAGCTATGCAAATCCGGTAGAAGCTTTAGCTAATTTTCTTGAGAGTGAAGACATACAGGATTGGGTTACCGTACACGAATTAGATGAAACGGAAGCAAAAGAACAAGTCGAACAAGGTGAAATCGATGGAATGTTAGTAATCCCGAATAGCTTTACAGTTGAAAGTTTATATGCGGCTTTCACGGGTGAATCGCCGGCAGTTTCACTTGCTTATAAAATGGAAGAAGAAACGGCTAACAACGGGACAATGTATGACATCATTAACGGATTTATTGATAATTTGAATTATCAATTTGCCATGCAGCAGATCGCTGGTAGTAATGAAGTGGAAGTAGTACAACCACAAGGTGGTGAGGAGCAGTTAGGTGAAGGAGAAACTTTTACAATGTCCCAGTATTTCACACTTGCAATGGGAATCCTGTTTGCATTATTCCTTGCCATTACAGTAGCGGCTAAAACTGGTGAAGAAATCAGACAACAAGTTTTTGATCGAATTTTAGTAACGAATAGTCATCCTATGTTATTTTTGATCGGGAAAATGGTATCAACATTGATTTTAGCATGGTTGCAAATCAGTATCGTCTTTGTTTTAGCGCATTTGATATTAGATGTATTTCCTGGTCGTTCCATCGACTTTTGGCTAGGAGTTGCTGTGATTACTTTACTGTTTGCTTTAGCAGTTGCAGGTTTAGCGGCGGTATTCACTTCTATTGCTTTACAAATGCACAATATAGATGCTGCCAACGGTGTGTTTAATGTAATAGCAATGGTATTAGCAGTGCTTGGAGGTAACTTCGTGCCTATTTATGTATTTCCGGATTGGATGCAAAAGGTTAGCGAATGGACACCAAATGGCTTAACTCTATCAATGATGATGGAGTGGCTACAATACGAACAAGTATCGTCTTTAATAATGCCTAGTTTAATGCTGGTTGGCTTTTTTGTATTATGTACGTTAGTTGGATTGGTGATGTATCCTAAAAGGGGGGGAGCAAAATGAAGTCTGTTTTGTGGGCACAATTTTCTAAAGATAAACGAAATCCAATCTTAGTTCTTGCATTGATTATGGGAAGTATCCTTGCGACCCTCTTTTTTTCGGGGGGGATACAATCGCCTACAAAGGTGGTTATTTTCAGTGAGGAAGATAATGCGGAGGCGATCGAAAAAAAATGGGAAGAACGCTTAAATATAGATAATTCCTTAGATTTTGTTGTCACAGACCCTGATCAGGCACGTGAGCAAGTTCGTGATGGTAATATCGATGTGGCGGTTCAATTAATGGAGATGGACTATCGATTGTTAGTTATTTCTGAGCTTCCGACAGTTTCTATGGTAAGGCAACATGTGGATAAAGTATTTCAACAGGAAGCACAAATTAGCTCACTGATTGATGCTACTGGAGATGAGAACATCCGAAGTGAGATCGAAAATTATCTAGCAGATGCGCCTGTACAAATCGAAGCACAAGGATTGGATAGTGAAGAGGTGCCAAACTATAACATGAGTATTCAGCTTATGTTTGCTTTCACCTTTCTGATCTCCATGTTTCTTGCAGGATTTAAAGTTAATAATGTCACAAATGATAAAGTTTCAGGTGTGTGGAATCGGATGATTTTGTCGCCGATCAGTAAATCGAGTATGTATATCGGCTATATTTTGTACAGCTTTTTGGTGACGATGTTTCAAATTGTCGTAGTTCTGCTTGGCTTTAAGTACGTGATGAATTATGAGTTGGGTGATAACTTGTGGATACTTATCATCATTTCTGCACTCTTTACCTTCAGCATGATCAGTATTGCGATGTTGTTAACTGGCCTTGTAAAATCACCAGAGCAATTCTATGCTATCTATCCATCCATCATCCCGCTTATTCCATTAATTAGTGGAGCGTATATGATGCCGGGTACGATCACAAACAAAGTGTTGTTGTTTATCGGAGATTTATTTCCAATGGCACACGCAATGGATGCAACGATGTCAGTTATCTTCTATGACGCCAACTTCAACGAGATTTTAATGCCGTTATTAATCATGCTCCTTATTGGGATAATAGCCATGGGTATTGGAGTAAATCTTATCGAGAGGCGTGGGGGGAGTACAGCTGCAAAGTAAATGAACTAACGCAGAAGCTTTTATCCAGGGACCAGAGGATCTCTTCCGAGGATATCCATCTGTCTTCCCTGGATATCTCCATTTCTTCCCTGGAAATAATTATTTATCCCTGGAACAAAGAATCTCTTCCGAGGATATCCACTTCTCTTCCCTGGAAATAATCATTTATCCAAGGAAGAGAAATACTGTTTCATTCGTAAATATAGGAGATGACCTCAATGGCTTGATCGCTAGTTTCAACGGTTACATTCGCTTTGTTGGAAAGCTCTTTTAATGGATGTATAAGTGAATCTGGTCTGACAATAATGGTAGGTATGTTCATTGCAATCGCAGTACTTGCGTCCATTGCGGTATTCCATTGTTTATATTTATCTCCGAAAAGAGCAATCACGATATCAGATTTTTTCATTAAGACTTGTGTTCTAAAATTGTTTATATCTGATGCTGCATCGTCTTTATAAAGCTTACCAGGTTGTTCACCTAGAATATCCTCACCAACATTGTCTGAACGATCATGATTTGTCTGAGGACCTACAAAAGTTAAAGGAAGTCCTTTTTCTTTGGCTTTTTGCTCTACCTCTTTTCTCCAATCATCATGAATCTGTCCCGCTAAATAAACAGTTAGCTGCATATGTAATCCCCTCTCTCATTATTATTACTTTCATGATATAAAAAAACGGTTCCATTTTCAAAAATAGAATACTAGTGTATGTCTACTAAGTGATTGTTAACATTTGTTAATGTATATGTTAACATTTTATTAGGAAATAATTAGGAGGAACTAGATGTGAAAGGTAAAATCAGGGTCATTATTACCCTTGTAAGTAGTTTGCTTATTTTTGCAGCAGGTTTATTTAGACTACTGACCGAGTCACTTGAATCAACACCCTTAGTTGTAGCATATATCTTTGTTTTTACTGGATTAATTGGAGCTGTTGCGAACGGAATAATCTTAATGAAGAAACCGAGTTCTTGATAATTCCCCTGCGAGATATTGCTCTCGTAAAGGAGATAGCTCCTGGTCCCTCACTAGGAAATGATATTGAAGGTGGTTATGGAAAAATGATAATGAATATAGTACTTGGAGTCGGTGTTGTTTTATTATTATTATTTTCATTTGTAGTTTATAACAGTTATAAGAATAGGTGATTTTTAGAATGAAGGGAGAAGGTCATAATGTCTCCAAATCAATCTTTTAACGATGTCATAGAGCATAATCAGAAGGTCGAAGGTGCTCCTATCACTAGAGGTGGTCGCCTACCACTTCCCATTAAAATAATCGGGTATTTCCTATTCGGTGGAATGGCGATTATGATCGTATTAGGCATGATTGCCAATTTTATATTTTAAAAAGGATTCATTTTCAAGATCGAGGAGTGTGGATGATGGTGACACCAAAACATATCGTTTCGGCTTCTGCCTGTGTTTTAAATGATAAAAATGAGATTTTGTTAGTGAAAAGCCCAAAAAGAGGTTGGGAAATGCCTGGAGGTCAAGTAGAAGAGGGAGAATCAATAAAAAGCGCCGCAATTAGGGAGACAAAGGAAGAGTCAGGTATAGATATTGAAATAGAAAAATTTTGTGGCATGTATCAAAATGTAAGTCGTTGTATTTGTAATGCATTGTTTTTAGGAAAAGTGATCGGTGGAGAATTAACAACTAGTCTTGAAAGTTTAGAGGTAGGTTTCTTTCCTATTAACCAAGCACTTGAGATGGTTACATGGCATACTTTCAGAAATCGAATGGAGTATTGTTTAAATGATCATCTGCATCCATTTTTTGTGGAATGTTGAATGAGGTGAGTCGTCTTGAAAGGTTTGGTTTGCGATACCAAGAAGTGATGAAGACGCATGGAATTGCAATAAAAATAAAATAAAGGATGTAGAAATTATCGACTAATAAGTCAATCAAATTAATTAGGAGAAAACGCAATGATAAGTATCATCATCTCATATATTTTTTTAGGTATATCACTTTCTGCGCCGGTTGGTCCAATTAATATTGCGCAATTTAACAAAGGAATTCACCATGGCTTTCTAAATGCATGGCTTGTTGGCATTGGTGGGATGTTAGCTGATGTCCTGTTTATGTTCATCATTTACTATGGTCTTGCGGACTATTTGACGACTCCTATTCCCAAATTATTAATGTGGACTTTAGGTTGCTTAGTTCTTAGTTATTTGGGATATGAGAGTATTCGTGATTCCAAAAAGAAGATAACCCTTGCTGAGAGTAATCAATATGAACCTCCGATAAAGTCATTTGTAACGGGCTTTTTACTGGCAGCTTCGAATCCATTAAATATTATTTTCTGGATTGGTATATATGGATCGGTTTTGACAGAGGCAGTACATACAATTGGAAAGCAACAGGCACTTCTGTACAGCAGTGCTATATTTATTGGAATCATGATTTGGGATGTTTCCATGGCGGCAATAGCCCATTTTAGCCGTAAAAGAATTAATAAGACAATCATCAAATGGATTTCTATCATAGCTGGCATTGTATTATGGATATTCGGATTAAACTTTGGTTATCAAGCTATCATCACTTTTATGGATATTTACTAAATGAAACTTCCTTATCCATGAAACGTATGGATATATTAAAGGTGGTGATGGTAATGGGAGTAGGTTCTTGGGTTGCCTTAGCTGTTGCTGTAGCTATTGCGATAGGAGTATTTGGAAAGTCAAAAAAGAAATAACATAAGTAGAGATATAGGTTTCGCAATAAAGAAGCTGAATTTCGCAATAAAGGATCGGGATTTCACAATAAACAATTGCAATTTCGCAATAAAGAAGCTGAATTTCGCAATAAAGGATCGGGATTTCACAATAAACAATTGCAATTTCGCAATAAAGAAGCTGAATTTCGCAATAAAGGATCGGGATTTCACAATAAACAATTGCAATTTCGCAATAAAGAAGCTGAATTTCGCAATAAACAATTGCAATAATAATAAAAAGCTAACTCCTTACGCGGAAATCTGTTCATTTGCTTGGACAGATTTCCCTGTTAATTCCGTTTTACAGGGAAATCTTACAGTTTTATTTTGCAGTTTTTCTCGTAAAACTAATAGTATCTCAGTTGATTACGGACGCATTCTAATAATATCTGATTCCAACTGTAGCTAATTGCTGAATATCTTTATTTCTTTTGGAAGTTGGTCTGATGCGTTAGGTACTTTGCGTGGAGTGTATTCCACTAATTCAGAAGAGTATATATTGATGATTACTTTACCATCAATGGCCTTAGAACGAATAAGCAAAGGTTGATTATAATTATTTTTGAATGTGAAATCAGGTCCGTACCAGCTAACTGTTGCATCACGTCCAGGTGGAACATAAGGAACTTTCCTACTATGAGAATATCGCTCGATAATTTCTACTCCAGCCCGGTCAACAGCATTAAATAGAGTGGAGGACACTTGGCAAATTCCCCCACCGATACCTTCTGTTAATTCCCCTTTTACTATCTCGGGAGCAGGCAAATATCCTTTTTCTTTCGTTCTTTTTCCAACCACTTCGTTAAAAGAAAAGGTTTTACCGGGAAATACAACATGGTTATTAATCGCTTCCGCTGAAAGAGAAATATTATGAGATCTTTCTTCGTTATTTGCATTAAAATAGGTAATATATTGTCCTATTTGTTGTGTTCGAATATCGGCGAGTAATTCACTGTCCACTCTGGGGTGCAATTTAAGTATTGGTGCTTCTATTCGGATAGCATCCTTTTCTAAAAAATTGGTGTAAAACAGTTCTTTGAATTTTTGGCGGTGTAATGTATATCCCTCCTGACCAGGGACAATTATTCCATCATTGTCGATTGTTGCATCTACAGGTTCTTGGGAGATTTTTTCACCAAGTTCTTTTGTAAACTGGCTAAACTTAGAATCATCGATTAGCGGATCGTCCAAATAGGGAATCATCAAATCAGTTCGATTGATACTCGCTATTGGTTCCCCTTTGTACGTTACCACCAAGTCATGCGAAACACTGGTTTGAGTGAAAAGTAAAAAAAAGATTGTTAAATAGGTCATTTTCATCTGCTAGTTGCCTCCTAACCTTAGTATGTTTCAGAGGCATGATTTCATGTGATAAATTGCAAAAATAAAAAAATGAGTAAATAGCTTGTGTTTTATGTCAGTTTAGTTTAACATCAATTACAGACAAAAAGAGTCTCTAATATATCTATGAGGTGAAAAAGTAATGAAATATTCCAGAGCCACAAACTATGCACTACACACAATGGCTTATTTAACGTTAGCACCAAAAGGAAAATCTCTTGGAGTAGATCAATTAGCAAAAATACAAAATCTTTCACCAACATACCTTTCCAAAATTTTAACGAAGCTTGTCAAAGCAGGATTGATTGAATCAACTCCTGGTGTTAATGGAGGGTATAGTGTTATCAGGCGGTCGCAAGAAATTTCCTTTTTAGATGTTATCCATGCTATTGAAGGGGAAACAACCTTATTTAGCTGTTCGCTGGAACATGAAGAAAGTAAAAATGGCGAATGTTTAATTGAAAATGTCATGATTGAAGCAGAAAGAAAGATGAAAGATGACTTAGATAAGAAATATATTGTTGATATTGCAAAACAAATCGAACAGCAAAAATAGTAAACGAACAGTCATCATAATTTTTTTACCTTAATTATAGATATTAAGAGTCTCTAATGTACTTATTTTTAGGAGGAAAATATATGTTATTAGATTGTGTCATTATTGGTGGAGGACCTTCAGGACTCAATGCTGCTCTAGTACTTGCAAGGGCTAAGAAGAATATCATCTTGTTTGATGAAAATAAACCTAGAAATGCTGTAACTCATAAATCGCATGGTTTTATCACAAGAGATGGGATCAAACCTTCAGAATTCAAACGAATTGCTAAGCAGGACTTGGCGAAATACCCTAATCTGTCGGTGGAAAACCAACGAGTAATAAATATAAAAAAAGAAAATGAATCCTTTATTATTTATACAGATGATGGAAGTTCCTATCGTTCGAGAAAGGTTATTCTTGCAACTGGACTTCAAGATGTATTACCAGAAATAGCCGGAATTCATGAATTTTATGGCACGAGTTTATTCATTTGCCCATTTTGTGATGGATGGGAATTAAAAGATCGCCGACTAGTTGTTATTGCAGAAAACGATCGTGCTATGCATTTGACAAAAATGGTTTCTAATTGGAGTAGTGATCTTGTGGTATGTACAAACGGAAAGCAGGTTTTCTCTGAGGAAGAAAAACAATTACTTCAAAACAAAAATATCCAAATCGTGGAAAGTGAAATAGAAGCTTTGCATGGAGAAAAAGGCTACTTACAAAAAGTGAAGTTTATAAATGGAATGGAAATAGAGAGGGAAGGAGGGTTTGTAGTTAGCGAATTAAAACAAACATCAACTTTAGCAGAGTCATTAGGATGTAGTATCACCGAAATGGGTGGCATTGAAACAGATGATTTTGGAAGGACGAATATTGATGGAATCTATGCTAGTGGAGATACTACCTTTTCCATGCCTCAATTAATTATCGCGGCAAGTGAAGGTAGTAAAGTTGCAGCTGGGGTAGTAAGTGATTTAATTAACGAAGATTTTTAATACCTTCATCACGTGCTAACTGTTTGTAAGCCTCTTTTACAAGTTTCAAGTAACATATTATTTAAAAAGGAGATTGATGGATGTGGATAAAAAAGAGTATGATTCTGAAGGAATGGAACATTTCGCAAAAAAAGTTGAATTTCTTGATAACCCTGAGAAAAGAGGGGATATACCACCAGAACAGCTGCTGCGTATGGTTCCTCTTGATAAAAAGGATAATATTTTAGATTTAGGAGCAGGTACAGGATATATTACTATTCCAGCAGCTAGAATGGTGGAAGGATTGGTATATGCATTAGATATCGATGCTAAAATGTTAGACTATGTCCATACCAAAGCAAAGAAAGAAAATATAACAAATATCAAAACGATGAAAGGGAGTATCAATAATATACCGCTCCTTACTCATTCCGTTGACATCGCATTAGCTTCAATTGTTTTACATGAGGTGAAAGATTTGTCTGCTTCATTAAACGAAATGAAGCGAGTGCTTAAATCTGGTGGATATTTCGTTTGTGTTGAATTTGAAAAGAAAGAAAAAGATCCTGATAACCATCCGAGAATTTCTTCATCACTCATGGAACAAGAAATTAAGAAGGTAGGATTTAGAGTGATACAGCAATTGCAACCGACTGATGATCTGTACATTATTATTGCTAAGAAGTAAAAAAAAAGGAGCTGCCCATATAAGTTATTAAAACTTACCGGACAGCTCCTTGTTTGTCTCGTATTATCGTTGTTCCAGTTTTGCAATACGATCTTCTAGTGGTGGGTGAGAAGACATTAATGCCATCATGCCGCTTTTTCCACTGATTTTCATCGTTTGGATCGCAGAATCGTCGGTACGATCATCAATTTTTGCGCGATCAACATACATTTTTAGTGAGCGTAATGCATGCGCCATTTTGTCACGTCCCGCTAGATCGGCTCCACCACGGTCAGCGTGATACTCTCGGTGTCGTGAGTAGGCACTGACGACAAAGCTTCCAAGAATAGAGAATAAAATTTGGAAGACAATAATCGCCGCAAATTGTACGATCCATTGAATTTCTGAACGGACAAATCGCGATACGATAATGGCTGCGATTCGGGAGAAGAACACAACAAATGTGTTAACAATACCTTGTAAAAGTGTCATTGTCACCATGTCGCCATTTGCAACGTGTGCTACTTCGTGTGCGATAACACCTTCTACGGCATCATCATCCATTGTGTCTAACAGTCCTTGAGAAACAGCAACCAGTGAACGCTTCTTCGTTGGGCCAGTCGCAAAAGCATTTACTTCTCTTGATTGGTAAATTCCAACTTCCGGTGTGTGTGCCAGTCCAGCAGCACGGGATAATCTCTCTACCTTTTCATAAACGGCACGTTCTTGAGCTGATGCTGGGCGGCTTGGGTCAATTACTTTTACTTTCATCATCATTTTGGCCATCCAACGGGACATAGCTAATGAGATGAATGCGCCCGTAAAACCAACCACCAAACTAAAGACCATGAGAGTTGTATAATTGATAGTTACGCCATTATAATAGGAACCACCAAGATTTGTGTATCTAGTGATTACTGACCATACAATAACTATCGTCGTCATCACCAAGATATTTGTCAAGATAAACAAAAACAAACGCTTCCCCATTTCCTAACCTCCAATTCGGTGAAATCTTCATCTTATATCATATCATATTTTTGCCTCTAGGAAACAATTTTGATGATATTATATAACATAAGAGAGTTCACTTTTTTCATAGAACGAAGGCTTATCGCCATATAACAATAACGATAAGCCTAAATAGATTATCTCAGTAATGATTCTGCACCGTCAATAAATAGTTCTGTCCCAGTGATATGATTCGATTGATCGGAAGCGAGGAAGGCCACTAGGTCTGCGACTTGCTCTGGCTTTCCTGGTTGATGTTCTAATGGTTTATCTCCTTCAGGGTACTCAACGGGGATATTAATCTTATCTAGTTCAGGTGTTTTCTCCGTGTTTTTACCGATATTAGTTTCAATCGCACCAGGACAAATAATATTGACTCTTATTTTATATTTGGCTAATTCTAATGCAGCCATTTTACCAAAAGCCATTTGTCCTGCTTTTGATGTACTGTAAGCCGACATCCCGAAATTAGAAAAAACGCGATTACCATTGACAGAGCTTGTGATGATCACACTACCGCCTTTCTCTTTCATAAAAGGTATTGCATATTTAACCGTATGGAAGGTTCCTTTTAAGTTGGTATGAATCGTTTTGTCCCAATCCTCGGGAGTTAAATCCTCTATCGGTGCAAGTACACCGTTTATACCACCATTTGCAAAAATGATATCGATTCTTCCCCAGGCATCAACTACTTCTTGCATGCCTTTTTCGACTCTTACAGGATCGGATAAATCAACATCGGTAATGAGTGCTTCACCACGGTCTCTTTCTATTTCTTTTTTTACCTTTTCTGCTTGTTCCTCCTTTAAATCCATTAAGCATATTTTTGCACCTTCTTTTGCAAGCTGGATGGCAGAAGCACGACCAATACCCGAACTCCCACCCGTTACTACAGCTACTTTATCTTTAAATCGCTGATTCAAGGGTACTGCCTCCTTATGTTCCTTTTACCTAAACTTTCCCTATTTATATCTTCCTTACACATACGATTGGTAAAAGAGGAAAGCTACAGACAGTAAGATTGTCTGTAGCTTTGTTAATGGTTCTGTCACAGCACTTACCTGTTTTGTTGTGTTAAGTCTTGAAAAACTTGTTGTTGTTGCACTAATTCTTGGCGCACTAAGTTGAGCGCATTTTGATCATCTGTAACGTTCTCTGCTTGAGTTAATGAACGCTCTGCTCTGTCCATAGAATGTTTGATTTGCTCCAGAATATCTTCATTCATATGACTTTTAGCCTGATTAATTGCTCGCTGTAAATGGAGAATGGACTGTTGAGCTTGCGCAAGCTGATTTTGATCTTGCAAACTGGAGATATTGTTCCCTTTTTTCAATGTTACGCCTCCTCTGTAATTCCTCACAGTTATAATTTGCAGAAATACCTCTGTAATTATGCATGGGGAAGACATTGAAAAAGGTGAGAGCATATACTCTCACCTTAATGGTAATTACTTATTTTTTTCTGGACCAAACAATTCATCACCAGTTTCAATCGCAGGGCGTGGAGGCTCTTCCATATTGTAACCTAGGAAAAAGCCGGTATGTGGTGGCTGATTATAGGCAACATTTTGCCATGCGATTGAAAGACGGTAAACAGGGTCATGCATTAACGTATATATTTTTTCTTCTGTTATATCAGTCGTCGTGTATAGGCGTAATTCTTCGCTGTCAGCTGATGGCCAGATCACTTCTTCACGCCAGTCACCAACTAAATCTGCTTGTAAAGTTGGATTCCCTTTTGTCCAGTTGTTTGTGCGTGTTCCTTCTGGGGTTAATAAATTAACGAGCTCTTCCTTTTCATAATCCCACTTATCAATTCGACCGACTCCGTGTGGATCAGTGTTTGAGTCGAAATCATGATCTAGCAATTCACGGCCAAGGTCACCATCCCACCAGATAGCATGGTTAACTGATCTTGGTGTGTTTTCAGAAATTAATTCACCATCTGCTGCATGAAGTCCATTACCGGCACTTCCATCCCAAGCACCAGATGCCCAGAATTCCGCACCATCATAGCGAGGATCGATATCTGCTGCAAGTCCTCGACCTACGTCTGTTCGAAGGTCTACACCAAACAGTTTTTCCCCACTTGCTGCATCCCGTATGCCGTAACCAATCGGAATGGAACTATCTTCATGAACCTGAAAGATTTCAAGTCCTGGGCGATTTGGATTTAAATCACTAACATGTAGCGCATCACCATGTCCCCAGCCAGTTGTATGAAGGCCGGTACCATCGTGATCAATAACGGCTGCACCGTAGATAATTTCGTCATTTCCGTCTTGATCAACATCTGCTACCGAAAGGCTGTGATTTCCTTGTCCGGCATAGTCTTGATTACCTTCATCATCACTATCAAAAATCCATTCTTGGGTTAGTTCACCATCACGCCAGTTGTAAGCAACAAGTACGGAACGGGTATAGTAACCACGTGCCATTACAATGCTTGGACGTTCCCCATCAAGATAGGCAACACCTGCAAGGAAGCGGTCAGCACGGTTTCCATAGTTATCTCCCCAATCATTAAGGTTGCCACGAGCAGGAGTATAGTCAGTAGTTGTCAATTCTTTGCCTGTTTCCCCTTCAAATACGGTGAGATATTCAGGACCTTCTAAAATATAGCCACTGCTATTTCGCCAATCAGCCTCAGGATCTCCAATCACATTCCCTTCGCCATCGACGGTACCATCACCAGTTTTTAACACAACTTCTGATTTGCCATTGCCATCAAAGTCGTATACAAGGAACTGGGTATAATGAGCACCAGCTCGAATGTTATGTCCAAGATCTAGTCGCCATAGTTTGGTGCCATCTAATTTATAAGCGTCAAGGTAGACATTGCCGGTATAACCAGAACGGGAATTGTCTTGTGAATTGGACGGGTCCCATTTTAAAATAATTTCATATTCACCGTCTCCGTCAAGGTCACCAACACTAGCATCATTGGCACTATACGTATAATCGACTCCATCTGGTGTTGTACCACCTTCAGGCTTATCTAATGCAATACTTAAATAGTTCTCAGACCATACGTTAACTTCTTTGGTAATTTTATCACCACTGCCTTTAATGATTTTCACTTGATAGGTAGAATCTGCCGTTCCATCCTCATCCAAAAAGTTGGTACTGTTTTCAATTGGTTTCTTGTTTACTTTTTTGCCGTCTCGGAACAAATTGAATTTGACGTCTTTCGGGTCGGTGCCAAGCATCCTCCATCCGACATAAACACCATCGTCTGATTCAACTGCCACTAATGCGCGATCCAGTTGTTCCATCTGACGTTTTTTGACTTCAGTTACCGGGGATTCTGTGGTGTTCGATGGATTTGAAATACCACCTTCATTTACAGCACGAACCTGATAATAGTAGTTGTTATACGTTAAAATCGTGTCATCGGTAAAGTTGGTATCTGAAGTAATGCCGATTCTTTCAAATTCGACAGCACCATCTGGATAATCATCTGGGTTAAAATTAGCACGATACACATAATACAGGCTAGCATTATCGACAGCATCCCAGTTTAATGTGATGTTATCAAGCTCAGCATTGCTTACAGACAAATTACTTGGAGGCTGTGGTTTTTCCGCATCCTCATTGACAATCGGAGCAGATACTTCATTACTTTTCTCTGATTCGATACCTGATGAATGCACAAGTGTTACGGCATACGTGTAACTGTAGCCTAATTCTACAGTAGTATCGGTATAGCTTGCCTCTGTGGTTTCATCTATTTTCTCGAAGTCTTCCTCATTTTCTCCTTTGCGATAAATATTATAATGATTAGCGTTTGGATCACTTTGCCATGACAAAGCTACTTCACTATTTGCAGCATAGGAAATAGAGTCTACTGTCAGACTGTCAATCTGAGTCATAGAAACAATCTCCAAACCATTAATTCGCCCATTTTCTCCGATATCAATGGTTAGTTTTCCATCGGTAATCGTTACATCGGTTGTTAACTCGGCATATTCACCACCATTTGATGTTATATTGCCATAATCCTCACCATTAATGATAAAACTAGAACGGTTGAAGGCGATATCATCACCGGCAATAATACGTACGAAATAGTCTCCGTTTGGTATGTCGAGGATAAAAGAGTAATCAGAGCCAATTACGAAATCACGGCGCATGTCATCCGGGTTACCACGATCACGGTTATCAACCGTATCACTTAATCCATAACCTCTTTCTTCCTCATAAAGTAAGGTATTGGCCACCTGTGTGTAGCCATCCGCAACAGGGCTATCGGCTGAGCCAAAGTCAAATAAGTAACCATCAGTTGTTTCTGCCTCAAGAGAATTTGTTAGATTGGTTGGAAGTAGACTAATCACTAATACTGTAATCAGGACGATGGAAATTTTCTTCATCAAAAGAAAAAACCTCCTATTTTTTGGATTGGTTTAGATTACTTTATGTTGGGTTCTATGCGTTAGTGAGGAAAAAGTACTTATCACCACCTTTATTGGATTTTTAGTGGGTCCATAAGTCATAGGTCTAATTAATGACAACGCTTACATTTTTCTGCAGAAATAAATTAGTGCGTGAACTTCAATCAAGTATCCGGATTTCTTGATTACGTTTTAGATTAGAGAAGTAGAATAGATTCGTCAAGCGAACCTCTGATTTTTATATAAAAACCTCTGATATTTGGTGATTATTTATAAAAGGGTATAATAAAACTCCAACATATTTTGTTTATGTTGGAGTTTTATTATATCGAATCGACTCAATTAGCAGCTGAAGTCTTGATGAAAAGCCATCTCCGGCATCTGGCGTGTGTTCGTACTGTATAACAAGTACATTGTCTTCGATTTGATAAACATAATAACCTTGTGCCAAATTGGAAACAGGATGGGAGCCGTGCTGTGTTAAGCCGGGATATGGATTACCGTCTTCTGTTGACTCACTGATTTCACTTACATCTTCTAATTCTTCTAGATACTGTTCTTGAAGTTCATTAGCCATACTTTCTATTGTTTCTTGTTCTTCCACGTATATTTGAATAGATACATATTTATCCTCTTCGTCATGGTATCTTACTGTATTCTTTTCGATAACATACTTATTATATAATTCGTCAACCTGATATTCAATACCATATGGCTCCATGCGATAATTGTATACAGTTGTTTCTTCTTCCGTTCCCTCGACCGAGATCGTTCGCGCTTCTTCACCTAATTGATCTACTTTAAATTCCTGTTGACTAACTCCTTCACCACTATGGTCATCTTGTTCGGGTGTTTCCTCCTCTACTCGTCCTGAAATATCGGCATCCGGATCTTCGACACCTAATCCTTCCATATCATTAGGGTCTTTTGCACCCTCTCCAGCATTACCAATTTCTTCGTTTTGCTCGTTATCACCAGCAGGGAGCGTGATTTGATTATTATTGATCAGTGTATATACTGTAACACTGCAAGCCAACAAAGCAGCAGCAGTAGATAGCCAGATGAAGGTGTGCTTTGCCTTTGATCGTGAACGCTTTTTCTTGGCATGTTGTTGAAGAGCCTTTTTCATCGAATCTTTCTTTTCTGGATCTAACTGGGCATTTGTTTTCAATTCTTTAAGCTCCTTTATTAATTCGTCTTCGTTATGACTCATAATAAACCTCCTTCACTTGCAGTTTTAAAGCCTTCAAAGCACGGTGGAATGTCACCCTTACCTTCGAATCAGACCATTTTAAAATATTTGCAGTTTCGGTTACAGATAGCTCCTCGATTCCGCGAAGGATAACAACATCCCGGTAATCCTGCTTGAGTTTTGTGATTGCCTTGTGCAGTTCCAGCTTTTTTTCAGTCAAAAGGTGTTTATCCTCAGGAGATATGTCGATTTTATATTCATAGGTTTTAATCAGTTTGCGCCAATCTTGTCGGTTTTGTTTTCTTGCTTCATCTATCGCTAAATTACGTGCAATGGAAAATAACCAGGTTTTAGGACTGGAATCTCCCTTGAAAGAATCATATCGATTGATTGCTTTAATGAAGACCTCTTGTACTAAATCTTCGACATCTGACGTGGACGTATAGTAGACCAGAAATCGATAGATATCATCAGCATAGGCATCAAACCAATCGGTAATTAACTCTTCATCCATTTCGTGACCTCCCTGTTTGTCTGTCTTTGGTTGTTCTTTACTTATTAGACGACGTTTATACGAAAACATTACACTTTGCGCATTAAAAAAGAAAGGTTCTTATGTAAAGAACCTTTCTTGTAAGGAATATTTAATGTGCCGGTTTAATCCACTTCTCGGTAATTTTATGGCTGATGAGAAATCCAGGTACTAAAAGAATCATCACAACTAATGAGCCAGCAATCGTGTTGACCGTTAAAATACCGCCCATGTAGTAATGGTAGAAAAGCAGAATATTATAGGGAAGAATCAGCAATATTGTTGTCCAGACACCTGGAGTGTAACACCTTAAAAACAATGATTGTAATGGGTGAGTAAACATATTTAAAGCAAAAAAGAGGTTTACCCCTAAAAATATAAAATAATGTTCTGTTATGACAGAGATTAATATAAAGATAGAGATAATAACAGAAAACACAAAAACAACGACAGAAAACTGAGAGGATGTAATGTCTTTATACCGGTTGAGCTCCGCTTGAGCAAATGCTGGAATCTTCTTTTTAACCCGAGGGTAAGTTTTTTTAAACCAGCTTTCGATCATGATAATTTCTTCCAGATTATGAAGCATAAATATGATTAAAAAAGACACGATCCATGTTTGGATATCCATCCTTTTCCCCCTACATCATTTTTAATACTTTATGACATGTCTCATGTCAGTCTTATATGAGTTAATATTTTAATTATACTAGCTATTTACACAAAATTCCAGTGAATAATATTACTTATCTAGCCTTCCTATAAAAAGTTGGTTGTTTAGATCGTTCAAGAGTGGTATCAGCATTTTGTTAAAAATTCACACCCGTGATATGATATGTGAAGCGAAATAGATAGAGTAGGAGCGTTTATCTTGAATACACAAAAAATAGTTAAAACGTCAATGGAAACAATCCAGTGGTTTATCTTTCTTCTAGCGAGTTCAGTTGCTTTACCAATTGTAATAGGTGGCATATTTGAAATGAGCTTTGCTGAAATAGCTGGACTGATGCAACGGACTTTTTTTGTAGTAGGACTTGCATCATTTCTGCAAAGTATCATTGGACATAAAATGCCGATCATGGAAGGACCAGCCGGGATTTGGATTAGTATTTTTTCGGTAATGGCCGTTACCGGCTTGCAAAATGGTAGATCACTTGATGGAACGCTTCAGTTATTACAAACAACGATGATATTGACTGGCATATTTTTGTTTATATTCGGTATCTTTAAGATTTCTCAATTCATTTTACCTATCTTTACACCACTTGTTACAGGAACTTTTTTCTTCCTGTTAACGGTGCAGTTAAGTGGCACCTTTTTGGAAGGAATGCTCGGTTTGCAAGGTGAATCGAGCAATATTCAAGTTAAAGAAGCATTGATTGCTACGTTTATCTTCTTAGTAGTTTTAGGTCTATCCTTTTTTGCTAAAGGATGGTTGAAAAATTATTCAATGTTCATTGGGATATTGATTGGATGGATCATTTTTATTCTCGTCGAAGGAGAAGCACCCGCTATTGGGGATGTACAGCTATTTGCATTGCCAGACGTGTTCGCTTTTGGTATGCCAAGCTTTAATATTAGCGTGATTCCGATTTCATTGCTAATCGCAGTGATCTTACTTTCGAATATGATTGCATCGGTAGTTGCGGTTGATCAAGTATTAGGAAATGAAGGGAAGGACCGCCGTAAGGAAATTAATCATGGGACTGCGGTTTTTGGAATCAATCACGGCTTATCAGGAGTTTTCTCCTCGATTGCTAATGTGCCGTTGTCCACTTCTGCTGGATTTATTGGATTAACAGGGCAAAAACGAAAAGCACCGTTTATCTATGCATCTTTTTTGTTAATGTTGTTTGCCTTTTTCCCTCCTATAGTTGCTTTTATCTCGGCGATTCCGGCACCTATTGCAAATGCAGCGTTAATGGCCTCCTTTGTCCAGCTTGTTGGCTTGGCGATACGCAATGTCACGATCCAGCCATTGGATAACAGAAGAATGACAATCTTAGGAGTTGCTTATCTGATCGGAATGGGGACCATGTTTCTACCACCAGAGGTGTTTTCTGAATTTCCGTTACTTATACAGAACATTATGAGTAATGGTCTCCTAGTAGGGACAGCACTTGTTATCATTCTTGAGCAATTATGGCGCGAGTAGAAGGGAAAAGGACGGGACTACCTCTATGTATTTGTTTTTTATTGCTAATTGTTTCGTGAAAGTGTTGGGGTACCAAACGTTGATAAAATCCACTGAGAGAATTCTTACTTTAACAGGGAGCGTGTTGTTATGTTTAGAGACATTCATCATATTGCGGTAATCTGCTCTGATTACCAGGTTTCGAAAGATTTCTATGTTAATAAGTTAGGACTATCGATCATAAAAGAGGTATACAGGGAAGAACGTAATTCTTATAAACTAGATTTGGCTTTACATGATAGATATGTGATGGAGCTCTTTTCTTTTCCGGATCCACCGGAGCGCCCTAGCTTTCCAGAGGCATGTGGATTAAGACATCTCGCTTTTTCGGTGGAGGATGTAGAAGAGACTGCAGCAGTTCTCGAAGAAAAGGGGATACCAGTAGAAAAAATAAGAGTAGATCCAATCACAAATAAACGCTTCACTTTTTTTCAAGATCCGGATCAGTTACCTATTGAGATTTATGAATGTTAGCGAGAAAACGCATTGCTTTAGTGATGTGAGGTGGATGAGGTATAATATATAATGTATCTCGTAAAGATACAAACTGGATAATAAGGAGCGGTCATATGAAGTTTCTTTCACGAATATTTCGCAGGAAAAATTGTGGTGTTTGTGGGAAGAAGCCTGTTAAACCAAGTTTTTACTACAATGACAAGGATGAAAAAATCCCGGTTTGTTATAAATGTGTAGAATATGCAGAACGAAGAGCATATCGAAAAGCGTAGAGTAAGCTGCTCAACGTTTTTAAAGTAACCTTTACAAGGAGGATTAATATGAAAGGAATTATAGCAGAAAAACCAGGTGGAGCAGAACAATTAATTTATGTAGAAATGCCTGAGCCGACATTAGAACCTGGTGACTTATTAATTGATGTCCGCGCTACAGCGGTAAATCGAACAGATATTTTAAATCGTGAAGGCAGATTAGGTTATGCTAATAATCCGATTATAGGTGTAGAGGTAGCTGGTGAAGTTGCAGAATCTAACGGTCATCCAGATTTTAAAAAAGGTGACAGAGTCATGGGATTAGTGAATGGTGGCGGATATGCTGAGAAAGTAGCTATGCCAGCAGACCGAGCTATGAAGATGCCTGATGCCTTAAGTTTTGAAGAGGCAGCTGCAATTCCAGAAGTATTTTTAACAGCTTATCAAACCTTATATTGGATCGCTAATTTACAAGAAGCTGAAACTGTTTTGATTCATGCAGGAGCAAGTGGAGTAGGCACAGCTGCCATTCAATTAGCTAAAGTGATGTCCAATGCACAAATAATTACAACGGCAGGTTCAAAAGAGAAATTGGACTATTGCCACAAATTAGGTGCTGATACAGTGATTAATTATAAGGAACAGGATTTTGCTGAGGAAGTATTACAAGCAACTAACCAAAAGGGTGTCGATGTAATCCTTGATTTTGTGGGAGCAAGCTATTGGGAGAAAAATTACAAGAGTATTGCTGTCGATGGCAGATGGGTATTGATTGGTGTACTGGGCGGTAGTACAGTAAATCAGGTGAGCCTGATGGATATAATGGCAAAAAGAATTCAATTAACAGGGACATTACTGACGCCAAGAAGTGACGAATATAAAGCAGAACTAAGCAAAGATTTTATTAGCAAGGCATTCACCTATTTTGAACAGGGAAAAGTCCGACCAGTAGTCGACATTACTTTTCCAATTACTGAAGCTGCTGAGGCTCATCAATATATGGAGGCGAACAAAAATATTGGTAAAATCACTTTGAAAGTCTGAGTTATAGGACGAATTTGAGCCACAAGTATTTTTTATTATTTGTGCTTGCATATCATGGAAAAATGTGAAAAATAGATTAGTGAAGTGAATGACAGATAAAAAAGTTCCGATTATCGGAACTTTTTTGTATTAGGTCAGAAAGATCAAAATTGTAATCATTGGCTTCGATAAATGTTTATCAGGGAAACCTAGCATTATTTTATATATGCATTTCCCTGACAGTTTCATGTAACTGTTTTTTGATTTTATATTTATATCTCAGTATCAATGGTTGCGTTTTCATTTTTAGTGTTGTATTCTAATAAAGAAAACGATTGCACTATCTTTATTAAAAATAAGTGCAATATTTTTTGGAACAATTACGCAAACGTTTTCGCAAAGTGGCATTAGTTTTGCGCGGATAATGCACGAAAAAGAGGAGGAATGATTGGTTGGCTAATAAAAGAACAAGAAAACCGTTAGTGCTTTTGATGGTGGTAGTTATGTTTTTTAGTTTATTTACTGGATTTGCTCCGAGTCAGTCACTTCAAGCAGAGGGAAATGATTCAGACTCCATTGAGGATGGTCACTTGCGTATTCATTATGATTATGCTGATTATGAACTTAACAACATTGGTGTTTGGTTATGGGGAGATGTAACAACTCCATCAGACAAGGCAAATGAATGGCCGAATGGGACTTGGTTTGCAGATGGTGGAACAGATGAATATGGTGCGTATGTAGATGTTGAAATCAAACAAGATGCAGCCAACATTGGACTTGTCGTGAATAACCGAGCAGGTGAAAACCTGACAGATGATATCTCGATTGATATTTTATCCGAGCAAATGAACGAGGTATGGCTTACAACTGATGGTCAAGTGTACTTTTATGAGCCGGAAGATTTAGAAGAAAATGTATTAAGGGTTCATTTTGCTACAGATGCAGACTCCCATGAACCATGGGGAGTATGGACTTGGGGGGGCGTAATCGATGCGTCGGAAACATGGCCAACGGATGCTCAGCCTTTTTTAGATCAACAAATCGGACCATATGGAGCATATGTTGATATTCCACTGATAGAAGACCCTGGTTCTATTGGCTTTCTGCTTGTGAAAAGGAATGATTCGGGTGAGCAGACTACCGATATGAGCTTTGATGATCTGGACAATCATCGTCAAATTTTCTTAAAAGAAGGTGTCGAAGGATATTTTACTAATCCTTATTATGCCTCGACAGAAGAGGTGGAAGAGGAACCGGAAGAAAGTGAGGGGGAACATGATATCAGCGTAGAAGGCTCGGTAAATCGTGATTTTACGTATAATGAACATGCGGTGCTTTCGCTAGACATAACCAATCATTCAGAGAAAGAAATCGACTCTATATATGCAGATACAACAGCTTTAGGTGGTGAGGAACGTCTTACGATTTCACCAGCGTTAAACGAGGTCACTTTATCTGTCCGGCACGATGTCGAACCTGGTGAAAAAATAATCCCAGTAACAGTAGTGGACGAAGATGGTGGTGTTTATCAAACAGAAGTAACTGCTACAGTTAATGAACGAGATGTTTCAACAAGTAATCTCGATTGGGATGAATCAGTCATCTATTTTATGTTAACAGATCGTTTTTATGACGGTAATCAAGCCAATAATGACCCTTATGGTTTAAACTATGACAGTTATGATAATGATCGTGGGACCTATCAGGGTGGCGACTTTAAAGGAGTTATGGATAAGTTAGATTACTTAGAGGATTTAGGTGTTAATACCATTTGGATTACACCGATTGTAGAAAATATTGGATATGATGTGAATTATAATACGTCTGAAGGATCCTATTTCGGATACCACGGTTACTGGGCGAAAAACTTTGAGGAATTAAATCCACATCTTGGAACAATAGAAGAATTTCATGCACTTATAGACGCAGCTGCTGATCGAGATATGAAGATTATGGCAGATGTTGTATTAAACCATCCTGGTTATGGCTTAAAAGAATCGTTAACAAATGCGCCTCCTGGCTATCCAACTGATGATGACCGAGCTCGTTTTGATGGAATGTTACGTGATCGTTCCGGTTCCGGTGATGAAAAAATGGAGTTATCTGGATTACCGGATTTCAAAACAGAAGAAGTGCAAGTTCGTGAACAGCTTGTCGAATGGCAAAAGAATTGGATTTCAAAATCTACAACAGCAAACGGGAATTCATTAGCCTATTATCGTGTTGATACGGTGAAGCATGTCGATGGTACAACATGGCAGCATTTCCGTAATGAATTAACCAAGGAAAAGCCGGATTTTCAACTGATAGGCGAAGCGTGGGGAGCGGGTCAACACGATGATCAAGGTTATCTTCGTTCCGGAATGATGGATTCCCTATTAGACTTTGAATTCAAAGGAACAGCTACCGATTTTGTTAATGGTAATCTGGAAAGTGCCAACGAAACACTTATCGCAAGAAATCAAACGATTGATAACACTGCGATGCTTGGTCAATTTCTGGGTAGTCATGATGAAGACGGCTTCTTATACAACCTTGGAGGTGACGAAGGGAAATTCAAGGTTGCAGCATCTTTACAGATGACAGCAAAAGGACAGCCAGTTATCTATTATGGTGAAGAATTAGGTCAATCAGGTGCGAATAACTGGCCGGAATATGACAATAGGTATAATTTAAATTGGGAAAGTGTCGAAGGCAATCAAATATTAGCTCACTATCAATCGCTTTTATCCTTCCGGGAGGATTATTCTGATATTTTTGCAAAAGGAACACGACAGAAAGTAACGGGTTCTGATCAGGAACAATTCCTCGTTTTTGAACGTGCTTACCAAGGTGACAATATCTATGTCGGTTTAAATGTTGCGGATAAATCACAAAGCGTAACCCTAAAAGTAGATCAAGCATCAACAACCATAACAGATCATTATCAAGATAAAACATATCAAACGACAGAAAACAATGCAGGCGAATTTGTGATTACAGTAGATATCCCTCCTATCGATGATGGCGGCACGATTTTGCTAACTGTCAACAATGGCAATATTCTTTCTGGTGAAGCAGCGGAAGAACCAAGCGGACAGCCAGAAACGGAGGAAATACCAGAGGGGCATTTACGTGTCCATTTCCCGGGAAATAACGAAAGTTTTGCCGAATTAGGATTATGGGTTTGGGAAGATGTAGCAACCACATCAGAAGATAGAGGAGCATGGCCTAATGGAGCTTTTCCATTTGAAGAGGAAAAGCAAACAAAATATGGTCGATTTGTGGATGTGGAATTAGCAGAGAACGCAGAACAAGTAGGAATGCTTATTAATCATACAAATGGTGACAATCTATCTGGTGATATCATGGTTGACATTCTTTCACCGGATATGAACCAGGTTTGGATTACAGAGGATTATCAAGTTTTTTATTATGAACCTCTTGATAATCAAGGGGAGATTCGTGTGAATTTCTATCAGGAGGAAGGTTCTTATCAGGATCTTGGCCTTTGGACGTGGGGAGATGTTACCCAGCCTACAGATAATTGGCCAGATGTTGCCCATTCTTTATCCGATCAACAAATAGGAATGAAAGGATCTTATGTAGATCTTCCCTTAATAGAGAAGCCGAGTCAAATCAGCTTCCTTTTCTTAAATAAAGAAACCGATTGGCAGTCTGAAGATTTTACGTTTGAAGATTTGGCTGATCATAGTCAGATCTTTGTCCGAAAAGGCGATAATACCGTCTATACGAATCCTTACTTTGTTAAAGAAGAAGGATTGGTACATGCAGAGGTATTGTCAGACCAAAAAATAGAACTCAGATTTACATCTTTAGCTGGGTTATCAGAAGAAGTTCTAGCTGAGAATTTAGAAGTGAAAGACATAG
This sequence comes from Gracilibacillus saliphilus, assembly GCF_010994085.1. Classification (NCBI taxonomy): domain Bacteria; kingdom Bacillati; phylum Bacillota; class Bacilli; order Caryophanales; family Bacillaceae; genus Gracilibacillus; species Gracilibacillus saliphilus. The sequence continues at coordinate 137,039 of NZ_WJEB01000004.1, read as the reverse complement.
AGAATTCCGAGGTACCGGTAGAGTCGATCAATATTGCTGAAGAGGACAACCTTGTGACCGTCAACGGGGATTTTGATCTGGGAAAGGCACCTTTTACGATCACACATCAGAACGATAGTGTCATTGCATCGATCGGCTGGCGCTTAAAAGATGAAATGTATGGTTATGATGGTGAGTTAGGCTTAGAAGTTCATGATCAAACCAATGTGAGTTTGAGAGTTTGGTCACCGAGTGCAGATCAAGTCTCTGTTGTCCTTTACGATAAAGACGATCCGAAGCAAATTGTAAAAGATGATATCGAGATGACACGTGGTGAAAAAGGAATATGGGAAGTAGAGTTAAACCAAGACAATACACATTTAGGTAACTTAATCGGTTACTATTACCATTTTGCTATCGAACGAGATGATGAAACTGTTTTAACATTGGATCCATATGCAAAGTCCATGGCAGCATGGAATAGCAGCGATTCGGATAGTGGTGTTGGTAAAGCTGCCATTGTAGATCCAAGCGCTATCGGACCAGAATTGGACTATGCGGATATTGAAGGATATGAGAAAAGGGAAGATGCAATCATTTATGAAATCCATGTCCGTGACTTTACTTCCGATCCAAGTATCGATGAAGAACTAGAGTCTAAGTTCGGAACATTTGCTTCCTTTGTCGAAAAGCTGGATTATATCGAAGAACTCGGTGTCACTCATATTCAACTCCTGCCTGTCATGAATTATTACTTTGCTAATGAATTAGATAAAGATCAACGACTACTAGACTATTCTTCAGAAAATAATAACTATAACTGGGGATATGACCCGCACAGCTATTTCTCTTTGTCTGGTATGTATTCTGAAGACCCGGCAGACCCGGAAAAGAGAATAGAAGAATTCAAGCTGCTCATTGACGAGATTCATAGCCGTGGAATGGGAGTTATACTAGATGTCGTTTACAACCATACAGCACAAGTTCATATATTCGAAGATTTAGAACCAAATTATTATCATTTTATGAATGCAGATGGAACACCGCGGGAAAGCTTTGGTGGCGGCCGCTTAGGTACCACCCATAAAATGGCTAGACGAATTTTAGTTGATTCGATCAGCTATTGGGTGGAAGAATTTAAAGTAGATGGCTTCCGTTTCGACATGATGGGGGATCATGATGCAGAGAGTATTCAAATCGCATATGATGAAGCTCAAGCACTTAACCCGAATATTTTGATGATTGGGGAAGGTTGGAGAACGTTTGCTGGAGACGAAAACTACCCGGATGTTCAACCTGCTGATCAAGATTGGATGCAAGATACCAATAGTGTGGCATCCTTCTCAGATGAATTCCGTAATGAATTGAAATCTGGCTTTGGCAGTGAAGGACAACCACGTTTTCTCACTGGCGGAGCACGACAGATACAAACAATTTTTAACAATCTAACAGCAAATCCAGCTAATTTCATCGCTGATGATCCAGGGGATGTTGTGCCTTATATTGCAGCACATGATAATTTAACCTTACATGATGTCATTGCCCAATCGATAAAAAAAGACCCGAAAGATCATGCCGAAGAGATCCATAGTCGTATTCGGTTGGGGAATCTGATGGTTTTAACTTCACAGGGGACACCTTTCATTCATGCTGGACAGGAGTATGGACGCACCAAACAGTTCCGACATGAAGATTACCAAAAAGAAGTAGAAGAGCCGCCATACAAATCAACATTCTTAACAAGTGAAAATGGTGAGCCTTTTGAATATCCGTATTTTATTCATGATTCCTATGATTCGACAGATGCGATCAATAATTTCGAATGGGAAAAGGCGACAAATCAAAAAGCATATCCAATTGAGACGACAACAGTAGCTTATACGAAAGGTTTAATCGAATTGCGTCGTTCAACAGATGCATTTCGTCATGCGACAATGGAAGAGGTTCGTGATAATGTGTCACTGGTCAAAGCTCCGGAAATAGCGGAGGAAGACTTGGTAATTGGATACCGTGTCGATGATTCAAGTGGGGAAGAAACGTATTATGTTTTTGTTAATGCAGATAGTGAGGATCGACACCTTACATTGGCAGAAGATCTTACAGCAGGTGAAGTGATTGTCGATCGTGCTCAGGCAGGAACAACGACTATTACTGATCCAGAAGGAGTATCTGTTAGTGAAGATAGTATTAAACTCGCTCCATTAACTTCAACAGTAATACGAATTACCAATCAAGAAGAACCGCCAACCGAAACAGATCAAGGGAATCATGCTGATGGAAATGGATCTAATGGTGAGTCGAATTCTTCAGAACCTGAAAGAGGTGAGGAATCAGCTGAGGATTCTGGTGATGTAGATCGCTCGGGATTACCAGACACAGCAACTAGCACATATAACTATCTTCTTTTCGGACTAATTCTACTTATGTGTGCGATAGGGATCCTAATTTATAAACGGAAAAAAGACTAGATCGTTAATTTACATGCTAAAAGATTAAAAAAGTGTAGCAAAAAAGGATGCGAGAAATGCCAGAATGGCAGCTCGCATCTTTTTGAAAAGGAAAGCATTTAACTAGCTCTGATAAATGTCGTAGAAAACAATTCAGCGGAGGCCGCCACTTCATCCTGTGGGAAACGTTTGAACTGAAGATCCACTTTTTTGAGCGGTTGTTGCTTGAAAAAGTTAGCTGAAGGACAGGATAAACCCCATGGAAAGGATAGTGGGCAACCGGAGCGATGGTTATACGTTCTATATAAGTCATAATGGCTTCTATACGAGTCGCAGATCAACTTAGCATTTAGTGATAAGGTCTGGGCGGGTTTTTAAATATCAGGAGAAGTCTCAACAATGATGCTCCCCTCATATAGAAGAACTTCAAATTCTTGTTTTCCTTCCGCTTTTTCAACGTATTCATATGTTAAAATAATACAACAAAGGAGGTAATGAAAATGACTGATTATATGTTGTGGAACCATGAAATTGTGGAGCGTAAAGCAGAAAATGCAATGGTTTCTTTTGAAGACCGTGGCTATCAATTTGGGGACGGTGTTTATGAAGTTATTCGAATATATGATGGAAAACTTCATGCTTTGGATTGGCACTTAGATCGTTTGTTTTATTCGATGGAACAGTTGGCAATTCGGGCACCATTTTCCCGATCTGAAATAAAGCAATTATTAAAGCAACTTACCGAAACAAATGAATTTACGGCTGATGGCAAACTCTATTTGCAAGTAACAAGAGGCATGCAGCCCCGAGATCATGTCTATATGGAAGAATTAGATGCGATTTTCTATGCGACGGTTGACCGTTTTGAACAGCCAGTAGAAATGTGGGAAAAAGGGGTAAAGGTTACATTGCAAGAGGATATACGCTGGCTCCGTTGTGATATTAAGTCATTGAATTTACTAGGTAATGTGCTTGCACGAACAAAAGCACAGCGCAATGGCTATCATGAACCGCTTTTTCATCGCGATGGCATTGTTCGGGAATGTGGTGCTTCTAATTTTTATATGATTAAAGATGGAGTGATACATACACATCCAACCAATAACTATATACTTGGTGGTATCACTAGGAAAAAAGTTCTGAAGTTTGCTGAAGAATTAGCTATCCCTGTTGAAGAAAGAGAAATAACAGTAGAGGAATTGCAAGAGGCTGATGAATGTTTTCTTACGGCAACTCCTTTAGAAATAGTACCAATCACACAAATCGATCATCAACCTATTGATCATAATCAGATAGGGGAAATAACGAAAAGACTACAACAATATTATCGAAAACGAGTATATGATTTTCTAGAATAACGGGACATTTTCACTGTCCCGTTGATTCAATTGATGGAGGTTTATGATGCGTTGGTTCTTCTTTGTTTTGCTTTCGTTACTATTTATGTTTTCTCCTTTACAACAGGGATTGTATTTTGATTCGGATTTGTATATGGTACATATTTTCATTTACGTGCTTTCCTTTTTGTTGTTGCTAAGGGTGTTATATGATCAGGATTTCACTACTTGGAATGATCTTATGTTTATCTTAATTATTCCAATATGCTATCTCATCTCATTAATTCAAGCTAAGCATCCCGAAGGTGCGTTTAACATGGTCTTTCGTTGGACTACTTATATTAGTTTTTTCTATTTATTGTATTGGAGTATCAACAAACATCCTAAAATAAGACAGCTTGCTCCTTATATTTATTATGCTACTGGTGTTCTGATTGCTTTCCATATGTTACTTAATCAATTCGGATTATTAAATGTTCCAGGGGCATTTATCAAAGATCGATTTGCTGGTGTCTTTCAATATCCGAATACATTTGGCATGGTGATGGTTGCTTTCTATATGTTTGGGTTAGTTATGTTGCTCAATAAAAAGCAAAATTGGCGAAGGATATTCTTTTACGCTTTTCCGTTAACTGCTTTTATCGTAGCTTTTTTAGAATCCTATTCAAGAGGTATGTATCTTATTTTTCCGGTTGTTTGGTTGATCGGAATTTGTTGTTTCTCGTTTCCTCATCAATTACGTTATATTCTATATACTATGATAACCATGTTGAGTGGAATGTTGGTATTTACCCTTTCACAACAAGGAAATATGTTTCTAACGGGTATCTGCATTGTTATCCTGTCTTTGCTATCCTTTTTGGTCATTTGGTGGATTTATCAACTAGATTTAAACGTTAGACTGAAAAAGTTTCATCGAGGTATTTTACCTGTAATCGTCATATTTTTCGGTGTTCTGTTTGGTTTCGATCTAGCTAATCAAGGATTGATATATAAGCAACTACCTGCCAATCTGCAAGAAAGAATGGCAAGTATTAGTGATAGTTCGACGGCAAGAGAAAGAGTGCTTATTGTAGAAGATGCAATGGAAGCGAGTTTGGATGCCCCTTTGATAGGGCAAGGAGGGAAAGCCTGGGAATCTATCTATCGTAATTATCAACAATTACCTTATCAAGCTAAGAAAATACATAATGAATATATCGAAATGATCATAGATATAGGTTATCCCGGATTTTTAATCACGATTAGTATTTTAGTTTATCTTATCCTGCGCATATGGCAAACGATGCGCTTTGCTGATGATAGATCGTTTTATATTGCGATTTTATTAAGTTTAGCTACGATTTTGGCTCACAGCTTTATCGATTTTAATTTTGCATATGGATTTGTTGTTTTTATGATTTTCTGGTTAATCGCCATGGGTTTAAAAACATTTGCTGAACCAAAGCGACTGAAAAAATGGCCGCTCTTTTCATTAGGGATATATGCAGTCATTCTGTTATTTGCCTTAACCTTTGCTTATCGTTTTATGCAAGCAGATTTTTCTTATCAAAAAGCCATGAATACTGATAATCTAATAGAACGTGAACAGTATCTGGAGGAGGCAACAAGTTATAATCGGTTTGATACAGAATACTGGTATAAGCTAAGTGATACATTAACCAATCAAAAGGACAAAAGGAAGACAAAAAATGCGATATATCAAATGGTGGCATTGGAACCGATGAATTCGCAAGTCGTCTATCAATCCGGCGTATTACTAGAAAAAATAAATGAAAAAAGGGATGCATTATATCAATATCGGAATGCATTAGAATTGGACCCATTTGATTCAAGAATTTATCAAGGGATTATTTCTCTTTCCGTTGACTTGGCTGGGGAACATGAAAGTAATAGGTATGCAAAGATTGCGATCGAAACCTATGACAGGATGTTAAATCAATATGAGCAATTTGAAAAGAACCCCATTGGACAAGACCACAATAGACGCGGATTTGAAATGACGGATGTAATAGAAAAAGATATAGCGAAGGCGAAAACCTTTCTTTCTCATGAATAGCGAGTTATCAGTTGTGGTAGGATTAACTAAAAATATCGAGTAGTTATACCTAGTACGTCCTTTCGTTATAGAGTAATTGTAGAAGCCTAATTCCTGCTAAGTGATAGTGGGGAATTAGGCTCTTATATTTTTGATTCTTTTCGAAACCATACTACCTTGAATAAACATTTAAAAGATGCTATTGTAATGATACTTTTCATGTAATCGTTATCATTAAAAGGAAGGTGGTATGATTTGAAAAAATTGTTTAGTAGAGTGATTTCTTTTTTTGAAAAGTTAAGTTTGAAAAGCAGAATTTCTTTAGTGTTTGCTTTAAGTACTTTTTTGCTGCTCATGTTTACGATCATGTTTTCCTATCAATCGATGTCGAACATTCTAACGAATAAATTACATGCTACCTTCAATAGTAATTTACAACAAATCCGCTTATCGATGGAGAATACAATAGAAGATTTAAACTATGTTGCACAACAAATTGCCTTTTCGGAGAATCTCACCTTTAAGTTAGATGATTATTTACACTCGTCTCCGTCTTACGATAGAGTCAAAGTTTATGAGGATATTAAAAATGAGTTGAATGTAATTCAGTTTAGTAACCCCAGCATCGGTTTATCCTTACTCTATTTAAAAGAAAATGATGAGTATCTTTTTTATAACCATGGAGTAAAAGATGAATTCTCCTTAGACCATGAACCATTATTGGATGAAGGATATAATATGCACACTTATGGACCTCACATAAGCATGGAACAGTACAAAGATAAGTATGTACTCTCTGTTGCCAGGAAATTGGATGTTAATTATGCTGATGACATTTATATTTATTTGGAATCGAATCTTGATTTAACAAATGACCTTTTAGAAGTAGAGAATGTATTGAATCACGCTAATTATATACTTTTAGATGATACGAGGCATATCATATATAGTGAAAATGACACTTTCCCATTCAATAGTTCTTTCAGTGGTAATGAAAAGGGTTATGGCAAGCATAATGGATTTTACTGGTTTGAGGAGACAACGGAAAAAGGATGGAGTATTATCGCGTTAATACCTATCTCGGAGTATAACGAGGAAATGAATCAATGGGTTATTTTAATGATTTATATTGCGATTCTTTTTGTATTTATCAGTCTTGTCGTTTCCCTGTTATTATGGAAAACACTTTACAAGCCTTTAAACGAATTCCGTCATGAAATAAAATTAATGGGCAACAACAATTTTCATTCGGAAATTGTTCATACCAAAATTCCCGAGTTTGTTGATTTGATAAAGCGTTTTCGTAATATGAGGGTACAAATTGTCAGTTTGATTCAGGAGATAGAACAAAAAGAAAGAAAACGTGCTGATTTAGAGGTGGAGAAATTAAAGCATCAAATCAATCCTCATTTTTTAATGAATACGTTAGATACAGCTAAATGGTTAGCTATCTCCGGAGACAAGCAGGAGCTTACCGGTTTATTAACCTCATTGAATAAATTACTTTATTACAATATGGGAAAATTAGGGGTATTGTCGACATTGGAAGAAGAATTAGATTCGATGACGCAATATTTAATGTTGCAGCAAATCCGGTATGATTTTGAATATGTAACCAGTATCAATGTCTCTGAAGAAGTCTTACAAGCTCCTGTTCCAAGGTTTATTCTTCAGCCATTAGTAGAGAATTCACTGTATCATGGACTTGTCGATGAAGGAACCATTGCAATTAACATACATCTTGAGGAGGAAATTATTGTTATCGAAGTCCGCGACGATGGCAGAGGAATGTCGAGAGAGAAAATGAACGAAATTTTAAACGATCAATCTTTTAAACAGACGAGGAACGGGATGGGTATTGGCTTAAATTATGTTAAGAGAATGATGGAAAGAACGTATGGAAATTATGCAGAGATTGAAATGGATAGCATGGTCGGTAAAGGAACGGTCGTCCGTTTGAGAATACCATATATAAAGGGTGATTTGAAATGATTAAAGTATTAATTGTGGAAGATGACAAATTAGTCAGAAAGAGTTTCATCTCTTCCTTTAATTGGGAACAATTTGACATGGAGATAGTTGGAGATGCTAAAAATGGAGAAAAAGCTTTGCAGTTTATCGAAGCTCATCAGGTGGACTTGATGATTACCGATTTAGCAATGCCGATAATGTCAGGAATAGAACTTATTCGGATTGTTAAAGAAAAATATCCAGAAATCTTTATTGTCGTACTTTCCTTGCATCAGGATTTTGAGTATATACAAGAAACGATGAGATTAGGAGCAATCGATTATATAGCCAAAATTGAATTAGACGGGAATGACATGGATGATATTCTCATTCGCATTCAGCACAGAATTGAAAAAGAACTAATAAAACAAACTTCTATGTCAAATCACGAAAAAACAACAATCACTAGTGGATATGCTCTGATTTCGAAAAAAATATCTGCTGTAGAACGAGCATTAAACAAGTTTTTTCCTAGCGAGGATATATGTAAATGGAATGATTATTGTCTGCTGGTAAAGAGCGATTTACTAACACCAGAGAATATTATACAGCAAACATTGGATACGGAGTATGATATCCGTCCATTACTTCTAGTTTATCCAGAAACAGAAGTAGATTTTAACGATATGAAGGAATGGAAAGCAAATGATCACCAACAGTTATTATTTTATGAAGTGAGCCAGGATCAACCAATAGCAATAAAGGCATTTCACAATCTCTATCAACCATTACAAGTAAGCAAGCAAGAACTGGAAAGTTGGAAAGAAAGAATCATTTTATCAGATTGGCTAGCAAATAAACAGCAAGTCACTGAATTATTAAGTGCTTTATATACAACTGGTTTTTCGATTAATCAAATAGAAGGATTATTATCGTGGCTCGTTAATGAATATAAGCGAATTTATCGAGATATTCTCCCTGAACAGATCCATGCCCCTATGGAAGTAAAGTATTGGTCTGATGTGGAACAATGGTTTAAACAATTTCAGCGGGTTATGTATACCACTTTATTTAGCCCAGTGTATTCTCCAGAGACCAATCAATGTATTTTAAATGCGATCGCTATTATAGAACGTGAGCTCTCTTCACCTTTGACAGCCCAATATGTTGCACAACAAGTAAATATGAGTAGGAGTTATTTTTCAACCTGTTTTAAAGAAATAACCGGTGAAACCTTTAATGAATATGTGCGAATGGCCAGAATTAGTAAAGCAAAAGATTACTTACTGTATACAAGAGAAAAGATAGCAGTTATTTCCGAAAAGGTTGGCTATGCTGATATGAAATATTTCAGTAAAATATTTAGACAAGAGACAGAACTCTTACCGAGTGAGTATCGAAAATTAAATAAAAAGGGGTCAAATGTTTCTAGGTTGTAAGAGAAATGTTGTTTCCCCTTTATAAAGGAGAATAGAGTAGGTTTGGAAAGTACAAATACCACCTTTTTTTCGAAACAACCCTCTTATTGAATACGCTTACATTATTGGTATGATTAAATTGAATATAAAATTCAAGGAAAAGAGGGGAAAAGGATGCTAAGAAAGTACTTATTTTTATTATTATTTGCGTTGGTGTTAGTCGCATGTTCTGATGATGATGCAAGCTCCGATCCTAGTGATGGCGAAGAAACGGAGACGGAAACTTCTTCAGAGCCAGCTGATCCGTTTGGTGCTTACGAAGAAACACTTACAATTGCTATTGGTCAAGAAGTGGATCCAAGTGATACTAGTTTACAAGAGGGTGATACACCACTCGATAATCAGTACACGAGACATGTTAAAGAAAATCTAAACATCAAAGTGGAGCATGCATTTACTGCTTCTCCTTCCAACTACGATCAAAAAGTAAGTCTTGCAATTGCCAGTAATGATTTGCCAGATGCGATGGTTGTAGGTCCAGTTGAATTAAGGCAGTTGGTAGAAGCTGATCAAATTGCAGACCTGACAGAAGTCTATGAGAATTATGCATCTCCGGCCATAAAGGAAATTATTGATAGTTCAGATGGAGTTGCACTTGAGAATGTTACATTTGATGGAAAAATGATGGCAATTCCTAATTCACAAGCTAGTGCCGATGGTGTCCATAATTTATGGATTAGAAAAGACTGGCTTGATAATCTTGGCTTAGAGCCACCTAAAACAATCGAAGAATTTAAAGAAGTAGCAAAAGCTTTTGTAGAGCAAGATCCTGATGGCAATGGGCAGGATGATACGATTGGTTTAGCCGGACCAGACACCAGTAATAAACTCTATGCTAACTTTTTAGAGTCAACCAATAATTTATATGGTTTTGATGGGATTTTTTCAGCATTACATGCTTATCCAGGGTATTGGTTAGAAGGAGAAGATGGACAGCCAGTCTACGGATCAATTTTACCAGAAACGAAAGAGGCTTTATCTGTATTAAGGGATATGTACAGCGAAGGGCTTATTGATCCGGAAATGGGTGTTCGCGAGGACTCTGGTGAATCTGTGATAAGCGGAAATACTGGCATGTTCTTCGGGCCGTTTTGGATGCCGTATGGACCTATTACAGACGCTGTAACAAATAATCCGGAAGCAAACTGGCAATCATATGCACTTCCACTTGATGCTAATGGTGAATATACACCTCATTTGAGTACGACAACCACTCAATTTGTAGTTGTCCGAAAAGACTATGAACATCCGGAAGCTGCGATGAAGATTTTAAATAATCTATTAGCAAATGAATCTGAATTCGACCCTAGTATTGGTGGACCGGGCTACTATCCATTACGTCTTGTCTATGCACCTGCAGACGAAATGGAAGTAACAACGGTAGCACTAAGAGAAGTGCTTGCAGGAACGAAAGAACCAGAAGATTTTTATGATATGCCCGCCTATAAATTGTTGAAATCTGATGTAGACACGATTCATGAAGTGAAGCTAGAACCATATGACAATATGGATATTGAATATTGGGATCCTGAAACAAATCTAGGTCAATGGACGAGAGCATACTCAGCGTTAGTTGGAACTGCTCCATTAGTTGATACGGAAATCAATGGTGTCATGAGCTTAATATATTCTCAAACAGAAACGATGGAGGACAGATGGGTAAACCTAAAAAAATTAGAAGATGAAACATTTTTGAAAATCATTATGGGGACAGAACCGCTCGAATCCTTTGATCAATTTGTGGAAAATTGGAAAAAACAAGGAGGAGAGCAGATTACAGAAGAGGTTGTAGAAGTTGTAAACCAATAATGAAACAGAAAAGGCGGCGAAGTGATTCGGCGCCTTTCTAAGCAAATAACGCACTAAATGTCCGCCAACCCACGGTCTGATTTTTTGGTTGGCTAAAGAAGGGAGAGATTGTTCATGAAGTCAAAGGGTTTTGCTAAACATTATTATTTCATGCTGATACCTGGTTTTATCTGGTTAACCTTATTCAGTATTGTACCGATGTTCGGTATTATGATTGCCTTTCAAAACTACAATCCTGGAGCAGGCGTTTTCGGTTCAGAGTTTGTGGGGTTAGAAACATTCCGGTATATGTTCGAATTGAGTGATACTGTAAACGTATTTTTTAATACAATCTTTATTGCAATCATGAAAATTATTGGAAATCTTATCGTTCCTTTAGTTTTTGCCTTAATGCTCAATGAAGTGAGATATATGGGGCTAAAAAGGTCGATCCAAACGATTGTGTATTTACCCCATTTTTTATCATGGGTTATTTTGGGTGGAGTATTGCTCGATATTTTTGCTTATGGTGGTCCGATTAATCAAATGTTAGCTGCATTTGGAATAGATCCTATTTTATTTTTTGGTAGAGAAGACCTTTTTCCTTTTCTAGTAGTAGGCAGTGATGTCTGGAAGGAATTCGGCTTTAACACGATTATTTATTTAGCAGCATTAACCGGCATCAATCCAGCGCTATATGAAGCAGCAGGTATCGATGGTGCATCAAGACTGCGTATGCTTTGGCATGTTACATTACCTGGGATTCGCACTACAGCGGTTTTGTTAGCCGTATTAAGTTTAGGAAATGTACTAAATGCAGGATTTGATCAAATATTTAACTTATATAATCCGCTCGTTTATTCAACAGGTGATATTATCGATACATGGGTTTACCGGGCAGGATTATTAAATCTGCAGTATGAATTGGCAACGGCTGTCGGCTTATTAAAATCAGTTGCAGGGTTTATTTTAATCAGTTTGTCATACTATCTTGCTTATCGATTTACGAATTATCGGATTTTCTAATGGAAGGGGGAAAAGCATATGTTAAAAAGTAAGTCATTATCTTCTAAAATAGCGGATGTTGTTCTGATTATCATCTTAGTAGCGATTGCGATTACTTGTATTTTACCTTTATGGTATACGTTATCTTTATCTTTAAGCTCCAAGACAGCTGCGGCAGCTGGTGCTGTTGCTTTATGGCCAGTGGAATTTAATTTTAATTCCTACCAACAATTATTGCAGGATAGTCAATTTTTTAAGTCCTTCTGGATATCGGTCCAACGGGTAGTGTTAGGGGCAGGGTTGAATTTTATTATTGTACCTTTGATGGCGTATCCGTTATCTAAGACAGTAAAAGATTTTAAAGGTCGTAATGTATTAATGTGGACGCTCATTTTTACGATGTTATTTAATGGTGGTTTAATCCCTCTTTATCTAACAGTTAAAGCCTATGGTTTAATGAACAGTATTTGGGCATTAGTGTTAGTTGGCGGTGCACAAACGATTGTGTTTAATATTATTCTTACTATTAACTTCTTTCGAAATCTTCCTTCTTCTTTGGAGGAGGCAGCATTAGTAGATGGTGCCGGACCTTGGTATATTTTAACGAAAGTATTTATTCCATTATCTATTCCGGTTCTTGCTACCGTATCCCTCTTTAGTATTGTTTATCACTGGAATGAATTTCTGTATGGTTTGATTTTTATGACGAGAGAGGAATTCTATCCATTACAGACGTATATTCAACAGCTGGTCGTGTCGGTTGATCCATCAACGATGACAGAGGACCAGTATAAACGGTTGAGTGAGTTATCAAACCGCACGTTAGATGCTGCCAAAATCTTTATTGCGATGATCCCTGTATTAGTAGTGTACCCATTTTTACAAAGATACTTTATTCATGGTATCACGTTAGGTTCAGTTAAAGAATAAAAGGGAGAGTGACGGAATGGAGCGCGTGTACTATCTTGCAGATTTTATTATAAAACTTGTTTATTTAAATTTACTTGCTTTTTTCTTTAGTTTGCTAGGCTTAGTTGTTTTTGGGGTGTTCCCTGCCGTGACTGCTACTTTTTATATTGTTCGCAAATGGTTAACAGGTGATAGTGATATAAAAATAACAAAGAACTTTTATCGCATTTTTAAAAAGGAATTGCTCAGAAGTAACGGGATCGGATGGTTGTTAACAATAGTTGGTTTATTGTTGTATATTAATTTAACGATTGCTGAAGTGATCAACCATTCACTCATACAAATAAGCTATTATCCAATCTTAACGGTTTTTATCTTGTTCCTTTGCCTATGCTTATTTGTCATTCCTGTTTATATCCATTTTCGGACTTCTTTTCTTTCTGTTCTAAAACATGCCTTCTTGTTGATATTTGTTCATCCGGTGAATACATTGTTATTGTTGATAACGGTTTCAATCTTTTGTATGATGATGAAGACGATACCGGGATTTATTCCTTTATGTGGTCTCAGTGGTCTCGTATTGATTGTTATGTATTTTAGTTTGAGAACGTTTGAAAGAGTGACAACGATACAAGGAAAGCGAAAGGAAGTCGCATTATGATACGTTTGTTTAACAATCATCAAGTAAGAAAATATCAAGAATTAGATGGACTGTGGGATTTTCAGCCGATTGATGAGAATTGTACGATAAAGGATGTGGAGAAGTATGATTATCAACTTCCTATACCAAGTTGCTGGGAGTCACATCCATCCTTTGCCAATTATCGTGGAAAAGCAGCCTATCGAAAAAAGATCTTCATCCAAAATGACACGCATGTACATTTAGTTTGTAAAGGAATTAGTCACACGGCCGAAATTTATTTTGACAGAAGTTATGTTACTTCTCATTATAATGCTTATACACCTTTTTCTCATGTCATTAAACATGTAAAACAGGGTGAGCATGAGCTGGTGATCCTCGTTGACAATCGTTTCACGGATCAATCTTCTCTGCATATTCCTAATGACTATTATACGTATGGGGGTATCATAAGGCCGGTTGCGGTCGAATTAATGGATAGTATCATGGTAAATCAAGTGAAAAGCGTCCCAGTCAAAGTAGGAGAAAGTTGGAATTTAGAATTAGAAGTTGATATGGAATTATTAGACGATAGTCCGGACAGTTATTATCTAAAAGGAATCATTGCTAACCAAACATTTACGATTGATCTTAAGAAAACAGACAAAAACAAGAGAATTAGTCATTCAATAACAGGGTTGGATGTGTCTGCATGGTCACCAAATAGTCCTCATTTGTATCAGTTAGAACTTCAAATCGTAAGAAAAGCGGATGAAGTGGCTGTAGACGATTATATCGAACGAATCGGATTTCGCGAAGTCACAACAGCAAATGGAAAGATCCAAGTGAACGGTGAAGATATCGTGTTAAAAGGATTTAACCGTCATGAGGATCATGCAATTGTCGGTGCTTCTTTTCCACTTAGTCTGATGGTAAAGGATCTGGAACTAATGAAGGATATGGGGGCTAATGCCGTTCGTACGAGCCATTACCCGAATGATGAGCTTTTTCTTGATTTATGTGATGAACTGGGATTTCTTGTTTGGGAGGAAAACCATGCCCGTGGACTAAGCTTAGAACGAATGCAGCACCCGCTTTTCCGAAAGCAATGTGAACAAGTAAATCGGGAAATGGTAGAAAATCATTATAATCATCCCTCTATTATTATTTGGGGGATTTTAAACGAGTGTGCCAGTAATACCGAACAAGGACGTGAAATATATCAGGAACAGCTCGAACAAATTCGGGCACTCGACCAAAGTCGTCCTCTGACTTTTGCTTCCCATCATCGAGCGGCAGAACTATGTTTTGACTTGGTAGATATCGTATCGTTCAACCTCTATCCACAATGGTACACAGATGAAGATCCAAGTGATCTAGCTGACCAGGCCAGAAAGTGGGCAGATGAGTCAGGTGGGGCAGGAAAACCGATGATAATGAGTGAGTTTGGTGCTGATGGGTTATATGGTTATCGCTGTTCAACTGCAGTCAAAGGAACAGAAGAACGGCAGGCAATGATTATCGAGGCTAATTTAGCTGCTTATATGAAAAAAGATTATCTATCTGGTATGTTCATCTGGCAATTTGCTGACTGTCGAGTGACAGAGGAAGAGTGGTTTATGACAAGAGCCGGTACGCAAAACAACAAAGGTATTGTTAATGGCTACCGTCAACCCAAACAAGCCTACCATATTGTTAAAAACAAATGGGGCTAAGAATATGTCGGAAAGGAGGCATCAAGCAGTGTCAATCAAAGTAGGAATTATCGGACTCGGTCTCCAAGGTACAAAATACGCATCACTCATTCATGACGGGAAAGTAAAAGGAATGGCATTAACAGCCGTCAATTCACGAAGCGAGGAGAAAAGAGACTACGTACAGGAGCACTTTAAAGAGGTGTTATTTTATCAGGATTATCACGATTTAGTAAAAAATGAAGCAATTGATGCTGTTATCATTTGTGTTCCTCATTTTCAGCATGTCGCAATTGCTATGGAAGCACTTGCCCATAACAAACATGTATTGGTAGAAAAACCGCTCAGTGTACATACCAAAGAGCTTGAAGAACTAAATCGATTAGCCGAAGAAAAACCGGATTTGCGTTTTGGTATCATTTTTAATCAACGGACAAAGCCAGTTTATCAAAAGCTGAAGGATGTATTGGTGGAACGTATTATCGGTAATATTAGAAACTGGCAATGGACAGCTGCCAAAACATGGCGTCCGCTAGCCTATTATGAACAGAATGAGTGGCGTGCAACCTGGAATGGAGAAGGTGGCGGCGTCTTAATCAATCAAGCATCACATCACATTGATTTAATCACTTGGTTATTTGGGATGCCTGAAAAAGTGTTTGCACACCTTAAGTATGGATCTCAACGAGACATTACAGTTGATGATGATGTAATAGCTGTCTTTACTTATACGAACGGTATGTCAGGTGTTTTTACATCCCGTACTCATGATTTTTTCGGAACAGATCGGCTTGAGATCCTGGGAGATAAAGGCAAGATTATGATAGAAAACGGGGATTGGATGAACATGAAAGTTTTTGATCAAGAGGAACAGCTCTGGAGTAAGAAGTTAAGTTTAGCAGAGTTCAAGACGTTGGAGCAAAATCCCCCGTATTATCAAGAAAAGATGTTGGATTATAGGGAGGTTAAGCAAAATCCATATGTTAGCATCATGGAAAATTTCATGGAAAGCATAACAGAAAATACTCGGTTATTTGCGACAAAAGTAGATGGTGAACGTAATGTGGAGCTGATTAATGCTATTTATTTATCGGACTGGCTGCAGCGAGAAGTATCTATACCTTTTGACCAATCGCTTTATCTTGAAAAATTACATGCCATAATGGAAAAAGAAAGAGAAGGCTGAACCGGATATGGTCTTCTCTTTCTATATGCAATTTATCTGCTGGTAAGTTCAGGAAAAACGACATTTTAAAGCTTACATTATTTTGATTTATTTTTATTTTGTGGCAATGTTGTATTCGTTGCTAAGAAATTACGTTCTGTATTTGCTCTAACATTTTTTAGGTTATATTTCCTCTTTGGCACAGTATTCAACTCCTTCTTATGGCTTATTTGTCACGGTTATTAACCCGTGATATGTTTCCTTTTTAATATGTGCACCTGCAAAATGTTTATGAATGTTTGCAGAAAAATTGTTTATACCCTCCAGGTTCCTCTATTTAACCAAGAAATCAAAACATATCCATTTTTCAATCTACCTAAGATTTCTTATGTAAGCCCTTACTTTTATTTATTTAATTGAAACTGCTTACAATATAAAATGAACTTAACTTAATTGGAAAGGGGTTATTAGTGATGAAAAAGTGGTATTTATTTTTAGTTTTAGCATTTTTTACTGCATTGGTGGTTGCCTGTAGTTCGGATTCTGCTAATGAAAATGAGGAAAATACAGGATCTGAAGAAGATACAACAGAGACAGAAAATGACGAAGGGGCATCAGATAGTGAAGAGGTCACTTTACGAGTAGCATGGTGGGGTGGTCAGGAGCGACATGACCGCACATTACAAGTGATTGAAATGTACGAAGAGGAAAATCCTCATGTAACGATTGAGGCTGAGTATTCTGGTTTTGATGGTTATTTTGACAAATTAAATACACAACTGGCAGCTGGAAATGCTCCCGACGTTATACAATTTGGTGGTAATTTAAACGACTTTGTAGCTCGAGACGTAATTTTACCATTAGATGATTACGTAGGAAATGAATTAGATATAAGCTTACATGATCAAAGTATGTTGGATTCGGCAACATTTAATGACCAATTGTATGGGGTGACACTTGGTACAACAGCATGGGGCTTACTGTTAAATAAAACAGCGTTTGAAGAAGCTGGTATTTCAATGCCAAGTAAAGACTGGACATGGGAAGATTTTAAAGAGATAACACCTCAATTATCTGAGAATCTGGATGGAACATATGGTGCAGGGGATTTTGGTGAAGATGGTTTTGGTGTATTTCTCGCACAAACAGATAAGTATACCTATTTAGATGGTGAAGTTGGTTTTGAAGCAGATGATGTTAAAGAATGGTTCAACTTATGGAAAGAACTTCGTGAAAGTGGCGGCGCTGCTATTCCGGAGGTACAAGTGTCAGCATCCCAAACTCCAGAACAATCCTTGATTGTGCAACGTGACGTAGCGATTGAATCTGTTGCAAGTAACCAGCTCGGTGCTTACACAGGTGCGACAGAGGATGAGTTTGAACTATATCCTTACCCAGCTAATTCAGAAACGGGTAAAAACGGCGTATCCCTAAGACCAAGTCAGTATTTTGCGGCGTATAAGGATACAGAGCATCCAGAAGAAGCGGCAAAATTTATGGATTTCTTCGTTAATAACATCGAAGCTACTGAAATATTAGGTAATGATCGTGGTGCACCGGTTAATTCTGATGTGCGTGAAAACTTGATTGATCAAGCTACAGAATTAGATGAAGCTGTTTACTCTTACATTGATTTAGTAAGTGAAACATCTGATGCACCATTTGTTCCTAACTTACCTGGTTACAATGAAAATACCCAATTATTCACGGAAACAGAGCAAATTATTTATTACGACCAAAAATCAGTAGATGAAGCTGCAGAAGACTATTACGAAGAATTACTTGCCAATATTGAAAAATACGAAAATGAAGAGGTTGAAGAATAAAGTGAAACACTGTCCATTATAAAAAGCTTGATAACAAAGTGACTCCTAGTGAGTCACTTTGTTCCATCCATGTTTTTGAAGTCTTAGCCTGAAAAGAAAGCATAAAATTTAGGTATTTGTCTAGCTCCGACTAAATGTTAAGTGGATCTACGATTGTTTTAATAGTCATTTTGAAATATATCAATCGCATAACCATCGCTTCGGCTGCCCACTTCCCCTTCCATGGGGTTTTTCAGTAGCCCTCGAGTGAAAGTGGGCGGCCTCCGCTATAAAGCAGCTCTACAACGTATGTGACAGCTAACTTTTTGAGGTTTTATACAATGTGAAATAAAAGACGTAATGTTCGTACGCTAAAACAATGTAGAACGTTATTAGCGAAGTGGGCAAGCCGCAGCGGTTGTTACGCCTATTATTCATGTCAAAATAACTACTTTGGACAGGACCGGGTGGGCTTTCTCGTTTTTTTCAATTTCAGGAAAATCAACAGAGATTGGTTTGCTGAGATGAAGACTTCAACACACAGAAAGATTTAGGAGAGGTGACAATGAAAAGTACAGAAGCATTAGAAACACCGATGATAAAGAAAAAATCGAAGGAAAAACGCAAGCAATATATCGCTGCATATGTGTTTCTTTTACCTTGGTTAATCGGTTTTCTTGGGTTGATATTAGGACCCATGATCAGCTCATTATATTTATCTTTTACACGTTTTGACTTATTAAATACACCGGAATGGATTGGTCTTTCCAACTTTCAAGCAATGTTTCAGGATGAAAGGTGGATTGCATCTGCAAAAGTCACGTTAACCTTCGTATTTATTGCAGTACCAACACAGTTAATCGCAGCTTTATTAGTAGCTGTATTATTGAATAAAAAAATGGCAGGTATCGGCTTTTATCGAACGACCTATTATTTGCCTTCATTACTTGGCGGAAGTGTTGCAATTGCGATTCTTTGGAAAAATTTATTTGAAATTGATGGATTAGTCAATCAGGTTTTGGCCTATTTCAATATACAAGGACAAGGATGGATTTCACACCCTGATTATGCATTAGG
This sequence comes from Gracilibacillus saliphilus, assembly GCF_010994085.1. Lineage (NCBI taxonomy): Bacteria > Bacillati > Bacillota > Bacilli > Caryophanales > Bacillaceae > Gracilibacillus > Gracilibacillus saliphilus. The sequence continues at coordinate 117,748 of NZ_WJEB01000004.1, read as the reverse complement.
AACGATCATTATATTAGCAACATGGCAGTTTGGTGCTTCCATGGTTATTTTCTTGGCAGGGCTAAAACAAATTCCGAAAGAACTTTATGAGGCAGCAGCAGTTGACGGAGGAACGAAACGTCAAGTGTTTTTCCGTGTTACATTGCCATTATTATCACCAGTTATTTTCTTTAACTTAGTAATTGAATTAATTAAATCAATTCAAGTGTTTACTTCAGCCTTTATTATAAGTGAGGGGACAGGTGGGCCAATTAACTCCACGTTATTCTACACTCTCTATTTATACCAGAAAGGTTTTACGCAATTTGAGATGGGATATGCCTCTGCAATGGCATGGGTGTTAGTGTTTGTTTTAGGTGTGATGACACTGGTTATCTTCTTCTCATCAAAATACTGGGTGCATTATGAAGACGGGGGGAAATTGTAATGAATCAAAGTACGAAAACAAGCAAGATTTTAACACATGTTTTCATTATCGTATTCGGTTTATTGATGCTATATCCGGTGGTATGGATGGTCGCGAGTTCGTTTAAGCCGGAAACACTTATTTTCTCGTCGCCGAGTATTTTTTCGAAAGAGTGGACATTGGATAATTATACGAATGGTTGGAATGTAGTAAGAAATGTTACATTTGGACAATTTTTTCAAAATTCGTTCTTAATAAGTATGATTGCGGTACTAGCCAATCTCATTACTTGTTCGATGGCAGCATATGCTTTTGCTAGGTTGAAATTCCCATTGAAAAAGCTCTGGTTTGCATGTATGCTAATGACGATTATGTTACCAGCACATGCAACGCTTATTCCGCAATATACAATTTTTCATAATTTAGGATGGGTTAATACGATTTTGCCATTAACTGTCCCGAAATTATTAGCGACAGATGCTTTTTTTATCTTCCTCATGGTACAATTTTTTAGAGGGATTCCTCGTGAGTTAGATGAAAGCGCGATCATGGATGGTTGCGGTATTTATCAGATTTATACGAGGATCATTATGCCTTTAGCGGTCCCGGTATTAATTACGACAGCGATCTTTACCTTTATCTGGACTTGGGATGATTTCTTTAGCCAAATTTTATATTTAAATACCGTTGATACGTTTACAGTTCCATTAGGTTTACGATTATTTTTAGATTCACAAGGGGAATCCTCCTGGGGATCTGTCTTTGCAATGTCCGTGCTTTCCTTAATTCCAATAACAACCGTATTTTTCATTTTTCAACGATATATTGTGGAAGGCATAGCAACTACTGGTATAAAAGGTTAGTATTGGTTAGAAAAGAGGGATATCGATGATTCGAAAATTAAAAACGATAATGGTTGTCTGTTTTGTTTTCGTCAATGCCCTCTTTCTTGCAGGTGTCAGCTATTCTTCTTACCAATATTTTTTTAATTTTACCTCTGATGAAATTAGTGAGGCAAAACTGACGTTATTAAATGAAAGCGCTAATAAATTATCAGGTGTAATCCAAAATATTCGTGAGGCGGGAACGTTTATTGCCATTGATCGTACTGTTGTTGAGATGTTCGAAAATACGGGCACCACGCCATATGAAGCATTAGTGGAACGTAATGAACTGAAGAATTTGGCTAATAATGTTGCTTCTTTAAAACAAGAGGTTTATTCGGTTGAAATATATACGGATCGTTTTCAGGAGTATTCGTATCTTTATGACTATAATGTACAGCCACAATCCAACCTGACCGAGCAGGAGTGGTTTGAACCTTTTATTGAGAATGTTGATAATGGCTGGGTGCCAAGGCATACCGACGAACTGATGGATAGAGAAATGATTAGTTATGTTCACCGGATTTTAAACCAGCGCAGTGAGACAGTCGGATATATTAAAGTCAATGTGCTTGCGGAAAACTTTCTGGAATATTTAGTGGATATGGATTTATATGATGAAATTAATGAACCATTTATTTTATTAAATACTGGTGGAAGAATTATTGCGGAAACACACTCACGGGAAGAGTATCCGATTCTAAATGATATTACCGTTTCTGTTGAAAGTGAAATATATGAACGGTTAATTCCAGAATATGATGAATTAACGGACCACCATCAATTAATTAAAAAAGACAATGAATATTACTTATTATTAATTTCCCGCCCGAATTATGAACAGTGGCGACTTGTACAGGTTATTCCAGTTGATGATTTGTATGCAGAAACCCAAGAGCTTGGTGTTCATGTGTTAGTGATTGGGTTAATTGCAATTCTGTTATCGATACCGATTGTGTACGGTATTGGAAAATGGATTACCAAACCAATTAGTCATATGGTGAAGGCCATGCGTAAAGTGGAAAAGGGAGAATTCGATGTTCAGGTGAAAAGCCATTTCGTTGAAGAGTATGATATTTTAGGAAAGAACTTTAATCAGATGACGAACGAATTGTCAGAGTTATTGGAAAAGCTGGAAGAGGAAAATTCCAATCGTCGTGAAGCAGAAATGCGTGCATTACAAAGTCAAATAATGCCCCACTTTCTGTACAACACATTAGATATGATTAAGTGGAAGTCACTTGACCATGATGCAGAAGATGTTGGAGAAATGGTTAATAAGTTAAGCAAAATGCTACGAATCGGCTTGAGTGGTGGTTTGAAGTTTATTCGGTTGCGTGATGAGTTAGATCATGCCAAATGTTATATTGATATCCAAAAGCAACGTCAGCCACAAGCTATTGATTACAAAGTTCGCGTACCAGCTTATATGAAGGATTACTATGTTCCAAAAATTATTCTCCAGCCTTTTATCGAAAATAGTATAAAACATGGCTATCATAATGCCGGGTCTAAAAGAATGGAGATTATGGTTCTTGGAGAAATGTGCGAAAAAAACGATTGTATCAAGCTAACTGTCAAGGATAATGGGACAGGATTACCGGATAATTGGAGTTTTTCTAATGTGAAAGGGATTGGTATTCAAAATGTAAGAGAGCGGATTGCCATGTATTGTGGTGAGCAGTTTGATGTTGACATTTATAATCATGAAAAAGGTGGAGTGGTCGTAGAAATTCGCGTACCGATTTATGAAGAACAACCTGCTACACAACCTCAGGCAAATGAATCGGGGGAATAGAGAGTGAAGTCCATTATAATTGTTGATGATGAATTATCGGTAAGAGATGGCTTAATCAAGCACGTCAATTGGGAGAAATTACAGATACGAGTTTTAGGTAGTGCCAATGATGGAGAACAAGCTATAAGGATGATCGAAGAAGAAACACCAGACCTGCTGATTACAGATATTTATATGCCTGGGATGGATGGTCTTTCTTTGATTAAAATGGTAAGCGAAAACTATTCTTCTATCCGGATCATTATTCATAGTGGTTATAATCACTTTGATAATGCTAGAAAGGCGATTCAATATGGTGTCAAACATTTCTTTTTGAAACCTTCACCAGTGACGGAAATCGAAACTGTGATTCAGGAAGTATTGCAAGAAATCGAGTCAGAGGATAAGCAACAGGCAATCCTTGAAACTTATCGAGAACAAGGCCCTGCCTATTTAGCCTACCGAAAAGATACATTTATCCGTAATCTTCTGTTTAATCGGTACAAATCAAAGGATTTGTCTGTTGAAAGCAAGGAGCTTTTAGAAGTAGATGTAAATGCATCCCAAGTGGTGACATCGATTATGATTAATCGACCACCATATATAACAAAAGCACATGAGCGTGAATGGCAATTAATGAAGTTTAGTGTAGGCAATATTTTGGTGGAAACCATACAGCAGTTTTCTGAGCAATATCGTTTTGTTACCCATCTTCTTGATTATTCTGATTCTACCTATGTAATGGTAGTCTTTTTGCCCGGAAATGAAATTTATTTAGAGCAATTAAATGATAAGCTCGTCCATAAAATGTTGGAGAATGTCCTCTATTACTTAAAAGTATCCGTTATGATTGGGGTCAGCAATGTCAGAAAAAGCTTGCATCAGTTAACAGACGCGTATTCGGAAAGTATGCAAGCTTTAGAAGTTGCGGAGTATGAAGAATGGAACAAAGTATTTCATTACCAGGAGACAAAGCAGAAAGGCTCTGGTGATGCATATGTATATCCTTTTGAAACGATTAAAGACATTCATACAAAAATTAGCGATAAGGATTACGATGAGTTATTAGCAATCTGGGATCAATTTGTAAACGGTTTATCAGAAGGGGATTATTCTCCTTTTTATATGATCCAAACCGTTTCGATCAATATTTTAAGTGCATTAATGATGGAAAATCAGTCAATCGATCATGGTGAATCCCAACCTGAAGAGCAGTCATCTTTATTGATTGAAGTCTATAATTATCATACAACGAAAGATTTACTAGCATGGATGACAGAGCAATTAAGAAAGTGGGTGGAGCATTCTAAGGAGGCACTAGCTGGCAAGAAGACGAGTAAATTAGTAGAGCAGGTGAAGGAGCATGTTCATCATTATTATGATGAAGAAATCACGTTAGCTGAAATTGCCGATATGCTCTATGTGAACCGCAATTATTTATCTCAGTTATTTAAAAAAGTAACCGGTGAAACGTTTGTTAATTACTTGAACCAGTATCGAATCACCAAAGCGAAAGAATTATTACGCGAAAAAAGGTATATGGTCTATGAAGTGAGTGAAATGGTAGGATATCAAAACTCTACTTATTTCAGTCAAGTATTTAAAGCCATTACAGGTGTAAGCCCATCTGAATATTTTTAGGATGTGAAGTGCTCTCGAGGACAAAAGAAAGGAAAAAGTGGAAAAAGTGTCTTCGAAAAGAGGAGCTTAATTTGATAAGGGAGGGGATTTAATGAAGGTAAATCAGGAAGTTCAGATTAGAGATCCATTTGTTTTTGTAGATCGTAAACAAGGAAAATATTATTTATTCGGTAGTACCGATCAAAATATCTGGGGAAAGGGTACTGGCTTTGATGTTTGGATTGGGGACGATTTAAAGCAATGGGAAGGCCCCTATCCAGTATTTCGCCCTGATATAGAGTTTTACTCAGACGAGAATTTCTGGGCACCAGAAGTACATGCGTATAATGGTTCTTATTATATGTTTGCGACCTTTCTATTAAAGGATAGTGGTAAACGTGGTACAGCTATTTTAAAATCTGATTCATTAACAGGTCCGTTCCATCCGCACAGTGAAGGGATTGTCACACCGAAAGACTGGTTTTCACTAGACGGAACATTACACATTGATGAGGAAGGTAAGCCGTGGATGGTATTTTGTCATGAATGGGTTCAGATTGGTGATGGAGAGATTTGTGCTGTTCGCCTAAGTGATGATTTAAAGAAAGCTATCGGAGATCCGGTAACCCTTTTTGCGGCATCAGAAGCCCCTTGGCCAACATCATTTCAACATAAAACACGAAATACAAAAGAAAATTATGTGACAGACGGTCCCTACATATATAAAGCGGAGAATGGAGAATTATTAATGTTGTGGGCTAGTTTTGTTGATAATGTCTATGCCCAAGGGATTTCCCGTTCCACAACTGGGGACGTAACAGGTCCATGGGTGCATGATGAAAAGCCATTATTTGAAAGTGATGGTGGTCATGGCATGTTATTTCATGATTTACAAGGACAATTACACCTGACATTGCATTCACCAAATAAAACGCCGAACGAACGACCGATTTTTATTCGAATGGAAGAGCATAATGGTGTGCTTAGGAGGGCTGAGGATGAATAGAAAAAAGATTGTCGATAAACATGCTCCTGTCGTGACCAAGATAGAACCTAGGGCACCGTTATCCATTGGAAATGGTGAATTCGGAATGTCTGTTGACTTTACGGGGTTGCAAACCTTCCCTGAGCAATATGTGACACCATTAAGTACACAATCAAATTGGGGTTGGCATGCTACTGGTGGAAAAAATCGTTCCACATTAGATGATGTGACTATGCAATATTACCAAGGGGCGCCATATCCGCTTTTTCCAGAAAATAAAGAAGAAGCCTATCATTGGTTGAGACAAAATCCTCATCGTTTACAACTTGGACAGATTGGGTTTCTGTGTGATGCTGAGGAAGTCAAACCTGTTAGGCAAAGGCATGATTTATGGTCTGGTGTGATTGAGAGTGATTTTATCTTAAATGGCGAGAAGGTTAAGGTAAAGACAGCTTGTGCTCCGGAAGAGGACATCATCGGAGTAACCGTAGCCTCATCCTTGTTAAAAAAAGGTCAAATCGCAATACAATTAGCTTTTCCCAGTCCCAATATCACCGATCGAAAATGGGAAGATGCGTTAGCATTGAATTGGGAAGAAAGTGGACATCAAACAGAGGTATTTAACCAATCTGATAACTCGATTAAGTTGAAACGCATAATGGATGATACGTCTTATACAGTAGGATGGAAGTGGAACTCTGGAGAAGTTCGGCAAACAGAAGCACATAAATGGGTATTAACATCAGATGCTGAAACACTGACATTTACACTGTCTTTTTCTGAAAATAAGCTGATAGAAAAGACAACAGATCAGGTGTTTACAGAATCGCGTGAGCATTGGAAGGAATTCTGGTCTAACGGAGGTTTCCTGTCTTTTGAAGGAAGTAAGGATCCTCGTGCAGATGAACTGGAACGGCGGGTGATTTTATCACAATATCTTTTAGCTACTCATAGCGGTGGTTCGGTTCCACCACAAGAAACAGGATACATGTATAACAGTTGGTTTGGGAAGTTTCATTTAGAGATGCATTATTGGCATGCTGCACATTTTCCGTTATGGGGAAGGCCAGCCATTTTGAAAAAAAGTATGAACTGGTATCTCAATATTTTGCCAAAAGCTTACCAGCTAGCAGAATCTCAAGGGTTTCAAGGTGCTCGTTGGCCGAAAATGGTTGGTGTAGAAGGAGAGCAGACGCCATCACCGATAGCTCCGGGTTTAATTTGGCAGCAACCACATCCAATATATTTAGCTGAATTATGCTATCAAGCAAATAATGATGAAAAGATGTTAGAGACATTTAGTGAAGTAGTTTTTGCTTCGGCTGATTTTATGGTATCATTCGCTACCTATGATGAAGAGCGTGATGTCTATCAACTAGGTCCTGGACTCATACCAGCGCAAGAGAATCACCGGATGGAAGATAGCATTAATCCACCATATGAACTAGAATATTGGCATTTTGGCTTAGGTATCGCGATCAAATGGTGTGAGCGATTAGGTAAAGAAATACCGGAAAAATGGAAAGCAGTCAGAAAAAAAATAGCAAAGCCACGTGTAAAAGATGGGGTCTATTTAGCCCATCGTGATTGTGAAAATACTTTTACTGAAAAAAATCATGATCATCCATCAATAGTAGCGGCTTTTGGTGTATTGCCAGGAGAATTAATAGATAAGAAGGTAATGCTTGATACATTGCATAAAGTTAAAGAAGAATGGCAATGGGAAACAGCATGGGGATGGGATTTTCCAATGTGTGCCATGACAGCTGCAAGGCTTGGGGAGCTAGATTTAGCTGTCGACTTTTTGTTAATGGATCAAGTTAAAAATACCTACTCTATCAATGGACATAACTACCAACATGATGCATTAACGGTCTATCTTCCTGGAAATGGAGCTTTGTTGATTGCAGTAGCAATGCTCGCAGCGAAAACAGGTTTCCCAGAAGGATGGACGCTCGAACAAGAGGGATTAAAAGATATATATAGTTAAATTAGATGATCAACTTACAGACAAAACAAGAAAAACGTCAGGCGTGTCCGTAAGAATAGATCTTGCGGACAAAGCTAGATCAAAAATGAAAAAAGTGTCCATAAGAAAGCATCTAATAGACAAATTCAAGAAAAAGCAAGCAAAGCTGTGCGTAATAAAAACAAACCTTCATTCATCCAAATATATTCAACATTTCCGTTTCTTTTATCCTTAAAAAAATAAGTGACAGATGCTTTGAAAATTGGTACACTATTTTAGTATATATTTCGAAGTGGAACAGTAATGGACGTTGTTCTATTACTGTTTTTTCTGTGTTTATCACGGCGCTGTCCAATCCATTCCAAGATGATCCATGAAGCTAGGTAGGGATATGGACGCTAACACCTTGATAAGTTCGTTAATAGTCAGTGTGGGGCCAAACTCCTACTGATAGAAGTTTTACTTTATGGACAGGATAGTAATAGTGGAGGTTATGTTTATGGAAGGTACAATATATTCTTTAATTCCGGCGGTTTTGATGCTGATACTAGTATTAACGACAAGACGAGTATTGTTGTCTTTAGGAACCGGAATTGTTGTTGGAGCTTTGCTTATTCACGAATTTAATATCGTAGATAGTCTTCAGCAAATCTGGCTCGTCTTTCGAGATATCTTCTACACAGAAGATGGTTGGAATCTAGGAAGTATTTATTTACTTGTCTTTTTGGTGTTATTAGGAATTATGACAGTTGTGATGACAGCTTCCGGTGGCAGTAAAGCTTTCGGAGAATGGGCTATTCAAAAAGTAAAAACAAGACGTGGTGCTCAACTCGTCCCATCCTTTCTGGGTGTTCTCATATTTATTGATGATTATTTTAACAGTTTAGCTGTGGGACAAGTCTCGAGACCATTAACAGATCGATATAAGGTATCCCGAGCAAAATTAGCCTATTTTATTGATTCTACTTCTGCTCCCATCACGGTAATTACACCAATTTCAAGTTGGGGCGCTTATATTATTGGGACGCTAGGCTCCATTTTTGTTGCAGCTGAAGTGACGGAATTTCAGCCGTTAGAAGCATTTGTTAAAATGATCCCATTAAATATGTATGCTTTTGCGGCAATGTTGTTAGTATTTTTAGTGGCAATTTTTCGTATTGATATTGGAGCAATGAGAACTCATGAGAAAAGAGCAGTGGAAACAGGTCAAGTAGTAGACCCTGCAAAGCAAACGATGTCAGCCGATATGAAAGAGAACGCGGTTGTAAATGAAAACGGAAAAATCATGCATTTATTAATTCCAATTATTGTATTGGTAGTTGCTACCGTTGGGACGATGCTTTATACAGGGTATCTGGAAACAGAAGGAAAAGCAACGATCTTAACCATGTTTGAAAACACGAATGTAAATCTGTCCCTTTTTGTCGGAGGTTTATGTGCTGTTGCCGTTGGACTAATGATGTATATTTTCTTAAGTGGGACTAAGTTATCAGTGGCGAAAGTGATAAAAGATGGTTCCATGTCAATGATGCCAGCGATTTATATTTTAATTCTTGCCTGGATGATTGGAGCTATCATTGAGACTATTGATACTGGTGGTTATCTGGCTGAATTAGTACAGCAATATTCGTTTAACGTGAACTTTTTAGCACTGTTATTATTTGTGATTGCTGGTTTTATGGCGTTGGCAACTGGAACATCATGGGGAACGTTTGGTATTATGCTTCCGATTGCCGCACAAATTGCTATCGAGTATGATGTTGACTTAGTACTTCCAGCAATGGCTGCGGTGCTGGCAGGATCTGTTTTTGGGGATCACTGTTCTCCTATATCTGATACGTCAATCCTATCCTCTACCGGTGCTGGGGCAAATCACATGGATCATGTCATTACTCAGTTACCATATGCGTTTGTCAGTGCTTTGGCAGCAGGACTTGGTTATTTAATCTTCGGTTTCACTGGTGAAGTAATGATCTCGTTAACAGTTACATTATTATTTATTGTGATGATTGCTGTTTTATTTATTGTTATAAAACGGAATGCAAAATAGTAAGAAAAGCGCAGAGCGCCCGATTAGAAACGTAGCGACTCCAGAATTAACTAAGATAAAGGAATCACGGTGAGTTTACGAACCGATGATGACTTTCACCTAAAGGCATAAGTGCGACTAAGCCTCTGGTTTCACCAATCGGCAAGTCTTCTTTATCGTAGGGCAATTCGTGAAGTAGCTTAGTTTCTGGGCGTTCGGAGCTAGACATCTGCGCAAAATTTATACTTTCTTATCTTATAAAAAAAGGCCTTTGCTAAATAGCTAAGGCCTTTTCCTATTTATTCTCCTTTTATCTTACGATACCAAGTTAAACTGCCAATCCCGATTAATACTAGGACTAAACCAATCCCCATATAATTAAATTGAGCAGTAGCTGTATCAGGTAATCGATTGTTTTCCTTCTCATGGTTAGATGCTAGATATGGATCAGTTGTATCTTCTGATTTGTTATCATCCTCATGAGAATCTGTCGACGTTTCTTCTTTATTGGAATCGTCTGTTGGATTAGTTGATTCGTTTTCTTCGTCAACAGGTTTTTCCACTTCTTCGCTTGATTCTTCTTGTGGACGATCATCCTCTGTCTCTTCTTTAACTGGATCCTCCTTATCCGGTTCTTCCTCTGCTAAAGAAGTAACACTTTCCCCATCTTTGACAATCGTATAGTCCATTGTTTCACCACTCCAGAAGTGGAAGGTGAGATCAACTTCTCCATCCTCAACTTCATTAAAAAATGTATCCTTTAACTCGATAAACCCTTCTTGATAATCCGGGGCAAAAGTATAACCATATTCCTTAAATGCCGTCCAATTCTGTGGGCCTGCAAATGATCCATCTTGATAATATGCTTCCATTGTCGCTAATTGATCCCCATTAAAGTTTGTAGGAATCAGGAATTCGGATGTTGTACCTTCTGTTCCTTCCAATTCAGGTGTTTGATAGACCCGTACATCGATATCCCAATCAACACCACCACTAAATGTTACAGTTAAAGTAGCGACCGTACCAAATTCATTTTTCGTTACAAGGGAGCTCAATAATTCTTTAGAAAAAGTGATCGTATTTCCCACGATTTGATAATCGGCCCCTTCTTCCAATTGTTGATCATTCAGATAGACTTCTTCAAAATCATTGTCATGCAGTTCAAACGTAATTGGTCTATCTGTGATTTCCTCAGACTCTTTTAAGTAAATGAAGTTATCGTTGGGAACTGCAGATCTAGTATGCCAGCTTGTTTGTACTATATTAAAAAAATGTTGATCTGACCATTCCAATGTATCGCGTTTTAAGTGTTGGCCATTATCCCAAAGCATATGAACAAGGTCTTTTTCCTGAGCATAGTGAAGCATATATTCAAAGAATTTCAGTTTTTCACCTTGTTGGATAACACCTGTATCTACGTCAAAGCCAAGCAGTCCATATTCACCAATTACTGTTGGAATCCCGTTCGCCGTAAAGGTATCATGCACACGATCAAATGTAGCGTGGATATCCTCTTTTGTATCTTGTTCAAAACGTGTATACCCAGCAATATTGACACTAAATGGCCAAAAACCATAATAATGAACAGTTGCAATAATATTGGGATCTTCTAAGTTGTCGATAAAATCATATAAAGCAGTAATTTTTTCTGGCTCTGATCCGGTATCAAGAGTAGGTAACACTAATGGACGAATATCATTATTTCCGCCAGATTCTCTAACAATTTGATAAAAGTGAGTATTCAATTCGTCTAAGTATTGCTGGCTCTCTTCTTCGCTTCCCAAAAATCTAGGTTCGTTGATGCTTTCAAACATTAATTTCAGTGAGTCATCTTTAAAACGGTCTGCCAGCTGTGTCCAAATGGCATTAAAACGTTCTACCGTTTGATCATGGTTTTCTTGCATTCCAGATTCTATCCAAATCCATGAATCATGATGAATATTAATCATCACATATAAATCTTCTTCCAACGCCCATTGTACGGTTTGATCAACTCGTTCTAAAAAATCTTCATCAATTTGATAGTCGCCATTATCAGCCATTCGTTGATCAAATGTGATCGGAATGCGAATGCTTTTAAATCCTTCATCTGCAATTTTTTTAATTAAATCTTTCGTAACATAAGGGTTTCCCCAGGCTGTTTCATCTTCACCAACAGCGTCATACGTATTACCAAGATTCCAACCCGGCTGCATGTTTTCGGCATATGTCTGGATATTGATTTCTTCGGTGGGGGGTTCTTCTGCGAATGTAGTAATGGAAGTAATACTAAGCAGCATAACAAAGGTAAGCATAGTTAAGGTGAACTTTTTCTTCAATATCAATCCCTCCCAAAATATAATAGAAAGCGCTTTCTATTATATAAATCTATCACATCAGTTTTTTTGCGAATACATCAAAAATAAGTGCTATTTTCATGTGAAAATGAGACATCCATGGAGATAAAGATAATTTTTACAAACTATTAACATTATTAATATATTATATTAATGATAGAGAAGTAGAATGGCAGAAGAATATGGAAAAAGGAGTGGAATGATGAAGAAATTTGCAATTGCTATTCTATTTATTTCTTTTCTTCTATCAGTAAATCCCATCATGACAACTGCTTCTTCAGAAGTTACCTATCATTCAGAAAGTGAAGACTCATTGGCTGTGAAACTGCTAGGTCGTTATACCAGTGGAGCTCCACTTGATGAAGGTGGGACAGAAATCGTTGCATATGATCCGAATACATATTTAGCTTACTCTGTCAATGGATATGAAAAAACGCTTGATATTATTGATTTATCACGACTTGCAGATGGTCAAACAGAAATGGAGTTAGAGAAACGAATTAAGCTCAGTGATTTTGGGGTTGACGCTGGCGACTTAACAAGTGTAACCATTGCACCAGATAGCAGTTTTATCGCTGTGTCTGTCCCAGCTGCTAATAAAGTGGAAAATGGACATATTGTTTTTATGTCAACAGAGGGTGATGTATTAACAGCAGTTGAAGTCGGGGCTTTACCAGATATGGTTACGATTACACCTGATGGCAATAATGTATTAGTAGCAAATGAAGGTGAGCCAAGTGAAGATTACTCTGTAAATCCGGAAGGTTCAGTATCGATTATTGATGTTTCTAGTGGTGTAAATGAAGGTAACCATTTAGCAGTGAAGACGGCAACTTTTTCAGAAGAGATAATAGAGGGAGATGTCAGAAAAGTACATCCTGACAGTACTTATACAGAAGATTTGGAGCCTGAGTACATTGTAGTAGATGGAACAAGCCAATTTGGTTATGTTGTCTTGCAGGAAGCAAATGCGATTGCAAAATTGGATATTCAAACAGGTGAATTTCTTACAGTGAAAAGTTTAGGTTATAAGGACTATTCTTTACCTGAAAATAAATTAGATGCATCAGATAAAGATGACGAGATCAATATCCGTAATTGGCCGGTATTATCGCTTTATCAACCGGATGGAATGGATATAGTAGAAATCAATGGTAAAGATTATTTATTAACAGCAAATGAAGGAGACGCCCAAGATTGGGATGGGTTCTCAGAGGAAAAGCGTGTAAAGAAATTGGTGGATGATTATCAATTAAATGCAGATCTTTTTCAAGGGTATAATCAAGAAGAGTTGGACAAAATGGTCGAGGAAGGTCTATTTGATGATGAGCAACTAGGTAGATTGAAGACTTCGACTTCTCATCCAACAAATGCAAACGGAAAATATGAAGCTATCTATGGTTATGGCGGACGTTCTTTTTCTGTATGGGATGCAGAAACATTAGAATTAGTTTATGACAGTGGTTCAGAGTTTGAAGAATTAATTGCAGAAATCGAACCAGAGTATTTTAATAGTAATAATGATGAAGACACATTTGAAACAAGAAGTGATGATAAAGGAATAGAGCCAGAAAGCGTGATATCTGGAGAAGTAAATGGAAAGACTTACGCTTTTACAGGGTTAGAGCGACAAGGCGGTATCATGGTATATGATATGAGCAATCCAACTTCGCCAAGTTTTGATAGTTATTTCACTTCTCGTGTATTTCAAGGACTTGATTTAGATGTCACACCAGCAAGCGGTGATGTTGCACCAGAAGGTTTAACATTTATTAAGGCAGACGATAGCCCAACGGACAAGCCAATTTTATTAGCTGCTCATGAAGTGAGTGGTACGATTGCAGCTTATGAATTAGGAGAGTCTGCTAACTCTTTATTAAGTGAATTAAAGGTAGATGTAGGTGGGTTAAATCCTTCGTTTTTACCAGAACAATTGGAATATCAATTGGAAGTTCCAAACGAAGTAGAAGAAATCCAATTATCAGCTATGACACAATCTGATGATGCATATGTGCTTGTCAATGGAGAAGATCCAGCGGAATCAATTGCACTAGCGGAAGGAAACAATGAAATAAATGTAGAAGTTATTGCAGAAGATGGATCTGTTTCAACTTATACACTGTTTGTGAAGAGACTATTTGCTAATGTGAGTGAACAATTGCAACCATCTGATAACAGCTTTATTGTTGAAACAGATATTGCTAATTTAGATGAACAGGCTACATTGAATCTTGTTTTTCCTACGGATCATGGAGAAGTGAGTGACATTAGCTTTACAAAGGAGCAACTACAGCAAATAAAGGATAAGGATATTACTGTTACAATAGAGCGAGAAGATATTATTGTAACGTTTAATGCTGGATCATTTACTGATGAAGCACCTCTTTCTTTGTTGATTGAAACATTAGATCAGGCTAAATTCGAAGATGGTGAACACGCCCTAACCGACATTTATCAGCTTGAATTTACACAAGGTGACCAAGTAGTTTCTAACTTTGATGTACCAGTGACACTATCCTTTCAATTAGCTGAAACAAATGAAGCTGCTTCTGTTTATCATTGGAATGAGGAAGACAGAGAGTGGGATCAAGTCGGTGGAACACTGCATGATAATTGGATCTCCGTTGAGACAGATCATTTCAGTATATTTACTGTAATAGATTCAACTACTTTAGCTGAGGGAGAACAAGATCCGAATGGAAGTGAAAATGTTTCAAATGGACAAAAGGAAGATAATAATCCTTCAACTTCTGACGAAGAGGATCAAGAAGACCAAGAACAATCCACTTCATCTTCTAAGGAAGAAAAGAGCAACAATAAATTACCTGATACAGCAACGAATATGTATACATTCTTGCTTATAGGTGGTTGTTTGTTATTAATAGGAATGGCCATTGTTGTTATCAGACAACAAAAAAGAAAAACCTCCAATGATTAAATAAACAAAAAATCGTCATGATTGAAAAGCTCATGGCGATTTTTTGAGTCATCATAACAGTCATGTTACTTTTTTTTTCGACTTTTGTATTGTGCAAAAGAACTACCAAATATTACTATGAACATTGCAATCCAAATAAAAATATTCAACACACATTCTCCTCAGTATATGATTTTTAAAAATTACACTATTAACGCTTAATGTTGTCATAAAAATCAAGAAAACAATAAATCTTCCAATATCACTACTCTTCCATATATTCCATTAAATCACCCGGCTGACAATCTAGTGCTTTGCATAAAGCAGCCAATGTGCTGAAACGAATTGCTTTTCCTTTCTCATTTTTTAGAATTGATAGGTTTGCTGGAGTGATCCCGACTTTTTCGGATAATTCATTTAAAGACATTTTTCGTTCTGCCATCATCACATCTAATTTTATTCTAATCATTGAATCGCCCACTTTAAATTGTATATTTATTCTCTTCTACTGCTTTTACAGCAACCTTCAATGCAACCCCTATTAACAGACAAGCAATACCAGTGAAAATAGTATCGATATAAGACAGATTGGAAAATCCAATGGAAGCATTGGTAATATGCAACGCCTCAATTGTTTTGTCAAAGATAAGACCTTCTGTATAAAAGAATATAGTCCCAAAGCTGAGAATGAAAATGCCTATCATATAAAAGAGTTTAACATTCTCCATAATAAACAAACTCTCTTTATAAATATTTTTAAAAAGTTTATCAACGATTCGTAAAATACCTAATACAAGTATAAATAAACTTATCTCACAAATAAAAGATAAAATTTTTAAGTCGGTGTTGATAAAAATATCAGGCTGCGTTTCAAATTCGATCGTTAATAAGCTAATAGTCGGTTCGAACTCGCCAAAGGATTCAGCAAAACTGGAATTTGGAAAAAATAAAAATGCCATATGATATAGAAAACTGTATAATCCAATAGGAATAATTAGAATGAATAAAGTTCGGCATATCAAATAGGTTACTTTAAATAAAATTTTTGTATTCATTATATACTCTCCTCAACTAACAGGATGTCTCATTTATCACGGTGCTAACCGTTGGTAAGTCCACCGCTTCAAACTTCAGCACGGTTTTTTAACCTCTTGCTGATCATCATCTCACTTTATTATACAACAAAAATTTATCGAAAAACAATAAAAAAATATTGAAATTACATAATTTATCCGTTATAGTGAAATAGAAAATTATGGATTTAGATGCAAAGGAGCTACAAGAATGGTTCGAACACAGAGAATTTCACTCATTGATGCAATAAGAGGTTTTAGTTTGTTTGGAATTTTACTAGCCAATCTATTAATCTTCCAATACGGAATTTTTGGAAAAGATGAAATTGCCTTTTTTAATTTGTCATCAATGGATATGCTAGGTTATCACGCTACTCATCTTTTAATTGAAGGGTCATTTATGCCTATTTTTGCTTTTGTTTTTGGCTATTCACTGGTTTTGATGACGAATAAATTAGAAGACAGGGGATTACCGGTAAAAAGGTATTTATTCAGAAGATTTTTGATGTTGATAGCATTTGGCTATCTGCACAGTTATTATTTATGGGAAGGCGATATTTTATTATCTTACGGTTTAATAGGACTCTTCCTATTATTTTTTGTAAAACGAAAGGCTAAGACCATTTTCATTTGGTTTGTGATTCTTTTTGGACTTCTGTTATTAATGAATATTCCTTGGGGGTCAGAAGAAGAATATGCACTTTATAGTGACACAACTATTAACCATTACTTAGAAGAAACATTAACCATTTATCAAACTGGTACTTACCAGGAAATACAACATCATCGCAATAATGAAGATCCGTTAGAAATTGGAGAAATCGAGGCATTGCTCATTTTATTACTAACACCGGTAGTTTTTTTACCAATCTTTTTACTTGGTATTTATGCTGGCAAAAAAGAATGGCTCCATCAAACCGAAAAAAATAAAAATAAATATAAACAGGTATTTTTCTGGCTAATACCGATTGGGTTACTGCTGAAGCTTATCCCATATTTCTCAGAAACGATTGCTTTGAGTGATGTCGGAGGCAATATTTTGGCTATCGGGTACATTTTCCTGTTTGCCTATTTGTATACCGTTTGTCAAAAGAGTGTGATCGTATATGCGTTTGAGCAAGTCGGGAAACTATCACTTACTAATTATATCTTACAGACGGTGATCTGTACTTTTATTTTTTATGGGTATGGGATAGGATTATTTGCTCGTTTAGGAGTATGGTTTGCTATTTTTCTAGGGGTTGCTATCTACATACTACAAGTGTTTTGTAGTAAATGGTATATGGACCGCTTTACACAAGGTCCACTAGAAAGGTTGATGAAACTAGTAGTTTATCTTTCGTTCAAGTCGAAACCGAACCCGAAAACAAAAACAAAGGATGTTGCGGTATGAATGAATTAGAACATCAATTATCATCGAAGTTTCCTAAAGCTAGAATCATATCTGAAACGATTGGTAATATCATTGGTCTTATCGTGCTGGCAGTATTATTTTGGTTAGATAATTACTTTGACTGGCCTATATGGGCTAATTGGATCTTGATAGCTGTTCTGCTATTTGTGGTTGTTGGTACGCTTTGGTCGTTCATTGAGCCTCATTATCTATATCGAAGTTGGCGTTATCAGATCAGTAATGACTATCTTCAATTAAGCTATGGTGTGTTCAAAAAAGAATTGGTTACCGTTCCGATGTCTAAAATTCAATCAGTATCTACCAGTCAAGGGCCCATTATGCGGGGGTATCAACTGCGTTCGATAAAAGTCGAGACAATGGGGTCTTCACACGTTATTCCTGCCTTAGAAGAACATGTGGCACTGGGATTACGTGCGAAGATAGCTGAATTTGCCAAACTAAAGGAAGTGGATGAATGATGAGATATCATCCTTTAACTATTTTATATCGAATTTATCAATTAATAAAAAATAGTTTAATACTAGGGATTCTCTTGTTTGTTGTGAAAAGGAATTCTGACTTTTGGTTGTTCGAATATGGTCGTTATCTGTTTATTGCCGGTGTTTTATTACGGTTGATCTATATTGTGGTAAGTTGGTTTATAGAAACGTATGAGTGGGATAATCATACCTTTCAGCTCAAAAAAGGTCTTTTTATCAAACATACAAGCACGATTCCTTTTTCAAAAATTCAAAATGTAACAAGACATACTACGCTTTTTCACAAACTATTTGGTCTGACTTCCCTTACATTTGAAACCGCGATGGATGGTGAAGATGATACAATTGCCTTTGAAGTGTTGTCGAAACAACATGCTACCTTTTTGTTAGAATTAGCCAATGTAGAGGAAAGTCAAGTGCCTAAGTTGGAAAACAAAGCACAAGAACAAGCTCAGCAAGAAGAAGTGAATGAAGCTGAAAAGAAAGTGGAAACAGATCATGTAATACATTTTGAGCCTACCCATCAGGATTTACTAAAAGCTAGCTTTACTTCTCTCAGTTTTTTAGCGATCATACCGATCGTGATGGGATTGTATGACATTATTGGGCCACTATTACCTGATTCAGATCATTATCAAGGTATATTCTATCAAATTATTGATAGCAGATGGTTAATTATCATGTTAAGCGTCGTTGCCGTTGTGATTGCAATAATTATCGGTATTGTCAGAACATTTTCTCGTTATGGGAAATACCGCATTTCATCTAGTGCTACTCATATTTATATTGAGAGAGGTCTATTAGACGAGACACAATTTGCAATAGAAAAACAGAAAATACAAGGTTTAGAAATCGAACAAACTTTACTTAAACGTATTTTCGGATTAGCGGAAGTGAAGTTAATCAGTTCTGCCAGCCCTCAATCAGAAGATCATGCCGTTAGTGTAAATTCGTTATATCCGTTTCTGCCGATTAATCGAGCCTATCAATTAATGGAAGCTCTATTACCGGATTACTATGTAGAGGAATCTATGAATCGATTAACAAAGTCTTCTTTATATATGAAATTATTAAAACCGAGTTGGTTCTGGATAGTGGTAACTGCTGGTCTCATTTATTTCAAGCCAACTATTTTTCAAATGGATGCAGCGTGGTGGTTACTGTCACTGTTGTTATTACTGATCG
This sequence comes from Gracilibacillus saliphilus, assembly GCF_010994085.1. Classification (NCBI taxonomy): domain Bacteria; kingdom Bacillati; phylum Bacillota; class Bacilli; order Caryophanales; family Bacillaceae; genus Gracilibacillus; species Gracilibacillus saliphilus. Next base: position 98,674 of record NZ_WJEB01000004.1, on the reverse strand, counting down.
TTATCGTGAATAGAATACTAGATTATCTCCATACGAAGTATTCGATCTCAGATGATCAATTGCAATGGTGGCATGGCGGCTTAACTAGTAGAATGTTTATTACGAAAAGGAGACGGGTCATCGAAATGAGTTATTCGCAATCGATGCTACAGAGAATTTTCCAGCTCGCTTCTATTTCAACGATGAATCGTTCTACACCGACGAGAATTGAAACGATCAATGATGTACCGCTAGATTTTGCCAAAACCTTTCAACATTGGTATTTGCAAAGACAGAAAGATACAATCTATCAACAAGAAGTTGGAAGATAACTAAAACAGGAAGAACGAGAATCCGAACAAATCTTAACCTAGCATAGGCAAAATACGTAGACTCCGCATGACGAGCGCGAGCTGAAGATCCACTGTGTGAAGTGTTCTTCTTCACACAGTTAGCAGACCGCTGTACCACGGAAAGCGAAGTGTTTTACCGAAGCGTTATGTGTTCTCAGACATTTATGTTCGGATTTTTACTATTTAATTACTCTTTAGTTTAAGTCTCTTTTACCAATAGCAATCTAGGAATATTTTTTCAACAATATTTCGTTATTGGAATAGGTAATATTTATGCTATAATACAAAATGAAAACGTTTTCTAATATTACGGAGGTGAAAGGGTGTTAATAGAGAAACTAGAAACCGTACAAAAACAAGAGGACGTACCAACAACATTCACCATCCAACATAAGGTGGATAACCAGACACCACAAGACTTCCACTCCCATTGCGGTTATGAATTTGTATGGGTGAGAAATGGAGAAGCGCAGTTTATTTTTGAAGAAAGCGTCTTTCATTTAAAGAGAGGTCATGTTCTTTTGTTTAACAGTGAGAATCTGCATAAAGTGAACTTGCCAAATAATCAGGCATATGATCGCGTCATGATCATGTTTCAGGATGATTTGTTTTGCTATGAGCAGCCAATCTTTCAAGCATTTAAACGCCTATTAAATCAACAACCTACACCACATTTCTTTTTGCAAATAGAGGAACGAGGCTATGAAAATTTTCAGCATATTATTCGTCAACTATTACAAGAAGATATGTCCCCGAATAATTGGCAACATCAACATGCATTAATTCTTTATGTATCAGAATTATTGCTCTTTTTCAGTCGATCAATACAGACTTCAAAGGATCGAATTTTTCAACTATCAGCGTCAAATCCAGTTCGTACTCAAGAAAGGATTTTAAAAGAAATCAACAGTCTATGGAATACCAATTGGCAATTAGAGGATCTTGCCGACAAGTTACACTTTAATAAATATTATTTGTGTCACTTTTTTAAAAAAGAGTTTGGTATGACAATTCATCAATATATATTACAAAGAAGAATGTATGAAGCGAAGAAATTACTGAGAGAAACAAACATACCTATTGCAGAAATAGCTTCCCAAATCGGTTTTTCAACAGCATCTAACTTTATTAGATGCTTTAAGAAATATCAGCAAGTCACTCCTAAGCAATTCCGTAATCAAGTATAACAGGGAAGGGGGGAAACGTAATTTCCTGCGCTAATGTCATGCTACTAATTAAGAGAAGGGAGATTCATGGATGAATGGTAAAAAAGCAATTAACTTATTCCTTATTTCTATGTTAATGTTTACGACCGTATTTTCTACAATGCCAGTCACACTTGTAAAAGCTGAGTCTGAATTTAACAACGTTGTTATTTTTGAGGATGATTTCAATGGTGAGGAACCAGGTACAGAACCAGCGAATTTAGATGTATCTGCAGCTGGGGGAGAAGTCACAATTGAAGCGTTACCTGATGCAGAAAATAAAAGTGTATACCTGAATGACACAAGTGAGAGTGATGATGTATTAATCTCTAAATCATTGGATGACTTGGATAATCAGGTAACGATTGAGATGAAATTTATGCAACCAACTTATACAAGTTCATCAAAAGTCATGCGTCTTAAAGGTGACGGTACCTCCGTCATTATTGAAACGAATGATGGTCATATTGGTTACCGAAACAGTGATGATTCCTATCAGAATTTAGTAGAGGTGCAAGAAAATGAATGGTACGACCTAAAAGTTGAAGTAGATTTAATAGAAAAAACAGTTGATGTTTCTATCAATGATGAGTTAAAAGTAGAAGGGGCTGCCTTTTACGAGGATGCATCGAAAATCAATTATATAGAATCCTTTACTCCTGGAAGTAAAGCATTGGGCCATTATATTGATGATCTTCGTATTTCACAATTAAAAGAAGTAGAACTGCCGCCGGAAACACCGGAAGCTGACTTTGTTTTTGAGACAGATTTCAATGAGGATGTAACAGGTGAGGTTCCGGCAAATGTTGATGTATCAGAAGGTGGGGGAACCGTAACGGTAGTCGATGTGCCGTCTGAAGAGAATAAGAGTGTATTCCTTGATGATACTAGTGATGATACAAATGTTAGTGTAAGTAAATCGGTGGAGGATCTTGGCGGTGTAGCGATATTTGAAATGTTATTTATGCAACCAAACTATACCAGTTCAACCAAAGTGATGAGAATTAAAGGTGATAGTACACCGGTAATAATTGAAACAAAAGATGGGTCTATTACGTATCGCACAGGTGATCAATATCATCCGTTAGTAGAAGTAGAAGAAGAAACATGGTATAAAGTGAAAGTTGAAATTGATTTAGACGCTCAGCGTGCTAATGTCTATATTGATGATGAGCTAGTGCATGAAGAAGCGGAACTTAATCAACCGGCAGAAAAAGTTAATTTTGTGGAAAGTTTCACTCCTAACAGTGGAACAGATGGACACTATGTTGACGACTTAAAAATCTTAGGTAATCTGTATCAAGTGCCGGAGGAAGAGGAACCAGTGGAACCGGAACAACCTGATGAGCCGGAAGATCCAGCAGAACCTGTTAGTGGAGGTATTTATGAAGCGGAAGATGCCAGTTTTTATAATGCGATTATTGATAACAAGCACACTGGTTTTACTGGTACAGGCTTTGTTGACTATGTTCCGAATGCTCCAGGTGGCTGGATCGAATGGGTAGTGGATGTGCCTGCAGATGGTGAGTATACATTAGATTTCCGTTATGCACATGGTGGTACAGATCTTCGTCCTGCTGAAATTCAGGTGAATGGTGAAGTAGTAGAAGAAAAGTTAGCTTTTGACCCAACAGGTGATTGGACAGCATGGGAATATACGTCCACAAAAGCTACATTAACTGAAGGTGAGAATGTTATTCGTGCAACAGGTGTTGGTTCGAGTGGTGGAGCGAACATTGATCACTTAAGAGTTATGATGGAATACGATGAAATATATGAAGCAGAAGAGGCTGAGTTAGAAGAAGGCACGGTGATAATTGATAATAAACATGCTGGCTTTACTGGGGATGGCTTTATCGATTATAGTCCAAATGCGCCTGGAAGTTGGGTGGAGTGGACAGTCAACGTTCCTGTGGAAGGAGAGTATTTCTTAGATTTCCGTTATGCACATGGTGGTACAGATCAGCGCCCAGCAGAAATTAAAGTCAATGGTGAAGTAGTTGAAGAAGCACTTGCATTTGATCCGACCGGGAACTGGGCAAATTGGGAGTATACATCTACGAAAGTAGTACTAGAGTCTGGTGATAACACGATTCGTGCTACTGGAGTCGGACCAAGCGGTGGAGCAAACATTGATCATTTACGTGTGCATAATAAATCAGATGTTGACAATGAAAATCCAATTGACGTTGAAACAGCTGATATCGAAGAAGTGGTTAGTGGAGTTGAGTTGGAAAAGCTAAAAGAATTAGGTATCGTAGTGGATGAACTTCCAGCGAATGATGAAGCAATTACTAGAATTGAGTTTTTTGCATTAGTGAATCAGGCTTTAGGTCATATTCATGAAGAAAAGTTTAAAGGCTTGACTGAGCCAGAAACGGTTTGGGAAACATCTACGGAAGAATGGTACTCTTATGTTCTAGAGACTGCACAAGGATTAGGTTATGCCAATCATTTAGTTCGTGATAATCATGTCAACCTAGACGAGACAATTACTGGTGAAGAAGCAGTCCAAATTATACAGGCAGTTTCTGATCAAACTGCAGAGTCTGAAAGTGAACAAGTAACATGGGGTGAAGCAAGGGATTTAGTTGCTTTACTAGAAACAGAAAATGAAAGTGAAACGGTCGATATTGCAGGTGTACATGCTGTATCGAACCATTTACTTGTTGTTACATTAAACGGCTACTTTGAAGAATTTACACCAACTGATCTGGAAGTAGTTGTTCCGACGAGAAGATGGGAGCTTTTAACACCAGGATTTACAACATTAAATATAGACAAGGCTGCAACGGCAACGAACCGATTTGGTCAAACAGTTATCGTGATGCACAGTTTAGATGAATGGAACGATTATGCCGAATATCCAGTCGAATTTGAGGAAACAAGATTCTCCGGGGATTTAGATACTGCTGTAGAGGAAGCAGACAATCTGTTAACATGGCAGATGGATCACGGTGGATGGACGAAAAACTGGCCACATATTTATACTCGCCCTTGGGATGGTGAAGAATCACGTTCAGAGTGGGTCAATGATGGCGTTGATTTAGGTACGATTGATAATGATGCGACTATTTCAGAGTTGCAATATTTGGCAGAGGTGTATCAAGAAACGAAAGATCCTAAATATAAAGAGAGCATTGAAAAAGGTTTAGATTTCTTATTCAAGCTCCAGTATGAAACAGGCGGGTTTGCACAGGTTTACCCTGCAAGAGGCAACTATTCTGACTATGTAACCTTCAATGATGAAGCGATGATTAATGTATTGGAATTATTGGATTTAGTTGCAGAACAACGTTATCCATTTGATTCTGATCTGATTAGTGAAGAGTATCTCATTAAATCACAAGAGTCGATTGAATTAGCTGTTGACTATATATTAAATGCGCAAATTGAAGTAGATGGTAAACTAACTGCTTGGTGTGCACAGCATGATCCATATACGTATGAACCAAAAGAAGGTCGTTCTTATGAGCACCCTTCTATCTCAGGAGAAGAATCAGTCGGAGTTGTTCGATATTTAACGACTCGACCACAAACTGAAGAAATCAATAAAGCAGTTTTAGCAGCGTTAGAATGGTTTGATGAAGTGAAATTGGAAAATACCAGATATGTTAGTGGTGATCCTAACAATGAATATTTTGTAGAAGATCCGAATTCAACTGCGTGGTACCGTTTCTATGAAATAGGCACAAATAAACCGATATTCTCTGGCCGTGACGGTGTGATTAAACATGATATTATGGAAATAGAAGCAGAAAGAAGAGACGGTTATGCCTGGGGAGGTCATTGGGCGACTCAACTGTTGGAAATCATGCAAACGACAGGAGATTATACGGATAAAGTATTTGTTCAAGTAACAGGTACCGACTCTGTTGATGTAAATGGCAGGACATTAATGCAAGGTGATACTAAAGTATTGGAAGGACAAACAAAGCAAATGAATGAGATCGAAAGTCATTTAGTTGTCGCACAAGATGGATCAGGAGATTACGAGACTGTTCAAGCTGCCATTGATGCTGTTCCTGAAAACAATCGTAATCCTGTAACCATTTTTATTAAAGATGGTACGTACAAAGAAGTAGTCACTATTCCAACGAATAAACCTTTTATTAATTTGTTAGGGGAAAGCAAACATGATACAGTCATTACGTATGATAATTATGCCGGTCGTGACAATGGTGTAGGTGGAACGCTCGGGACAAGTGGTAGTGCCAGTGTCTATTTACGGGCAGATGATCTCCGTATCGAAAATCTAACATTGGAAAATTCCTTTGATGAAAGTGCCGATGTTGAAGGAAAACAAGCTGTAGCAGTTTATGCCAGTGGGGATCGTCAATATTTCAATGATGTCCGTTTTATCGGAAATCAAGATACGTTATATACTCATTCCGGTACGCAGTATTATGGGGATGTTTACATCGAAGGGGATGTTGACTTCATTTTTGGTGCAGCAAGTATCGTTATTGAAGATTCTGTAATTCATTCATTGGATCGTGGCTCAGACTCAAATAATGGTTATGTGACGGCAGCCAGTACGTTAAAGTCAGATGAGTATGGCATGTTAATTAAAGACAGTAAATTTACGAGTGATGCACCTGCAGAAACTGTATATTTAGGCCGACCATGGCCTGCTGGGGGCAATCCAGATGCAATTGGAAGTGTTGTCATCATGGAAAGCAAACTTGGTGAGCATATCAAACCAGAAGGCTGGACATCAATGAGCGGCTTACAACCTGAAGATGCACGTTTATATGAGTATAAAAATGAAGGTCCAGGTGCAGTAATCAATGATTCACGTCGTCAATTAACCGATGAAGAGGCAGCTGACTGGACCGTACAAAACGTATTAAAAGGTTGGGATCCATATGCATTAGATCCAATAGAAGAACCAGGTAAAGATCCAGATGAGGATTCAGATAAAGAGCCAGGTGATGGGTCTGACGAAAAGCCTGGTGAAAAACCAGAAAAACCAGAAAAACCAGAAAAACCAGAAAAACCAGAAGATGATGATAAATCACCTGGGAATGGATCTGAACAAGATGGTGATGGCGAAGGAACGGAAACCCCAGAAGATGAGAATGAAGATAACAATGAATCAATTAATGACACGAAAGAAATGAAAGTTGAATTAGGTGAAGAAATAGAAGTAGCTGCGGATATGATAATTGCTATTGCTGATTCAGCAACTAAAGTGATTTTACCGAGCGACTTACCGGAAGGAACGACTTTAGTTGTTAAACAAGCAGAACCTCAAAACTTAGGGGATCTTCAAGTTGCAGGTGATGTATATACCTTCGAATTTACTTTCCCTGAAGGTTTTGAAGATTATACTGGTGAATTCCAATTAATCATGGGTCATGATGATAGTGCGGATAATGTAGCAATTTATTATTACAATGAAGAAACTAATAGTTGGGAGCTTATTGGTGGTGAGGTAAGCGATGGTGTCGTAATTACAACAGTTGACCACTTCTCAACTTATGGTGTTTTAGCTACTGCCAATGATGAACAAGATCAAAATGCAACTTCTGATGAAAAATCAAGTGACGGTGTTGGTTTGCCTGATACTGCAACTAACATTTTTAATTGGTTGTTAGCTAGTGGAGTATTGTTAGGATTGGGAATTGGGTTATTAGTAATTGTTAGAAAAAGAAATCAAAAGATGGTACAATAATTAACAATAGCATATCGTAATTGTTTTCTAGGGTTCCGCAACAAATGTTGGACTGGTCCGAGAGAAAACACACAGTAAACTACTGTGACACGGAAGGATAAAAGCCTGGGAGATTCATTCTCCCAGGCTTTTTTCAGTGTGGCGGGCATGTGCACAAACTTTAGAGTCAAAGTCATTCAAATGGAGTTGCCCTTTGAAAGATAGCTAGTGCAAGTCAACACCTGCGCTGACCGTTTCGCTTTCTGACATGACACTTTTGGGAATCAATATGCCTTTAATTTAAGTACCAAAAATAACTTGCAAAAAGCCAAAATGGTACTAAACAGTCAATTAAGTACCAAAAATAGAAAACAAATTATTAAATTGGTACTTAAAACAGGTTTTAGTACCAAAATCAACCTTCTTGAATACTAAATTGGTACTAAATCAAAATATATTTTATCTCGAGTACATGTGTATCTGTAAGGAGTTTCAGTTTTCTCTTTTATGAAAGGCAGTTTTACTGCACATCTAAATGTTTTTTCGTGAAAAAAGTAAGGAGGAAGTTGTTATGTTAAAAGAATGGTTAAAAGTGATAATCGCTGCAGTATTTGAAGTTTTATGGGTAATTGGTTTAACACACTCCGATCAAATTTTAGAGTGGATTGGCACAGTTATCGCTATTATGATTAGTTTTTATTTTTTAATTATGGCCGGAGAAAAGATTGCAGTCGGAACGGTTTATGCCGTATTTGTAGGGTTAGGAACAGCTGGGACTGTGATAACTGGAGCTTTCTTTTTTAATGAAGAAATTAGCCTTGCCAAAACGGCACTAATTCTTTTACTTTTGATTGGTATTATTGGATTGAAAGCAACTTCAGAACCAAAGGAGGAAAGTAACTGATGGCATGGATACAATTAATTGTAGCAGGGTTATTTGAAATGTTGGCAGTAATTATGATGAATCAATGGCATCGTCAAAAATCTAATACAGCATTTAGTTTTATGATTGCAAGTTTTGCTTTAAGTTTTTTGTTTTTATCAATGGCATTAGAGACCATTCCCATGAGTATGGGTTATGCGATATGGACTGGCATAGGTGCAGCAGGCGGAGCCATTGTTGGGATTTTATTTTACAATGAATCTAAAAGTGCCAAAAGAATATTCTTTCTAGCTTTAATTATATTGGCAGTAGTTGGGTTGAAATTACTAGGTTGAGTGCGTGTTCGACAAAAAAGATTAACTTCAACAAAAAATACAGTTAATTCCTATATGCGATATAGTTATCTTGAATTGAAATCAGGAGGATGGATATGAGATTCAGTGAACTTATAAAAAGTATCAATCATGAAGAGGTATTAAGTTAATCTTAAAGGAAAAACCTAACCTTTTTATGGAAAAAAGGCATTGAATTTTTTGACTAATGACGCAAAAGTAATATTAGCTGGAATAGGTGTCTTGAAGAAAGATGCCTGATGAGACTGAACGAATATATCGTTCGGTTTTTTCTTATCATTAGGTTTTAACTGATGTAATACTCAATAGTAAAAGGAAAAAGCCGTGATCGTGTTCACGACTTTTCTACTTTATTACAAGATTAAAGAAATCGATAAATGGGAAGATGAAAATGCAATTAAAAACAAGTATGATAGTGATTGGATCATGACATTACTGAAATCATGAATAATCTATAAGAAATTGCCTTGTTTTTTTTTCTTCCGCATCGCCCGAGGTATATAGATACAATACGGCTCACTTTCCAAATAATCTCCTGTTGCTGCATAAGCTCGAGAACGAGATCCTCCACATACATGCCGGAACTCGCAAATGCCACATTTTCCTTTATACTGATTTGGATCGCGCAACTGTTTTAAAACAGGTGATTCCCGATAGATTTCAGGTAATGATTGCGAACGGACATTTCCTACTTTGACAGGGAGTAGACCACTCGGGTAAACATCTCCAATATGTGAAATGAAAATAAAACCATTCCCATCATTGACACCTTTTGGCGCTCGTCCTAATCCATCCACTGTACCTGTTGCCCCTTCTGATAAGACATTCTGAAATGCGATTTCATCTTTTTCGATTTTTTGTTCTCTTGCTTTTTGCTGAAGCACAACACGGCGATAATGTTGTGCAGCAGTTGTTTTAATATCAAAACTAGCTGTCTTTGATACTTGGTATAACCAGCGGAATACTTTCTCATGTTCAGCTGGTGAAATCATATCTTTATCCTGTCCACGTCCAACAGGTACAAGAAAGAATACGCTCCAGAGCACAACATTTAATTGTTCCATTAATGCTCTCATTTCTTCTAAGTATTCGATGTTATATTGAGAAATGACGGTATTAATTTGCAGTGGCATTCCAAGTTCGTGTAAATAATTAATGGCTTCAATCGTACGGTCAAAGGAGCCAGTTGTGCCCCGGAAGAAATCATGAACCTCTTTGTTTGGACCATCAATACTGAATGCCCAGCGAGATAATCCAACTTCTTTCGCTTTTTGCATCACATCTTTGGTTACATTAGGGGTAGCGGATGGTGTCATGGAGACTCGAACCCCTTTATTGACTGCGTATTGGACAATATCCAGTAAATCCTCACGTTCCAGTGGGTCACCACCAGTAAATACGAGAAGTGGATTATTCATGGACTTGATTTGATTAATTAATTGTTTTGCTTCATCAAAATTTAATTCACGGGGATCACGATGATATTGTGCATCAGCTCTGCAGTGAAGACATTTCAATGCACAAGCACGTGTAACTTCCCATATAACAATAAACGGATCTTTATGATAGTCTCTCGGTTTAAAAAACGGTGGTTGCTGAGTCAATATAGTACCTCCTTAACAAGGTGTTAACTATATTGTATCGCTCTTGTTATCGATATGATGTGATGAAATGCACACATATAATGAAAAAAAGAAGCACCATTTACTGGAGCTTCTTTCATATTATTGAATAGGCAATACATATAACAAAACAGCGAAAAAGTGAGCAATTGATCCTGCTAAAACAAACAGATGCCATAATGCATGATGATAATTAAACCCACGCCATACATAAAAAATAGCACCGACTGTATATAAAACACCACCGATAACTAAAAGTTTAAGGCCGTTAGGATGCATATTTTCTACCAGTGGCTGCCAAGCAAATATAATAAGCCAGCCCATCAATACATACAGTATCGTGGAAAAATATAAAAACTTTTTAACGAAAAAGGCTTTAAATATTGTTCCGCCAATCGCAAGTCCCCAAATAACACCAAATAATGTCCAACCTTCCCATCCTCGAACAACAACTAATAAGAAGGGAGTATAGGATCCGGCGATAAAGAAATAGATCGATGAATGATCCAATATTTCAAAAACATTTTTTGCTTTCCCTTTTCGGAGACTATGCAACAGAGTAGAGGATGTGTAGAGGAGTACCATTGTAACACCAAATAAAGTAAAACTAACGATATGCCATACTGTACCGTATAGTGATGAATAGACGATCAAAATAACTAATCCTGCGATACTTAATGCCATTCCAATTCCATGAGTAACAGAATTAGCAATTTCTTCTCTTACTGAAAATTCATGAGTAGACCCCATTTTGACACGTTCCTTCCATGTTTGAAAAATTCCTGTTATTATTATCTGCCTTTTGCTATGGAAATGCAAGTATTCGGGATTATCTAAATAAATCTGCCTTTTTGGGTAGGAGCAGTACATTAATAGTGAAACCCTGATAGCACTTAACTAAAGGCAAAATGAAAAGATCGCCATAAGCTAGAACTTATGGCGAACCTATAGATCCATTCATTTATTTATTGAGCTTTTTTCGCCTTGCCATCACCAATGCTACTATACCCGATAGTGTAAGTAGTAAACCAGCTACTAGCCAATTGGCAGTATTAGTTGCGGTATCTGGCAAGGATTCACTTTGACCAGAATTAGAGTCTATGTTATTAGATCCAGAGTTATTTTCTGTTTCTTGCTTCTGATCTGTACTGTCTCTATCATTGCTAGAGGGTTCATTAGAATCGTCATCTGGATCTTTGTTACCTTGTTCAGGATCATCAGAAGGTGGATCTTCCTCTGACTCTTCTGCTGTCTCCTCTGTATACGCAAATACGCCATAAATACTAAAATGTGTCAAATCAGTACTAGCACTTTTAGATTCTTCATTCCAGACAACATCAAAGCGTTGATCTGTCACAAGTTCACCGTCTTGATCGACAAGTATTACTTGAAGGTTGTCTGCAGCATATTCCTGATCGTTATCTAACGTAAAAGTAATCGTTAACGGTTGTTCAAATTCGGTGATTTCCTGTTCCCCTGCAAATAATTGAAAGTCAAACAGATCGCTTAATACGTCATCACGTTTTTCCTTGATTTTATCTGATACAGGATGAAAGGCAAATGTAATGTTTTCATCATACGATTGTAAAAGTTGGACAGGAATAGTGACACTTGTGTTTTGATAGTTTAATTGAATGGTAGCATTCTTTTCTAATTGTGTAATTACATCTTTTGTGATTTCTATTTTTTCTGTTGTTAAGTCAAACTGATAGCTGTTGTCCTTTTTAGTAAATGATTCCTTGTTATCAATCGTATCGTTATCTTCCGTTGGTACTTCTGGAGAAGGTGTATCCTCAGCATCAGGTACTTCAGGTTGTGCATCATCATATACTGCACGCATATCATCAAAGTAAAGGGTTCCTTCTCCTTGTTCTCCGCCTGTGTAAAGTGCAAATTGTGTAACGTTTTTCAATTTTTCTTGATCAACTATAACTTCCGGTTTATTTTCCCAAGGAGCAGGTACGAATTCAGAAAAAGGTATCGTGATGATCCCTTCAGAAGGCTCATCTAAATCATGATATGCTTCAAAACTTACGCCTCCTATCTGGATTTGAATGGTTAAATCATTCGGGTAACTATCATGCTGTAACCAGAATTGAAAAGCATTTGTTTCTGACCAATCTACATTGGCTAAAGGAGTCTGACGACCGGCATACCCCATTCCGGCAATCGTAAAATTATATTCCAGGCCATATTCCCCTGCCATTTTGTTTTCAGAAGAATGATGGAGTGTTACTTTATCTCCGTTGCTGGAATATGCATTATCTAATAAACTATCATCTCCTAAGTACCCCTCAAAATCGTCTACTAATAATGGATCAGCTGGTGCTTCCATATAGGAGTTGTTTAGTTTAATAGTATCGATATAGATTGCGTCTGTCAGGTTAAGTTGATTCCCTACTAACGATAGCGCGATCGTCCTTGCTTCTGCTGTATCAGCTAAGTTAATGGTTGCGTGATATTTTTTAAATGTCTCCCCATTAATAGTTACTTCTTCTAGATCAGAAATGTCTTCAGAAGTTTCATTCATACCATATTTGGTTTCCCAATCATCAGGAAGCATGGCTACTGCTTGGATTGATCCGTCACCGACAGAAGTAGGAAGTAAAGCTTCTAATTCAATCTGGTTGACAACTTGCAAATCATCTGTTGTTAGATCTGTTAATTCAAATTTTAACTCCTGCCATGTTTCACTAGTGTCCATCCCTTCAATTTGAAATTTCAACTTACCATCATCTGCTAAAGTTGCATGCTCAAATGCGACTGTGTTTGTTTCTGGATAAGTTCCGTTTGTTTTAATACCATCAATATTATCATCAAAGGTATATACTTTTGTTGGTAAACTATCTGCTTTTACAAACACTTTAACAGTTTCTTCATAAATGCTCCCGTCTTGATGGACAACTTTAAAGGTAAGGTTGGTTGCTGTGCCATTTTTATCTGCGGTTGGTATCCAATCTGCTACATAATAATTACTGTCTGAATCAAAGCTGAGAGAATGTTCTTGATCAGAACCTTCTACTTTATAAGTAACTTGCTGTGGATTGTCATGAAGTACCCGTACTCGAAGCTTTGTCGAACTATCTGTAATGGTTGTGCCTGAAACTGGGGATGCAACATGTGCTATTGGTTCTTGAGGTGCAACGGATTTATTCATATGTGTTTCTGTATAGATGGTTCCTTGAACATCTTCGCGAAAAGCAGAATATTCATCATCTTTAAATGATTGGAAGTCAGGTAATAATTCATGATCACCACCTAAATCATCATGAATATCTTTATATGGTACAAACATATTGTTTGGCCAGCCGAAGTTAGCCCACGTTTGCATATAGGCGATTTTACTTGCCTTAGGATCATCTTTGATTGCATGTAAAACACGTGTATACCAATCGAGTGTATTACCTGTTTCGTTAATACCAGAAGCACTATAACCATACTCTGTTAAAGCTGCGATTTTACCACGTTCTTCTGCTAAATCAACTAACATCGCTAAATCTTCAACGAGTCCATTTAACCAGCTTTCAGAACCTGCATTGCTTTTATCGTCATAGTTATCGATACCCAAAATGTCAACATACTCGTCACCTGGATAAGTTTCTAAATAACGTTCTAAGTCGCCTGCAGGGCCAGCGCCTGGGGAAAACGCATACAAAAAGTTATGAACTCTTTTTTCATCTCTTAAATATTCAACCGTATAACGGAAAAGAGCTTTATATTCTGCTGGTGTTGTTTGATGTGCTCCCCACCAGAACCACCCACCTGTTTGTTCATGGAATGGTCGGAAGATAATTGGGATCGCGTTACCATTTTCGTCTTTTACCGAATGAGCAAGTTCTGCAATGTTATCTAACCATGCATTGAAATCATCATGATTTGGTCCTCCGGGTAGAATTTTAGGAACAGTATGCCCGGATGTATCATTATAACGGCCACCGGTTGCAAAGTTTTTTGGGTGCATACTTAGAGCAACAACACCACCAAGTTCATGAGCTTTTTCCATGGATGCTGCCAGGTTCTGAATACTTTGCTCAACATTACCTTCTACACCAGGCTTTTCATCACCATCAATACTTAACGTATCCCAACCAAAAATAGCAGGATAATCTCCAACAGCATGTAAAATCTCTGATTGTTCAGAAGCAGTACGAGGTGGATCATTCGTTAATGTTAAGCCTTCATCAATCGCATGCTGTTGACCAAACAAAACTTGTTCACCACTAATGCTTTGAAAATATGAGAATAATGCCTTTGTCTGATCATTTACTTGAGGATCTACTAGATTCAATGATGATTCAGTTGCAGAGACTTCTATATCCATATTAGTGTGTGGTAGAAATGAAAAAATAAGTGTAATCGTTATTAAAAAATAGGCTGTTTGCTTTATCAGATTCATGCTTTTCCTCCTTTGTAATGGTCTAACGTTTCCATGATAATTAAATTCACCTCCAACAAAAATGAAAACGCTATCTATTTAGTATTATATATAATTTTATTTAGTTGTAAAGTAATATAATAAAATTATTAAGTTAACGTTATGTTAAATTTAGTTGTTTATTTTAGAGGATGATAAGGATTTCTTTGGCTTTTGTTTTGATTGGTTCTTCGTTATTTTTTTGACTAGAATATATATATTTTTTGCATAAAAAACTCAACGTTAAAGTAATGTTATTTTCTGTTTTACACTTATTCTGTAGATATATTTTTGATATACTTATACAAAAAATGAGATAAATTGCTAAAAAATGCAAAAGGGATTTCCTTTTTGTAGTCTTATTGTGCTATAATGATGGAAGATTAATTAGAAAAATCGGATAGGATGTTGATTGAGAGTGGAAACAAGATCAAATCGAAGAAAATCAAAAAAATGGTGGATTTTAACACCGCTTATTATTTTATTGGTTATTATTTTAGCAGTGGGTGGTTATGTTTGGTCGATTGTGAATAATGTGGAGGATACATTCGATACTAAAATGCATGATCCGTTAGAATCGATCGACATGGAAAAAGTTAAAGAGAAAACAGAAAATGCTGAACCTTTAAATATATTGTTATTAGGTGTGGATCAGCGCGGGAATGATTCAGGTCGATCAGATGCTTTAATGGTATTATCATTAAAGCCGGAAAATGATGAGATGCAGTTAATTAGTATTCCACGAGATACGCGTACACTGATTGTAGGTAGAGGGAATGAAGATAAAATTAATCATGCCTATGCATTCGGTGGTGCTGATATGGCCGTGCAAACTGTTCAAAACTTCTTAGACATTGAAATTGATTATTTTGTTCGTATCAATATGGAAGGCTTACAAGAATTGGTTGACGAGCTAGGAACGATTACTGTTGACAATGAGATAGAGTGGAGTGACAACAAGTACCAATTTACAGAAGGTCCAGTTGAAATGGACGGAGCTAAGACGCTTGCATATGTAAGAATGAGAAAGCAAGATCCGACTGGTGACTTTGGAAGAACTGAACGTCAGCGTAAAGTAATACAAGCAATTGTTAATGAAGGTGCCAACGTAGCAAATGTTACCAAAGTGAACGAGCTAATCGATATTATGGGTAATAATATGTCTACCAGTCTTGATTTTAATGCAATGAAATCACTACTGAATGGGTATACCGATACAAGAAAAAATGTAACAAGCTATCAAGTGCAAGGGTCAGGAACAACGATAGACGGTATTTATTATTACATTGTTCCTGATGAAGAAGTAGCGAAAGTAAGAGACATGATCAATAGCTAAAGCCTGAAAAGGGTTTTAGCTTTTTTTTTGTAAGGACAAGAAAGTATAAAATTTTGCGCAGATGTCTAGCTCCGAGCGCCCAAAAACTAGGCGACTTCACGAATCGCCCTATGATAAGTCATCATCGGTTCGCTTTTCTCAGTGATTCCTTTATCCCAGTTGATTCTGAAGCCGCTACGTTTCTGCGGGCGCTCTACGGTTTTCTTATAATATAGGAAAGTATATAATCCGTGTTATCAACACATTTGTAAGCAGAGTAGCCATGTTGAAATAGCTTGTGGAAACCATCGCTACGGCTGTCCACTTCCCTTTCCGCCATCCCGTAGGAGTGGAAGTGAACGGCCTCCGCTATGAAACTGTTCTACAACGTTTGTGACTGCTAACGTCTCGAGCTTTCTTAACCTGCGTAATAAAATTGGAATGTCAGCGAGTACATTCATGGTAGAGCATTAATTAGCGAAGTGGGCAAGCCGTAGCGGTTGTTACGCCCAATATCCAACTTAAAATAACTACTTTATACCATCGATATATTATTTTGATCAATGAAAAAGACCGGGTGGGCTTTCACGGTTTTTCTTATATAACATTGCTATCACAACTTTTATAAACAAAGTAAGGTAGGGGAAGGTGGTCGGCCAACGTGGTGATCAATTTCATATATTTCATAATGGCTACTAGAGGAATCGCAGGTCTACTTAGCATGAAGTGATAAGGGCTGGAGGGTTTAGCACATAGAACAAACGCAAAAAAATGACTGTAAGATTAAATCAATTCTTACAGTCACTATAATGGACCAAGCTTTTGGGAGTTAATTGAAAGACATACTTAAATATCGAGCCCAACACGCGAGACCGGCACCATGCCGAAAAATGCCTTGTTCTACCAGTTTGCAAAAATCTTTCATATTAACAATTTCAACCTCGATGTTTTCTAGCTCATCTAAAAATTGATCATCTACTTTTGTTGCCTTTGTTGCCAAATACAAATGAATTTTTTCGGTTGTGGAACCAGGAGATGGATAGAAATAATCGAGAGATTGCCAATCTTCTGCCTGATACCCTGTTTCTTCTAATAACTCCCGTTGTGCTGCGTAAAGAGGTTCTTCATCTTCTTCAATCATACCTGCGGGAAATTCAAGTTCAGTGGATTGTAATGGATGACGATATTGTTTTAACATGACCACTTTATTATCGTTCGTAATTGCCAAAACACAGACACCATCCCGAAATTCAATATACGAAAAATTCTGTGTCTGTTCATTTGCAAGTAACACTTCATCGATCGTTATTTTAAACCGATCTATTTGTGTAGTTGAACTATGGTTTATCTTCCATTCATTATCTGCCAATGAAACTCCCTCACTTTCTTTTTTTGGGGTAAATCAAAATCATTTGATATAGGATTATATATAACAACACTAAACCAACCAAAAAAGCAAAGGAAGTTGGTAGTGGCGTGAAAAATAACAGGTGATAAATGATTAATGGCCATAGTAACGCAAAGGATGTCATCTTCCATAATTGTTGATATGCTAATTTGCGCTGCAGAAAGATTTTTAGTATCCAGGGACCGATTGCTAATATGGAAACCCCTGTAACAACGATAAACATGATAAAAAAGGGATAAAAGACAATAATTTGCAGTAGAAATTGACTAAAAGAAATGTGAGATTGACCTTGTTCAAAGTTTGCTATCATTAAAATGACATTAGGTAAGAAGCTAATAAAGAATATAAGAAAAAGATAAACGAGTGTGTCCCTCATGCTTACTCGATTTAACCAAAACATCGCTTCTTTTTTAGGTAATATTGCACTATTTCGTAAGATTGCAAGAATGGCCATGACTATCCTCCGTACTCTTCTCTATTCATCCACTATTCTTTTATATGTACTGTTGTAATAAAGAATTGGATTACCTTCGTCTAATTTGATTTCGTCTACTTCTGCAATAATCAGTAAGTGATCACCTGCTTCAACCGTATTGACTACGGTACATGCCAATGTAGTGAGTGCATGATCTATGACTGGTATACCGTCTAAAGTTGTAAAGTCTTTATATTCTTTTTCTATTTGTTTAGCAAAGATCATGGATATTTCTTGTTGTTCTTCTCGTAAAATACTAACGCCGAATCGTTTAATTTTATCGGCATTTTGGTAGAAATTCGTTTTGGAATCTAGTGAAATAGTAATTAACTGTGGATCCAAAGACACAGACATAAATGCATTGACTGTCATTCCTTGTATCTCATTATCAAATTCCGATGTTACGACAGTAATTCCTGTCGCAAATTTACTCATCGCTTTGCGGAACTCCTGCTTGCTCATCGATTAAAACCTCCTTTATAGAATATATCGGGAAATTATACGGAACATTCTATTAAGTTTGCTTTATCACGTTACTAACTGTCCGTAAGACTCCAACTTCAAGTGTAAAGTTATAAAGCGGGTGGTGACGGTCGCTAACTTCCTGATAAGTCTTCCTTTATTTTAACATAATTTCTTCCTGTTTCGTTGTATTTGGTTCGAGAGTATGGGAGATTTAGCAAAAGAAAAAGAGTGAGGGATTTCCTCACTCTTTACTGGATTTCTTCATAATCATATGCAACTTCATCTAGTTGTTCATTATATTCGACAATTAAATTATACCCTTCAAAATACCATGCATCTGTCGCATCAATAAAAAAGGTAATGCCATCTCTTTCCGTAGTTGTAATCGTATCTTCCATTGGTTCATTTAGTGCAAAGGCTAGTGAAAAACCTTCATGTATCGGGCTATAACCACCATATTTAGCTTGAAATTTAATTGTATCTCCATCGCTTACCCCAACGTCATCTTTAAACCATTGTAATGCTTGATCTGATATTTTGATTTCCATGCGTATGCACTCCTTTAATGACACTAAAATAATTCTCTTTAAGCTATTCCCAATAATTATCATTCTTACACTATATAATTATAAACCAATACAATTATCTGGAATTATTCCCCGGGAAATTGTCGAAAATATGTAAAAGACGCTAATCCTACTATTAGCGTCTTTACTATCCTATGAAATGGACTTAAAGAGTATATTATTTTCTAAGTGTATATGTTGGTACGTGTTTTGTTCTAGCTCTGCTAGTCTAGCATAGGTGATCCTGTATGAATTACATGCGTCTTCTGGCAATGTATAGTCATTGGTTATTTCATTCATTTGTTGCATGATTTCACCTACAAATTCGTGATCCTCGATCATCGTTTTGTTTAATTGGAAAATGTGCTTTTTTAATGTTTCGCTTGGCTCCACTTCATATTTTTCAAAAAGCGGGAATAAATCTCGTTCTTCTTCAATCATATGACCTTCCATTTCCATTTTGAATTGGTGAAATAATTTATATAAATCTTCAAGGTGCGGATGATGCGGACCGTGTACTCGGTATATTTTTGTAACAAACTGACTGAGCGGTGTTAACTCTTCATGTAAATAGTGATGATGATGTTGCATAATATAATCAACCAATTCTGAAGAAGTGACATTCTCCCAATTGATCTCTTTATTCCCGGTTTCTATCCATGCTTGGTAGGATTCATTGATCGAGCCAATAAGCTGTTCCCCATCAACTGGTCTTTTTTTCTTATCAAGAATGGATTGAAGAGGTTGATCGCCGCCACAACAAAAATCAATTTTTTCCTTCTTGAAAAAATCACTAGCTTTCGGATATATTTTGACAATATTTGCAGGTGTATCAGTTAATTGAAATTCCCTCATGATATTGTTCCTCCTTTACTTGTATTACTTTTACTGTAACAAAAGGATAAGGAGTTATTTGTGATACAAATCACATTATTTAATAGCAAACATGGCTTTTTTCAAAGTTTCACTTTATTCTGATTTTTGTTATACTAATGAAAGCAAAATCTTGAGATTATGTATCGGCTATGAAACTAAAGGTGGTGTAAAGATGGCAGTGAAATATACGAATTTTCGTGGAGATGAGTACTATTTACATGTAAGGAAAACGAACAAAGGTAATCCTTCCTATTATTTTAAAAAAGATGATTCTAATACTTCAGTTGATAGCATTCCAGAAGGTTATGAAATATATGAACATCCGAATGGAAGAGTCTTTTTAACAAAGAAGTCAAGGCGGAAAATAACTGATGAAGAAGTGCAGTTACTTAAAGAGAGTATGGAAAATAATAGTCCAATTAAGGATTATAAATTAGATATCAGACAAAAAAGTATCTATTTATATACGTACGAAAATCCCGTCCCATTCGATGAGAACCCTTTGATTGTTGAGGCGTTGTCCGATCCGAAATATAAAACATATGATGCGCAGTTATGTTTTACATTATTGGATAAAGATACGAGAGCATTTCAAGTAGAACGTAAATCTTATACAGGTGAAAAAGATGATCAGTGGCTCTTTTTAGAAGAATCTACGAATTTAAAAGAGTTGGCGGACAAATATGTACAGCACCTTGGACAAGAAAGCTATTACGAATTATTTTAATTAGGAAGCTTGGCTAGACGAATGCCAAGCTTTTTTAAAGGTCTTAGTGGAGATAAACTCACCTAGAACTTGCTGTGTTTTTAGTTAAATAGATTATTTCAGGGCTGAGCGCGGACATTTGTTCCGTTATTCATTGAAAAAAGCTCTGATGTTAACTTAAATGAACCGAATAACGGAATAAATGTCCGCTCTACAAACGATTATCTATTTAGATAAGGTTGGATAGCTGCTAATCGAAAATATTATCCATAATTTGTATTAAATTATGAAAGTGTGGTTTGACGATAAAGTCTTTGGCTCCATATTTCAATGCCCTTGTTACGTTATCGTGAGTGGCGAGGGAAGAGGCCATGATGACATTAGCGTTTGGGTCTAAGTCTTTGATTTTTAGTAAGGCATCTAATCCGTTCGATTTTGGCATAACGATATCTAAGATGATAATATCTGGTTTATATTGTTGATATGCTTTCACTGCTTCTAGACCAGTTGAGGCTTCCGCAACAACTTGATAGGGATGTTGTTCGACTTTCTGCTTAAGCCACTGTCTCATAAACCGTGAATCATCTGCAATGATGACTGTTTTTTTCATCGCTGTTCCCTCATTTTCTTTTCATTTCATAATTCGACATTCTTCTGCTTTTATTTTAAAGGAAGTATAAAGCGTTGTGAAGCTGTTTTTTCACTTTAGAATGGAAAAAGTTTTAGAAGGATAGAATTTGCGATGTAGTAAAGATATGAAATATATAATTTTTCTAATAGAAAAAATCCGTCCAATAAATTGAGACGGATTCTTGCTTTTCAACCTTCATTATGAAAGAGCTAGCTATTAAATATAATACAGTTTAAAATTAATATCCTGATCATGGTTCCCGAACTCTTTTCCGAACAATGTAACTCCACCTACATGTTCGGCATCTTCTTTTACTTCCACTCTTAATTTCCATCCATCTACAGTAGTGTCTAAATCATGAATGGTTACATCTGACAAAGGTTCCCCATCCATATAGGTGCCATGTGACGTGATTCGAATCGTTTTTAGTAGCCCGTATTGGTTAATATTGTGTGGCCACCAGTCAGGAGTATATTTACCTCTAGTATCCGCAAAATCCCCTGGACTTTGCCATGTTCCTAACTCGATATTGTTTAAAGTGAAAGTAATGTCAGATGGCCATACTTCGTTTGAAAATGGAAACTCCGATGAGATTTCAAAACTGATATCCATTTGTTGTAATTGATCTTCTTCTTGCAAAAAATTCGGAGTTTTATATTCAATAAATCCTTGTGTGAACCATAATATTCTTGCATCCATCCTCTTAGGGTCCATAAAATATTTGGTTTGATCTACCGGGCCAACAAAGTCTTTACTAGTCGCTAAGCCACAAGTAGGTACAACATGGTAGTCTGTGTAATGACCAATAGGTACTGACGTTTCATATGTAGCAAATGAATGATAGATTTTTTTAGGAAAATTGACTTCAATGTGGTCCACTTTTAGTATGGAGATTCGTTGCAACCCTGATTTCCCCGGTATCTTTTCAGTTCGAATGATACCAGCCTTTTCTAACTTTTCGATATGTTTGGTCACAATCGGACTACTGATCCCTAAAACACTGGATAGTTCCTTTATATTCATTTTATTTTTCGATAATAATTGGATAATTTCTAATCTGACTTGGCTTGCTAATGCTTCATATACTGGTAAGGACGACTTATCTATTTCTAATTGCATAATTCCACCAACTACTTTCTGAGTACTAATTAAATTATTTTTATTATCACATATTAAGAATATTTTTTCTATTATAATCTATTATGACATATTTTGTAACAGGTTTCATCCGAATTTGACATTTTTTATCATGTATTATCAAAAAAATGGTCTTGTTATCGTTTATTTTGGGTATAACAATGATAAGACTGGTGAAAAGTAGGTGATATTTTGGTATTATCTTTTCTTATTCTTGTATTACTAATATTGATCAATGCGTTTTTTGCAGCTTCTGAGATTTCGCTAGTAGCATTGAATGATAATAAAATAAAGAAAAGAGCAGAACAAGGTGACAAAAAATCAATTAAATTACAGGCTTTATTATCAGAACCTGGCCGCTTTTTGGCAACGATTCAAATCGGTATAACCTTAGCAGGCTTCCTCGCTAGTGCATTTGCTGCCGATCGTTTTGCCGGGCCATTAGCAGAATGGTTAGTGGATATCGGTGTACCGATCGCTATACCATTAATGAAAACAATCGCTGTTGTTACGATTACGATTCTACTTTCATACTTTACATTGGTAATTGGAGAACTAGTACCGAAGCAATTAGCCTTGCAAAAGGCAGAGACAATAGCTTATAAAACAGTTAGTCCATTATCGATACTATTTAAAATTAGTTATCCGTTTGTTAAAATATTGAATCTGTCGACGAACTTAATCGTAAAATTGTTTGGAGTAGACCCACATGCCAAACAGGAAGAGGCAAATGAAGAGGAAATTAGAATGCTGGTGGATATTGGTGGTGAACGTGGAACGATTGAAAATGATGAAAAACGGATGATTCATAATATATTTGAGTTTAATGATAAAACCGTCTCCGATATTATGACACACAGAACAGATATTACGGCGATTAATGTGGAGTCAAGTATCGAGGAAATATTAGATATCATTAATGATAAACGTTTTACTCGTTTTCCGGTTTATGAGGAGGATATCGATCATATTATTGGTGTTTTACATATGAAGGACATGTTTTCTTATTTAAAAACAAATGACCAAACGTGGAATCACCTCTTACGTGAGCCTTATTATGTAATGGAGTCTCAACCTATTGATGTCGCCTTTCGCGATATGAAGAAACATAACATCCATATCGCGATGGTTGTCGATGAATATGGGGGAATTGATGGTCTTATTACAATGGAAGATATGATCGAGGAGATTGTTGGAGAAATATTAAGTGAACATCATTTACCAGGTGAAGATGAGGCAAGCAGTGTGAAAAAGGTTAATACGAATCAATATGAGGTAGAGGGAACGACTCATCTCTATTTATTGGAGGAAGCTTTTCAAATGGAGTTACCTTCCGAGGATTTCGAGACGGTAAATGGATTTATGGTTCATCAGCTAGGATACATTCCAAAAAATTCAGAACGTCCAGCCATTTCTTATAAAAATCTGATATTTGAAGCAGTTGAAATATCCGATTATCGTATAGAAAAGGTACTGATTACGATCGAATCAGGAGGGAATAAATCTTGAGCAGTTATCAAAAAACAAAGCAGGAAGTATTAGATAAGTGGGAAGTATCACTATCCGAGGGATTGACAGTAAACGAAGCCAACAACCGACTTGAACAGGAAGGCTATAACGAATTCGCTGATAAAGAAAAAATACCAACATGGAAGCTGTTTTTAGAAAGTTTTAAAGACGCAATGGTCGTTGTTCTCCTCGTGGCTGCAACCGTCCAATTAGTATTGGGTGAATTAATAGAATCGATCATTATTTTCGTCGTTATTTTGTTAAACTCCATTATTAGTGTGGTGCAAACGAAGAAGGCAGAAAGTTCGCTAGATGCACTTCGGGATATGTCCGCGCCAGAGGCTAAAGTAATTCGCGATGGCACAAATCATACCATAATGGCTCGTGAATTAGTGCCTGGTGATATTGTCTTGCTTGAGGCAGGGGACTACATTCCAGCAGATGGTCGTCTTATGGAAGCTGAATCATTAAAAATTAATGAAGGCATGCTGACAGGTGAGTCTGATGCGGTAGAAAAAGTCACTGAATCGATCCAAGAGGAAGTATCAATCGGTGATCAGAAAAACATGGTGTTTTCCAGTTCGTTGGTCGTTAATGGACGAGGTACTTTCGTTGTGACAGCAACTGGCGAGAATGCAGAGATTGGAAAAATTGCCGAAATGATTGAAACAGCGGAAGCAAAACAAACACCATTGCAACGAAAACTGGATTCTTTCAGCAAAAAGTTAGGGATTGCGATTTTACTTATTTGTATCGTTATCTTTGCCGTACAAGTTGGTCGGATTTGGTTTAATGATGCTAATGTTGATATGACAAAAGCAATCTTAGATGCTTTAATGTTCTCGGTTGCAATTGCAGTAGCAGCTATTCCTGAGGCTTTGCAGTCGATTGTAACGATTGTTTTATCAGTGGGCACTAATAAAATGGCGAAGCAGCACGCGATCATTCGCCGCTTACCGGCAGTAGAAACACTTGGTTCTACGAGTGTCATTTGTACCGATAAAACCGGGACATTAACCCAAAATAAAATGACTGTTACAGAAGTATATTTGCCGGAAATAGAGGATCCGTTCAGTAATAAAAAATGGGTGAAAAGTGAACGATTACTCATTCAAACTGCAGCGCTTTGTAATGATTCCTATATTAATGAAGATAACAATGAAATTGGTGATCCGACAGAAATTGCGCTGATTCGATTAGCGGATAAGCAAAACCAGCCATATAAGGAATTGCGAAATAAATATAAGCGTGAAGCAGAACTGCCTTTTGACTCTGCAAGAAAAATGATGTCGACTGTCTATACAATTGATGGAGAACGGTTGATGTTAATCAAAGGCGGTCCAGATGTAATGTTAGACCGTGCAAGTACTATTTTAGTTAACGGAGAGCAACAAGATCTAACTTCAGAATGGCTGGAACATTTAGAGAAGCAAAATGAGCGGTACTCCAAGCAAGCTTTACGTGTTTTAGCTTTTGCATATAAAAAAATTGATGAAGATCAACAGATCACATTAGATGATGAACAAGATTTCACTTTAATCGGCTTTACAGCAATGATGGATCCACCAAGAGATGCAGTTTATGGATCCATTGAGGAGGCAAAAAAAGCAGGTATAAAACCTGTCATGATCACCGGTGACCATAAAACAACCGCAGAAGCGATCGGTAAGGATATCGGATTAATGGCTGAAGGTGATTTAGCTGTTACTGGTAAAGAATTGGACAATATGACTGATACAGAGTTAGACGAGAAATTAGAACAAATTGCTGTTTATGCCCGAGTTTCACCTGAAAATAAAATCCGAATTGTGAAAGCATGGCAGCGCAAAGACCAAATTACTGCAATGACAGGTGATGGGGTCAATGATGCACCAGCATTAAAACAGGCTGATATTGGCATTGGCATGGGAAGTGGAACCGATGTGGCCAAGGATTCGGCAGCAATGATTTTAACCGATGATAATTTTGTATCGATTGTAAAAGCAGTAAGTGTAGGACGTACGGTCTTCGATAATATCAAAAAGTCGATTGCATATTTATTTGCTGGTAACTTAGGTGCAATTATTGCGATTTTGTTTGCTGTAATCATGAATTGGGCCAATCCGTTCACAGCATTACAATTATTATTTATCAACCTTGTTAATGATTCTTTACCTGCTATCGCATTAGGGATGGAAAAATCAGAACCAAACGTCATGAAGCGTAAGCCACGAAAAATCGATGAGGGGATTTTCGCTGAAGGTACATTACGATCGGTCATTGTCCGAGGGTTATTAATTGGGGTGGCAGTTATTATCTCTCATTATATTGGATTACAGCACTCAGAAGGAATGGGAGTAGCAATGGCATTTACCACCCTTATTCTGTCGCGGACGTTACAAACCTTCCCGGCAAGGTCAAATGTCCAGACTGCTTTTGGTGCAGGATTTTTCCAAAATAAATATGTACTAGGGGCTGTTGTAGTTGGGTTTGTACTATATTCGATTACGATTATGCCTTTCGCAAGAGAAGTATTCCATATTCCAGCTGAATTTGGCTGGAGCCAAGGATTCATTGCTTTTGCATTAGCACTCGGAAGTGTAATACTAATGGAAAGTGTGAAGGTGATTAAAAATAAAAAGTAAATAATGGTTTGTTCGTAAGACTAGTGCTACTGTTGGCGATCTAATAAGAATATCGCGTCAGCAGTAGCGCTATTTTATTACTTTTTCACCAATTAGATGGGAAATTATGATAAGATATATGTAAGGGTTTACAATTTTAGAGAATGGGGTGAAATGATGAAAGTTTTAGTTACAGGAGCTAATAGAGGCTTAGGTTTAGCCTTAGTGCGTAGTGGTCTGAAACAAGGTAATATTATTTTTGCTGCTGTTCGTTCTGTAGCGGATAAACATATAAAAGAATTGCAAAATTTAAAAGAATCTTATGAAGGACAACTTCGGATTATACATATGGACGTAACGAATGAAAAATCAGTCAAGCAAGCCGCGGAAGCTGTGAAATTGACCGATCAATATTTAGATGTGATTATAAATAATGCAGCTATTTTAAATGAACGAGAAAAGACGATTGAAGAATTGGATATGAATGCCGTACTGCAAGCATTTGATGTGAACACTTTAGGACCAATGCGAGTAGTGAAACATTTCCTTCCAGTTTTACGAATAGGCCTTAAACAACATGTGGCAGAAATACAAGCGATTATTAATATTAGTTCTGAAGCTGGAAGTCTTACCAATGCTTATAGTGGTGACTATCCTTATGGTATGACAAAAGTGGCTTTGAATATGCTGACTGAGAAATTAAAGGTATATTTGAAGGATGAACCAGTGGAAGTTGTATCTGTACATCCAGGATGGATGAAAACAGGCATGGGGGGAGAGAAAGCACCAAAAGATCCTGATGATACAGCCGATCATATATATCATCTTATAGAAAATGGCTGGAAATCGAGTTCATTTGCATTTATTGATGATAATGGGAATCATATGGATATCTAATTTGTTAATCTAATCCACTTTTATCTGTAATCGTATACATTATTGTTAATGTTATGCTATAATGTGTACGGAGAATTACAGGGGAATGTGGATTTTATTTTGGATAAATTAAATGTGTGGATTGCTATTGTAGTAGAATTAGGTATATTAATAGTAGTTAATCTTTATAGTGATGAATCAAATGGTTTATCAAATAGTGAAGAGGCTGGTTTGTTGGAAATGGCTGGGGAATATGGTGACTATGACTCTGCATTAGGAATTGATGATCCAGTACATGATCCATCGATATTCGAGGCGAATAATGAATTTTACGTAGTATCTACAGACTGGCGTAATGATTGGCCAACATTTTAACTATATGAAGAAAAGCAGGCATCCAATAGCGGGTGCCTGTTTTTCATGCAAGAACTAAGTATTTAGAATACAAATGATATTCTTTCATTTCATTGTTAGTTAATAGTATAATGGTGCTAAGCATAGAAAGGGGTAATCATGATGATGAATCCATTAGTATTACAATCAGATTTTGGATTAGAGGATGGAGCAGTTAGTGCAATGAAAGGTGTTGCGCATAGTGTAAGTAAAATCGTTAACATATTTGATAATACTCATGATATACCACCATTTGATATTTGGTCGGGTTCCTATCGATTATTACAAACAGTGTCCTATTGGCCAGAAAATACTGTTTTTGTATCTGTCGTAGATCCAGGAGTCGGTTCAGAACGTAAAAGTGTGGTTGTCAAAACAAAGAATAATCAATATATTGTTACACCAGATAATGGTACGCTAACACATATTTATAATAAAATTGGCATCAAGCAAATTAGAGAAATTGATGAAGAGGTCAATCGGTTACCAAAGTCAGGAGCTTCTCATACTTTTCATGGCCGAGATATTTATGCCTATACAGGTGCTCGAATAGCTGCAGGAGTGATTTCCTTTGATAACGTTGGACCGGAATTAGAAATAGAAGATATTGTCCGTCTGCCATTTTATGAACCAAAACTTGAGGAGCAAATGATAAGTGGGACGATTGATATATTGGATGTCCGTTTTGGTAATTTGTGGACCAATATTAGTAGAGAGCTTTTTCTCCAATTAAATATTGATTATGGGGAAGCAGTAGAGATAGAAATTCTCCATGACACGAGAAGGGTATATCGAAATAAGATGACGTTTGGTCGTTCTTTCGCAGCCATTCAGATTGGAGAGCCAGTGTTGTATGTCAATTCTTTGGATAACATGGCAGTGGCCATCAATCAAGGCTCATTTGCTAAAGCTCACAATATTGGAACTGGTTCAAGCTGGCATGTTTATATAAAGAAGGTTTAAGGAGTTCAATGAATGATAAGTGTGTTGACAGAATTAAAGTATTTATTTAAACGATTTGTATTAATTGCGAATGTGTTACCGACAGTGCTCGGATTTATTATCGCCGCACGTTATTATAATATTAGCTTCGGTGACTACTCGGTTGATTTCTTATTGCTGCTGATCGGTAGTGTAATGTTGGTTGCAGGTGCTTTGACATTAAATAATTGGTTAGAAGCAGATGTTGACAAATTAATGGAACGGACTAAAAACAGGCCAACTGTCACCGGATCTATCTCTTTACGTACGATTCTGATAATGGGAATAGTTTTGAGTTTAATTGGGCAATTTCTATTGCTACTAATTAATTTAGAGGTTGCCATTTATGGTTTTATTGGTTGGTATACGTACGTTGTTGTATATACAATTTGGACGAAAAGAAAAGTAACTTGGAATACGCACATAGGCAGTTTATCAGGTGCAGTTACACCATTGATGGGGTGGGGAGTAATCGATTCAGCGTTTCACCCTATTCCACTAAGTCTTTTTGCGATTATGTTTCTTTGGCAAATGCCACATACCTATGCAATCGCTATTCGGAAGTATGAAGACTATGCAAGATCAGGGTTAAAAATGCTACCCGTCGTACGTGGATTGCAGAGTACAATTCGTAGGACGAATATTTATATAGTGTTGCTGCTATTTATTCCTTTATTTTTGAGTGGATACAGCACATTGTTTTATATCCTCATCACATTGCTAAATGTTGGTTGGTTAATCATTGGAGTTAGCGGGTTTAAAACACAATCAGTAAAAAAATGGGCAAACTTCTTATTTGCGAGTTCATTAGTTTATTTGTTAGTAGTGTATGGATTGTATGTTGTTTTTGTTTGATGCCATTCTTGCTAAAAAACAATTTTATCGAATATCTAAAAAGATGCCCTTCCTTCCACTGGTGAGGGGCATCTTTTGTGTCGGGAAAGTATAAAAATTGGTGCTTGTCAGCTTTGAGCTATGAACTAAACATATTGTGAAATAACTTGGCGTAGATTTGAATTCAAATAAGTACTTTGATACGCTTCAGCAAGATACTTCGCTTTGTAATAAGGCGTTGGCGGACATTTGTTCCGCTATTTGTGACAAAAGTGCCGTTTTTATGATGATAGCGGACATCTATTACGCTATTCATCCAAAATAACGCAGTTTTTTAACAAAAGTAACTTAATAAAGGATTAAATGTCCGCCTCCATAATAATAGTGTCGTTTACCTCCAGAACTTTGCGCTTGCTTGAGCATATGTTATCTTCTTTTAGTCCTCATCAAGTTCATCTTTAGAAATGGAAATAATGGAACCGGTATATGCATCAATCTCCAAATCAATTTCTTCTTTGTCGGTTATCAATTCGATTTCATATAGATATCTTCCATCATCTTCATCCTGTTCAAAATCAGTAATTTCCGCACCTGGATATTGATCTAATGCAATACCTCTTGCTTCTTCTGCAGAAATTAATGTGTTATTTGATTGCTGCTTAGTTTCTTCATTGCTACTATCATTACGATCTTCTTTATTGTCAGTTCCACTGTTATCTTCTTGTTCCGTATTATCATCAACTGCAGTATCCTCATTTCTAGTAGAGTTGTCACTTTCGGTTACAGCTTTTTCATTTAACAGTAATACTTCTCCCGTTTCTGCATCTATTTTCAACTCATAATCACGATCTGTTCCCTTGATTTTTACTTTATATATTTTTTGGTTATTTTCCTCTTCTAATTCTATTTCTGCGATTTCACCGGAGTATTGTTTCGATATTTTTTCTTTCGCTTCTTCTTCTGATAAATAGGCATCAGCAGGAGAAGAAGTGAAATTGTAAATGGCAAATACACCACCGATTATGATTACTACAATTAAGGGATATAAAAGCTTTTTTTTCATCCATGATCACTCCTCATTCCTTGTGTTCTGAAAAATTATAAAATTTCCCTCTTTGAATAAAGCGGCCTTAGTATCATCAGTCCCATGCTCACCGTGATTCCTTTATCTCAGTTAATTATGAAGCCACTACGTTTCTAAACGGTCGCCTTCGCTATACTTTTTACTTTAGTAGTAATGATGAAATATTTGAACAACTTGACCACCGCTCCGGCTGCCCACTTCCCTTTCCGTGGGGTTTGTCCTTCAGCTAACTTTTTCGAGCCAAAACCGCTTAAAAAAGTGGATCTTCAGGTCAAACGATTCCCACAGGAGTGGAAGTGGGCGGCCTTCGCTTTATACATGTGCTACAACATGTGTCAGATCAGGCAATTTGAGTTGTCATCCCTGTGAAAATGCAAGGTATGATATAGGAAATTACTACTAAGCTTTATAATTTCTATTATTCGTTGTAGATGTTACGTATAGTTTATCCCAATACTATGAGCAGACCATGAGAAAAAAATGAGAATTTGATGAGAAAAATAAGCTCATTTTGGTAATGTAAGTATAAAGGTTGACCCTTCATTCACTTGACTCGTAATATGGATACTTCCTCCATGTGCCTGAATAATTTGGTGGCAAATAGCTAGACCAAGACCTGTCCCACCAGCCTTTCGACTGCGAGCTTTGTCCACACGGTAAAAGCGGTCAAAAATATGTTCTTGATCTTCAGCAGATAAACCTTCTCCTTTATCCACCACATCAATCGATAACAGTTGCTGTTTATCTCGCATCCTTACGATAACGATGTCTTCACTATATTTGCATGCATTATCAACTAGAATATAAATCGCCTGATGAATTTTTCTACGGTCTGCACTTACGGTGATGTCTTGATCCACTTCATGATAATATTTAATTTCACGTTGATAAGCAGTGGATAATGACCGAATAATGTCCCGTGTAATCTGACTGATATTCACTTGCTCAAATAATAAATTTTCTTGATCCTCATTTTTGGCTAAAATAAGCATTTGTTCTGTCAAATGCTGCATCCGATCAGATTCTGAAAGAATGGCATTCGTTGCTTCCTCAAAAATTTCCGGTTTATCTTTTCCTCGTCGTTGTAATAATTCAGTATAGCTTTTAATGACAGAAATAGGGGTGCGAAGCTCATGAGAAGCATCAGAAACGAAGCGTTCTTGCTTCTGTCTATTTTCCTCGATCCGATCTATCATGGCATTATAAGCTTGCTGCATTTCACTAATCTCATCGTTATTCTTCCTCTTAATGGCGAGTTTCTCCCATTTTCCATTCTTCGGATTTTTCCTCATTTCTAATGTTAGTGTCTGAATTTGACTGGTAATATAGCGCGACAAAAAATATCCGGCAAATAATGCAGGGAAGAGCATGACTCCCGCGGTAAGAAATAAAACAAGTCGAAGTGTACGTAATGAATCTTCCATGGAGTACAATGCTTCATTAACTTGTAATGTAACGATTGAACCATCCTCCCAAATGATCGGCATCAAAACTTGTGCATAGGGAGTTTTATTTTCATCTTTTGCTATAAGACTCTTTTCAGTTTGTGAATAGGAAAAGGGCCAATCATCAAATTGATCCTCTGTACTGGCATTTTCAATAAGCTCTCCATTTTCATCAATAATACGGATAATACCATTGGCAGGAAGAAATGCTGTCAGTAAATTATCCTGTTCAATCGCAACAGTTGAGCTTTTCACTATCGCCTCCATTATGCTTTCTGCATCTGCCTTGACTCGATTCAGTTCATTATCACTAACCCGATCTTCGTATAAAACATAAACAGCACTATTGATGAGAAAAATAACGAGAACCATAAATCCACTAAGAAAAAGTTGTACTTTCGTTCGTAGTTTCATCATTTAACATCCTTTATGGTATAACCAACACCCCGAACGGTTTGAATGGTTACTTTCTGGAAAGGTTTATCGATTTTATTGCGGATATAACGGATATAGACATCGACAACATTAGTATCTCCAACATAATCAAATCCCCAGACTTTATCCAACAATTGATCACGGCTGAAGACTTGGTTTTTGTTTCGTAATAAGAAGGTAAGTAGATCATATTCACGCGGAGTGAGATCAATTATTTCACCATTTCTTGTCACATCTCGTGACTGCAAATCAATCTTTAAATCTTGATAGTTTAGTTGGTCTTGCTGAGAGTTAGCTGGTCCGGCCTGCCGTAGTTGTGCTCGGACTCTTGCTAACAATTCCTCTATTTGAAATGGCTTGGTTATATAATCATTAGCTCCTAAGTCCAAGCCAGAGACTTTATCATGTACTTCGTCACGAGCAGTTAATAGAAGGATTGGTGTAGCAGTATTCGTTTTGCGA
Organism: Gracilibacillus saliphilus; assembly: GCF_010994085.1. Classification (NCBI taxonomy): domain Bacteria; kingdom Bacillati; phylum Bacillota; class Bacilli; order Caryophanales; family Bacillaceae; genus Gracilibacillus; species Gracilibacillus saliphilus. The sequence continues at coordinate 66,008 of NZ_WJEB01000004.1, read as the reverse complement.
TAGCGTCTGAGTATTTCAAGTCCGCTCATCCCTGGTAGCATGATATCTAATAAAACAAGATCATAATCATTTTCCTGTAAAAGTTGAAAAGCCGTCTGTCCATCAGTAGCAATCGTAGTTTGGTAGTCTTCATAGCCTAATTCTAGTTCTAATACACGAGCTAGCTTTTCTTCATCTTCCACAATCAGAATCTTTGTCATGTAATCCTCTCCTTAGCAATAAATATAGCACAAAATTGGAAAGGTAGCAGTTAGTAAGAGGTGAAAAGTGATTAGTAATTGTCTGTTTTTGTTGCAAATACAATAAAAATAAGATAAGTTAAATTGGTGTCATTATTGTTGCATTTACCATAAAAATAAGTGCTAAGGAGTTAATGATGAAGGAAATACTTCGTGAAATCGGGATGATAGCAAGGGCTTTAGATTCTATAAGTAATATAGAATTTAAAGAATTCGACCTAACAAAGGGGCAGTATTTGTATCTTGTGCGCATATGTGAAAACCCAGGAATTATTCAAGAAAAGCTAGCTGAAATGATAAAAGTAGATCGAACAACAGCAGCACGGGCTATAAAAAAACTTGAATTAAATGGTTTTATTGAAAAGAAAGCAGATAATCATAACAAAAAAATAAAAAAACTCTTTCCAACAGCGAAAGGAGAGAATGTTTACCCATTTATCAAAAGAGAAAACGATTATTCCAATACGGTTGCATTGAACGGATTTTCCGAAAAAGAAATAGAAACCATTTCTAACCTTCTTCAAAGAGTAAGAGAAAATATAGAAAAAGATTGGGAATTTGTTAAAAAAGGGAACAAGAGAGATTATTGATTAAAGGAGCGCCATATGAAAATGATGATCAATATAAGACAGTGTACCTTTGAAGATTTATATAAACTTCAAGAAATTAGTTATGAAACATTTAATGAGACATTTAAACATCAGAATTCACCTGAAAATATGAATGCTTATTTGGAAAAGGCATTTAACGTGAAACAATTAGAAAAAGAATTATCCAATGTTTCTTCGCAATTCTATTTTGTTTATTTTCATAATGAAATTGCTGGCTATTTAAAGGTCAATACCAATGATGCACAGTCTGAAGAAATGGATGATGATTCACTTGAAATCGAAAGGATTTATATAAAGAGTACGTTCCAAAAACATGGGCTAGGCAAATATTTGTTAGATAAAGCGATGGAAATTGCCATCGAGCAAAATAAACAGATAGTCTGGCTTGGCGTATGGGAAAAAAATGAAAAGGCTATTGCCTTTTATCAGAAAATGGGGTTTGTGCAAACCGGGATCCACTCTTTTTATATGGGTGACGAGGAACAAACGGACTTTATCATGAGCAAAACACTCATGTAAAATTCAATAGGAAAGAACTAAAAGCTAAGTTAAGCTACAATCATTCTTCACCGCGAATATTTTAAATGCCACTGAAAAACAAATATCTAGGGCATGTGAAATACAAAAAAAGGATAGATAGAGCATAATTATCCTGCTCCTCTATCCTTTTATAAAATTTAGAACTGTTTCTTTAATGTTTCTGAGTCCTCAACTGCTTCATCTAATAATTCAGCCAACTCTTTGTTGCTTTCGGTTAAGGTAGTAATCGTTGAACTCATTTCTTCTAAGCTGGCAGAAGTCTCTTCGATAATCGCGGCTAAATCATTAGTAGACCCATCTACACCATTTGATTGTTGCTGTACTTGCTTAGCTAATTGGGAAAAGTTCTGTAACGCGTCATTTAATGTTCCCATCGTTGTCGTGAGTCTTTCAAAATAGCCAGTTACTTGCTCAGACGTTTGCATACCATCGACAAAATTTTGCATACTCTTATCCATCTGGGCAACCGCGGAGTCATTTGTATCATTTAATGCGGATAAATTGCTTGTGATTTTTTCAGTTGTCTCACCTGTTAAGTCAGCGAGCTTTCTTATTTCATCCGCTACAACGGCAAATCCTTTCCCTGCTTCACCAGCACGTGCTGCCTCAATAGATGCATTTAAGGCAAGTAAATTAGTTTGTTCGGTAATTTCTTTAATATTGTCAGCAAAACCATTTGTTTCTTTGATTTTATCGGTTAATTCAGCAAAGGTTCTGCTTAAATCACCGATCGTCTGTTCTAAGATACGATTATTTTCGTTTAATGTGTCCATTTTTTCTTTACCAGACAATGTTAATTCACTCGCTTGTAAAGCTTCGTCATAGAGGTGCTGAGATGTCTGTTCGACGATATCGATATTTTGCCGTGTATCATTGGTGGCATTGGAAATATCAGAAATTTGCTCTGATTGTGATTGACTAGCTTGAGAGATTTCTTGAATGGTAGCATTTAGATCATTTTGTGTTTTGACATTGTCTTGCAATTTGTCATTAACCTGTGCAATTTTTTCCAAGATGTTCGTAATCGATTTTTCGACCACTTGTCCTTGTTGTTCTTTGTTATAACTATCTAATTCAGATGATTGTAACAAGTCGGCAAGTTGTGTCATTTGGTTATTTGCCATTTTAATAATGAAGTGAAAAATCACTGCCGTTAACAAAAAGGTGATTAAAGAATATAGGAATAAATCTACCATTAATTGATCCGATTTATCCATTACATAGAAATTATATCCTATCACCAACAAACCAATAACAAATCCTGTGTAAAACACTTTACGATTCATTTGAATGCCTGAAAATATGCTTAGGAAGAGAACGATAATAAAAATCGATGCACTTGCTCCTTGAATAGCTATAAAAACAAAGATAAGACTGAAGTACATGATAACAAGTAAATATGGTAAAACATGCGGTTTATTTATTCCTTTTTGAAATATGATAAAAAAGATAACACCTAAAATGAGCTCACTACTATAGAGTATAGTTGAGGTCGTTTGATTCGTAACGAATGATAATATAATTCCTGCACTCATCATAATCGCTAGAATGCTTATCATTAGAATATTCTTATGCTTGGTATCGTTGTGTTTCATCGTTTGAATAAAGTCCATGTCTATAGTCTTCCTTTCCTATGTATGAAATGATGTTCTATTACTTTAAGTATAAATAAATAAGTAAATAGTTACAATACATTTTTACAATTATAGGGATATAGACGTATTTATTTTTATCGTGGAAGCTCTTTATCATACTTTTGTCTTAAACAGGATAAGTGCTCCAATCTTTCAATATTCTTTGTGTGGTCTCTTAAACTTAATCCAAGTATAAGGTTTTCCACTAATATAGTAGGTGCTATCATAGAATGGAATTCGTTAGGGTCCCCTCTACTTGCAAATAAAGTAATAGTTGACAAGGATGTGAAATCTGCTATTAATTGATCGGTAATCATAATGGTTTGAAAATGAATTTCTCGCTGGTAGTCCAAGATCACTCTCGCTTCAGGCAGTAACCTACCAAACGCAAAGACGATCACAACATCCTCTTGTTTAAAATGAATCAACTCTTCTAACAATTCATTTCCTTGGTGTTCTATTAAGTGAATCGATATGCCAAAACGTTTCATTCGATACACAAGTAATTCACCTAATCCTTTGGAAGGTCCGCTAGCAAAAATATAAACATGATTGGCCCGATAAAGTAGGTCAAGTGCTTGTTGAAAGCGGGCTTGGTCCATATTATCGAACGTTTCTTGCAGTAATGATAGACTTTTTTCTAATGTTAGATAATGTGATGGTTGCGTTGGTACTCGTTTAATCTTACCTGCAGGAGATACTTCTAACTTCTTTTTCATCTGTTGTTTAAAATCTTTTAAATTGTGGTAGCCAATCATCGACCAGAAGCGAGAAACGGTGGCTATACTTACTCCCACCTCTTGTGCAATTTCCTTCTCTGTTGATAGTAAGACTTGTTGCAAATGCTTAGAAATGTAGTTTGCTATTTTCATTTGACTAGGTGTTAATCGATCTTTTTCAATGGAAAATGGCAGCATATAATCCCTCCTCGTTTGTATTCTAGCAAATGAATCTTCCTCATAACTGATTATGATAAAAAATTTACATTATGAAAATAAAAGTTAACAAATTTACACTCTCTTAACTTCATTCCAAACATAGATTAACAAACCTACTTTACAATGAAATTAATCAAATAAAGGAGGTAGAAAAATGGCAACATTAAATCAACGTTATACGCTAACACAGTCACAAAAGATGATGGTCTTTATTTTATCTATGTCGTTGTATGGTCTGTCAAATATGATTACGGAATTGGTGCCAAGTGCATACCTTGGTCCAATCGAATTTTCGATTGAGTATTTTGCTTTTATTCCTTTAACATTATGTATTTTATTCCATCCATTATATGCTGCGATTGGTGCATCTTTAGGAGAAGTGATTTTCGGTGAGTTGATGCTCGGCCAATTCGGTGGCTTTGGTGAATTGGAGAAGTTTATCGCTTTTTCATTAGCGATGTATGTAGCAGGGACATTTGTACGTGACCCCAAAAACAAGGTGCAAGTCGGAATTGCTGCGATTTTAGGTGTGGTTATTCATCAGGCGATTAGTGCAATGGTCGATATTTTAAAAGTTTGGGTCGGTGTCGAAGAGTTAGAAGCTGTACCAGGGTTAGCCGAAAGTGTTGTAGTTGTGGAAGGCTTTGCTTTTCTTAATGATGTCTTGTTCTCAGGAATTCTATTTGCCTTGTTACCAACTTTATATTTAGTACCGAGATTATATGGAAAAATCGAACCGCTATTAGGTATGAAACCACGTGATCGTCATGATCGCTATTCATTAGGTGAAATTGTTGGTCCACGATTAATCGTTACAGGTATTTTTCTTGCGGCTGCAGCTTTTCTATTTGAATATCTTTCAGAAGCAGGCTTTAATGTCGAATGGGAAGCAGATTTCCTAGAAATGTTTGGAGATTGGTTTATTTGGATAAGTCTTGGAGTTGCGTTAATAGTAGCAATTATTACGATTACGTTTATGATCAAGAAAAAATCAAATACAAACACTGCTGATCAACAGGAGGAAAAGATTCCATCATGACATCTCAAATTGAAGTAAAAAATGTCACCTTTCAGTATCCAGGTGCCGAACATCCAGTATTAAATAATATCAATTTATCGATTGAAAAAGGGGATTTTATTGCAATATTAGGTGGAAATGGTAGTGGTAAGTCAACAATGTGTAAGCTGTTGAATGGTTTAATTCCACATTATTATGTTGGTGATATATCTGGAGAAGTGACAGTAAATGGTTATAAAACTACGGATTATAAAGTAGCAGATTTATCCAAGCATGTTGGCTATGTTTATCAGGATTTTGAAAATCAGATTGTTAGTCCAAGAGTGTTAGAGGATGCGTCTTTTGCTCCTCTGCACTATGGACTGCCTGATTTCCGCGAAAGAGGACTCCAAGCCTTAAAATTAGTTGGCTTAGAGGAGCAGAAGGATGCTTTTATTTGGCAGTTAAGTGGTGGACAAAAGCACCTATTAGCATTAGCAAGTGTATTGTCATTGAATCCTGACATCATTATCATTGATGAGCCGGTTGCCCAACTTGATCCACATCATGCCAAAGATATTTATGATATTTTAACCGAATTAAACGAAGTGCACGACAAGACGATCATTGTTATTGAACATCATACGGAATTTGTTGCTTCCTATGCTAAGAAAGTGGTACTGATGGATCAAGGAACGATCCATTTTTCGTTACCAGTTACAGAGGCGTTAAATCAAGTTGATACCCTACTTGCACACCAGATTTATCCGCCACAGGTGACACAAGGAGCACGGGAAACAGGAATGGACGGAAAGTTACCTGTTACGTTAGAAGAAGGCTTGACTCATTTTTCCACTGCAGAACCAAAAGAAAGTACACATATTTTTAGTAGGGAGCAGAAGCAAGCAATTGTGTCATACGAAGATGTTGACTTTGCCTATAAAACGATTACAAGAGAAAAGAAACAAGTATTACATGAAATTAATTGTACGATTCATGAAGGCGATTATATCGCTTTAGTCGGAAATAATGGGGCAGGAAAATCATCGTTTATGCGTTTGATGACAGGATTGGTAAAGGCTGCGACTGGAGAAGTAACCGTCGATGGAGAGAATACAAGAGATGTACCTCCTGAATATTTAGCGGAAAAAGTAACGTATATTCATCAGAATCCTGAACAAATGTTTATCGAGGATTATGTTGAGAAAGATGTAGCATTTTTTATGAAATCTCGTAAAGTAAAAGATTATCAAACAAAAGTGGATAAATTACTGAAACAATTTGAGCTTACTGAACTTGCTGATCGTGACAGCCGCCTATTGAGTGGTGGTCAGCAACGAAGAGCATCACTTGCGATTGGAGTAGGAATGAATCCTGAGATTATGTTGTTAGATGAACCAACAGCTAATTTAGATATCGCAACGAGAAAGCATATTACCAAATTACTGGACGACTTAAAAAGACAATTAAAAGCAGTCGTTATCGCTACACACGATATGCAGCTAGCCAGTGAATTTGCTAATAGGATTATAGTTATGCATGAAGGAAGAATCTTTCATGACGGAGATCGTGCTTCGGTATTTCAAAATTATCGATTGTTAGAAAAGGCAGGACTTATGCCACCACAAGTTTTTTCGCTTACAAAATCATTAGGATGGGAAGAGCCTGCATATACGGTACAGGAGTTTATCGAGCGTTATCAAAGAGAGGAAGTCGATAATGGAGTATACGCGTAAATTTGCCGATAAATTATCGGTAGAACAAGTAAAAATTGAATTACTTAATACGGCATATGGAAACGGCGATACTTTCTTAGCAAAATTGGACCCGAGAACATTATTTATTTGGTACCTATTCTTTGGAATTGTACCGTGGTTTATTCATGATGTCCGTGTATTGATTGGTATGTGTCTGTTTATGATGGTGACAACATATATGGCGAAAATTAGTCCACTTATTATTTTTATTCTTTGTTTAGGGTTATTGGGGCAAGGTGGCTACTTATTAGTCGTATCATTATTTTTTGGTGGTAATTGGACAACGATGCTACCACTGCTTGTCTTAACCGTTAAATTATCGACGATTTCATTAGCAAGTATCTCGGTTTTTTGTTCGATGAATCCAGATAAATTAAGTGATGGCTTACTCAAAATTAAGGTGCCAGGTCAGGTTTCTTTCAGTATTGCCTATGGTTACCGGATGTTACCTACTTTATTAGAGGAATATCATCATGTGTTTCAGTCATTCCGTTTGCGAGGGAAAGCTCCTGAAAAACATGGTTTCTTATATATCCGCTCGATTGCATATTTTGTTAAAATCGCGATGCTTTCTTTCTATCCATTGTTGTTATCGACAGCGAAAAGGGCACGAACAACCGTGGAGGCGTTAGAAACAAAGGGAAGTATGTATGGGTTTAATCACCCTGAAGTAAAGAAATTAAAATTAGCTTCATTAAAAATGAAACGACAAGATTATTTATTTTTGCTCGGTTCTGCTATTTACGTGATAGCCTTATTTATATTGTTATAGGAAGGTGTTTGTATGATTATTGATTTTCACAGCCATGTAAAGATTTCAAAAAAATCTAATTTTATGCCGGATTATTTCCGCGAAATGATAGTCGAGGCGAAACAGAATGGATTAACAGCTTTAGTGTTAACGGAGCATTTTAATACGATTCGATTCTTTGATATCTATTCCTTTTTAGATGAACATTATAGCTATGTAGATGGTTATTATGATCTGGATGGATTGAAGTTGTTCCCAGGAATAGAAGTGGATGTTCAAGAAGTGGGACATATCTTGTTAATTGGTGATCGAAAGGAAGTTTGTGCTGTACGTGAGCAATTATCAGAGTATATCGAAGAGGATCATTTTATTCCGTTTGATTTGTTGATGGATCTTGCGGACGAGTATTCCCTGGTAAAAATTGGTGCACATCCTTATCGTGATAGTACGCCATTAGCGCAAAACGTTTCGAGGGAACAGTTGAAAAGCTTAGATGCACTTGATTTAAATGGCAAGGATTTATATGCCAAAGGAGTAGAGACTTGCCGCCAAGAATTGCTTGAATTAGCGGAAGAAATTGATTTACCTGTTGTTGGCGGAAGTGATACTCATCAATTTTTGCAATATGGTAGTATCGTAAATGTATTTGAGCAAGATTGCCGCAATAGCGAAGAATTAAAACAAGCTATTGCCCAGCAAAATTACCAAGTAAGAATTTCCGACCAATTACAATTAAAAGTGAAATCTGCTACATTAGTGAAAAAATATATGAAAAAGTATTTGCAGGAAGTAGACACAGTTTCGCTTTAAAGTTCAAGGATATCACCAAGGTGGTATCCTTTTTTCTAATATAGAAAGATGAAAACAACCGTATTACTTCATTCTAGCGTTGTAAAGCAGATCTTAGCGAAGGCCGCCCATTTCCACTCCTGGGGGAATCGTTTGGCCTGAAGATCCACTTTTTCGAGCGGTTTTGGCTCGAAAAAGTTAGCTGAAGGGCAAACCCCATGGAAAGGGAAGGGGGCAGCCGGAGCGGTGGTCAAGCTGTTCAAATATTTTATCATTACTACTAAAGTAATAAAGGACCGGCGGGGTTTGTCGGTTTTTCTCATCAGATAAGAAAGTATAAATTTTACGCAGATGTCTAGCTCCGAGCGCCCAGAAACTAGGTGACTTCACGAATTGCCCTACGATAAGTCATCATCGGTTCGTAGACTCACCGTGATTCCTTTATCTCAGTTAATTCGTTCCAGTCGCTACGTTTCTAAGCGGCCGTTCTGCGCTTTTCTTATACAATCTCCATTCAGCAACAAATCGATCGAAAGATATTATCAATCCACCTTTATGAGTATGATATAATAGACTAAGAAATGGAGGGATTGGATGAGTACCAATGATTCGCAAAAACTTTTACATTTATTACATATGCACCATTCATCTTTCTTAAAAAGTCAGGTAGCACATGCAATTGGAATGGAAATGTATATCCGATCCAAGCAAGTAAATTCAAAGGAAGATCTGGCTTCCTTTTGCCATAGTTACGTCGGTAATTATTTATTATATAACGATGCAATTATTATTAAAGAATTATTTTCAAAACTGAAGAAAAATGATTGGAATCAGGTTCTGTATTTAGCCGAAATATATAATGCCAGAAAGAATGTATTGGAGTTAAAGAAGACTAGCCGTCAAGCAGGAAGCCGTTTCCTTGATCGGCTATTGACGATTGAAGCGACACCTATCCTCTCCAAATGGTCGGAAGAAATAAAGGATAGAGATTTACTCAATCATTATGTTATTGTATATAGTCTTTATGCATTTGAAAAAGGGTTTGACTTGTTTGCAACGATCCAAACCTATTTATATTTTTCTTTAACAAACCTTATCCAACATGCGGTAAGAGCGATTCCACTAGCACCAAAAGACGCGGAACAAGTCACATTAGATGCATTAACCAAAGTGGATCAAACAACTGAATTGGCTATGACACTACATTTTAAAGATATCCAGAATAGTGCGATCGGATTAGAAATATCCGCTATGCAACATAAATATCTTTTATCAAAATTATTTATATCTTAATGGAGGTAAAGATGGAATCGAATAAGCAGTTACAAGCACGGTTTCAGAAAGTTAATCTTCTAGACTATAAAAATGATCAACCATTAAAAATTGCAAAAGCAGATCAGAGCCATCGTGTATTTACGACCTATAATATCGATGGATTGAATCAAACAACAGATCCCATTTCGATTGATTTTACTGTAAAAAAAGCGTCTAATATAAAACTATTAGAGATGGAAACAGATAAACATGCTCAAGAAGATCATTCCCTTCAATTCACCTGTAACATCGAAGAAGAAGCGTTATTATTTTTTAAAAAGCGAGAAATAATCCCAGCTAATCAAAGTAACATTAGCCAGCATATAAAAGTGAATGTCACAGGGGATGGGGAATTTGTCTGGTCAGAGATCGTTCATTTAAATCAAGTATCCGATTATCATTACTATTCGTTAATGGAGATTTGGACGGAAGATCAGTGTCTAGCTTATGATCCAGTCCAATTTACCGGAAAGGAAGAGATGTTGGCACATCATGGCATGACAGAGTCATTTCCATATGTTGCTTCGATATGGTATATTTCACCGGATCCGCCTTTTGATGAATGGGATGTCCAGCAGCGCTTATCACAAGCGAAGCACCATCGAGCAGGGATGACCGATATCGATGGTAAAGGAATTCTTATTCGCTGGCTTTCGACGGATATAACATTATTGAAACAAGAGGTCGACGATGTGCTTGCCTTTTTTGATGAAAAAATCACAGATATACGTAAGTGGAGAGTTTGAAAAAAGTTAGGAGATTATCTTCTAGCTTTTTTCTAAGGGGGATAAAGATGGGACAATTTCCTAAGGCTGTGGCTTATTATTATAAACGTTGGCACGAGTTTGAGATGGACTTGCATCATCATCCTGCAATTGAGATTATGTATGTTATGGATGGCAAATGTCAGATTGAAATTGATGACCGGATTGTCCATATGCGTAAGGGTCAATATATTTATATTCAGAGTAATGTGAAGCATCGTTTAATCATTGATAAAGATCACCCTTGCCGGATGTTAAATATTGAATTTATCCTTCATAGCAATAAAACCATTCCTTATATGTCCATTGAAATGCTTTTTCAAACACAACCGTCCATACGGTCATTATTTGATCAGAACGAACGGTATTTTCTATTAAAAGATGATGATGCGGTATATTTTACATTACGACACCTCGTTCTAGAATTAGATCATCAGTCTGCAAACAATCAACTGTTGATCGATAACTTAATGGTCCAATTATTACTGTGGATTGACCGTAACCGACGTGAGTATCATGAACAAACAGGTAATCAGCATATTAAAAAAGCATTGACCTATATTCATGAACAGTATGATACAGAAATAAAGGTAGAAAGGCTTGCGTCTATCACGCATCTTCATCCTAGCTATTTACATAAAATCTTCCGTCTTTCACAAGGAATGACGATTAATCAATATATTACTAAAGTACGGCTGGAGAAAGCGAAAATGCTGCTAGTCAATACTGAAATTCCTGTTACAGAAATCTCCAATTATGTTGGGGTGAACACGAGTCAATACTTTAGCAATTTGTTTAAAAAGGAAACAGGTTTATCACCGTCAGCCTATCGGGAACATTCTCGTGAAATATAAAAGGTTAGAATTTTACACATATAGTGATCAAGAAACGATAATATTTAAATCGCTTACACTCCTTTCGTGATAAGATACCTTTAAAGACGAGAAGGAGGTCGAGACATGTCATTTAAAATTGCTTTTATCGGTGCAGGTAGTATTGGATTTACGCGTGGTTTACTTCGTGACATTTTGTCAGTACCAGAGTTTCAAAGAATAGAGGTAGCTTTTACCGATATCAATCAGAAAAACTTAGATATGGTAACACAGTTGTGTCAACGGGATATCGATGAAAATGGACTAGCTATTACGATTGAAGCTACGACAGACAGAAGAACTGCTTTAAAAGATGCAAAATATATTTTTAATGTGGTCAGAATAGGTGGATTAGAAGCATTTAAACATGATGTGGAGATTCCGTTAAAATACGGTGTTGACCAGTGTGTAGGGGATACACTAAGTGCAGGCGGAATTATGTATGGGCAACGTGGAATATCAGAAATGTTAGAAATTTGTAAAGATATTCGTGAAGTTGCGGATCCAGGTGTGTTGTTGTTAAATTATGCGAACCCAATGGCCATGTTAACATGGGCCTGCAACAAATATGGAGGAGTTAATACAATCGGTCTTTGCCACGGTGTTCAAAATGGCCATAAACAGATCGCCGAAGTATTAGGAAAGAAAAAAGATGAGGTAGATATCATTTGCGCTGGAATCAATCACCAGACATGGTATATAGAAGTGAAAACAAATGGAGTCGACCGGACTGGTGAGTTATTAGAAGCATTTGAAAGTCATCCTGAATATAGGGATACCGAAAAAGTACGGATTGATATGCTTCGTCGTTTCGGTTATTTTAGTACCGAGTCTAACGGTCATTTGAGTGAGTATGTACCGTGGTATCGCAAGCGTCCGGAAGAAATTAACGAGTGGATTGATTTAAGTAGTTGGATAAACGGAGAAACAGGCGGGTATCTACGCGTTTGTACAGAGGGACGTAATTGGTTTGAGACAGATTTTCCAAATTGGTTAAAGGAACCAGCCTTTGAATACAAAGAGGAAAATCGCGGTGAAGAACATGGTTCCTATATTTTAGAAGGATTGGAAACCGGTCGTATATACCGTGGTCACTTTAACAGGGTTAACAATGGAATTATTTCGAATTTACCAGATGATGCGATCATTGAAGCACCGGGTTACGTGGATCGCAATGGAATTAATATGCCGTATGTAGGGGATTTACCACTGGGACCTGCTGCCGTTTGTAATGTCAGCATTTCCGTTCAGCGCTTAGCAGTGGAAGCAGCTGTCCATGGAGATGATTATTTGTTGCGCCAAGCAATGATGATGGACCCGCTAGTCGGTGCTGTGTGTAACCCGAAAGAAATCTGGCAAATGACTGATGAAATGTTAGTTGCCGAAAAAGAATGGTTACCACAGTATAAAGAAGCGATAGCTTTGGCCGAAAAAAGACTAGCTGAAGAAGAACAAATTCCAACGAAAGATTATCAGGGAGCGGCTCGAGTAAAAGTAAAGTCAGTGGCAGAAATGGCCAAAGATAGAGAAGCAGCTGTAAAAAATGCCGGAGAAGCAGACAAAGGGAATTTTTGATTTAAAGCCACTTGGTAGTTTTACTGGTTAAAAGTATTTCAGAAGCTATAATGAAGAGAGGTGAAGGACAGAAAAAAGTAAAAACGCTAAAAAGTGTCCATCATTAAGGAGATGAAGGACAGAAAAAAGTAAAAACGCCAAAAAGTGTCCATCATCAAGGAGATGAAGGACAGAAAAAAGCAAAAACGCTAAAAAGTGTCCATCATCAAGGAGATGAAGGACAGAAAAAAGCAAAAACGCCAAAAAGTGTCCATCAATCATCAAGGAGATGAAGGATAGTAAAAAGCAAAAACATCCAAAAGTGTCCATCATAGGTAATGTTAACAAAATATATAACAAGATTAACAATCATGGGGAGTAGAAAATATGAGAATAATTCCTTTAGGCATTTGGGGAGGTTATCCGAAAGCGAATGGTGCTACCTCTTCTTTTTTAATCGAGGAAGATGGGTTTTATCTTTTGTTAGATTGTGGTAGTGGTGTGCTTGCGTCGTTGCAAAATTACATATCTATTCAACAATTAGATGCGGTGATTATCACCCATTACCATCATGACCATATGGCGGATGTCGGAGCACTTCATTACGCAAAATTAATCCAAAACCAATTAACAGATAATCCTAAAACATTATCCATCTATGCACATGATAGGGATGACCAGTTTCATTCATTGACTTATAAAGAACATACACAAGCATATAATGTAACACAAACGTCACAAATAGGTCCTTTTACGTTAGAGACAACAGAGACGAATCATCCGGTATATTGTTTAGCAATACGCCTAGAGGCAAAAGGAAAAAGTGTCGTCTTCACGGCTGATACTGGTTGGAAAGAGTCACTGATTTCATTTTCTCAAAATACTGATATATTGGTTTCAGAGGCTAATCTCTATCAGGAATATGAAGGGAAAATCCCAGGTCATATGAGTGGTCGGCAGGCGGGGATTTTGGCAGAAAAAGCAGTTGCTAAACAGCTAATACTAACTCATTTACCTCATTTCGGCAATATCCAATATATATTGGAAGAGGCGAAACAAACATATACTAATCAAGCAACAATAGCGGTTGTCGGTCAATCGATTGTCATTTAAAAAAGGTATACCTCTTTCCTCAGGTATACCTTTTCAACTATTCGATTATTTCGGATATCATGGATTTTGTCGATTGTCTAAATTTAATTTCATAAGGAACAATGATACGTTTAGCAGGTTCATCTTTATTTTTTGCTTTTTCAATTAAGCATCTTGCTGACTGTACACCTAACTGATGAATTTGAATATCAACAGTTGTTAATGGCGGTGTCGTAATCTCTGATAGATAAAGGTTGTTAAATGATGTTAAAGAAATATCTTCAGGGCAACTGAGGCCGATTTCTTCTAATGTATTAATAACCCCTAAAGACATTAAGTCATCGGCTACTACCAAACCTGTTGGCGGTTCATCCAGTGCAAATAGTTGTTCAACTGCATCACGACCTCCGGATTTCAGAAATTCCGCGTGAACTTTATATTCATTTGGTAATGGTAATCCGGCTTCTTTTATGGCAGACTTATAGCCATTTAGACGATCAAGTGTCACTGTAAGTTCAGTGGAACCACCGATAAATGCGATATGCTGATGTCCTATGTCTATTAAATGATTGGTTAAATCTTTGCTCGCTCTAAAATTATTATTATCGACATACGTAATTTCACTTTCTTGTTCAGAAGGTTTCCCTACAATGACAAAAGGAAAATTTTCCCCCGTTAAAAATTGTTGTACAGGATCAGCAATTCGCGAATAAAGTAAGATAATACCATCAACCCTGTTACCGTTTACCATTCGTTGTACTTCTTCATATACGTCTTGGTCATTACCACCCGTTGATACGTATAAAGAATATTCTGCTTCATGTGCAAAAGAGCCAATTCCACGTAAAACCTCAGGAAAGAATGGATTTTGCAGTGCTTTATCAGCTGATGATGGCATGATAACACCAATTGCTTGTGAAGATCGTACCGCAAGATTACGTGCGTTTATGTTTGGATGATATCCCAGATCTTTCATCGCTTTTCTTACACGCTTTTTGGTATCTAAACTGATTCTAGGGTTGTCTGCTATAACTCTAGAAACCGTAGAGGGTGCTACTCCTGCTTTTTTTGCTACGTCTTTTATTGTAACTGCCATAATTTTTCACCCTTTAGATTTGTAAAAATGCATTAATGCCTGAGAATTCTGTAGTTCTATTATATGTGATCAGGTATTATTATCAAAGTATATTTCACTGTAAAACGAAATTTATCCTTTCGTTCCGCCTGCTGTTAGGCCAGAAATTAAGTAGCGTTGCAAGAATAGATAAACCGTTGCAACTGGAACTGCTATTAAAATAGAACCTGCAGCAAATCTAGTGAAGTTATTTGCAAAGCGATCATTAATAAAATTAAATAATCCAACTGCTAGAGTATAGTTATCCTGACTTGATAGTACGATTGATGGTAATAGGAAATCAAAAAGTGGCATCATAAAATTAAATAATGCAACTACTGCTAAAATAGGTTTTGCTAGTGGAAGCATTACACTCCAAAATACTCTTAAATGCCCAGCCCCATCTATTCTCGCCGCTTCGTCAAGTTCACGTGGAATAGTGTCAAAATAGCCTTTAACTAACCATGCATTAAATGGTATTTGCCCACCTAGATAAACCAATATTAACCCAGTTAAGGTATCAAGCATGCCGATCATATTAAGGAAAATATATAATGCTACCATTGCCATCATAACTGGAAACATTTGTAGTAACAGGAAGATATACAGTGCATTCTTTTTTCCAACAAATTGGTAACGTGAGAATGCATATGCTACCAATGAGGTAATGATCACACTGCCTGCAGCTACTGAGATCGATACAATCAATGAATTTTTATACCATAATAAATAATCACTTTCGTCGCTAAACAGCCATTTATAATGTTCCAACGAAAAATTTTCTGGAATAAGTGAAGATGAATATAAGCTGGTACCCTGATTAAGAGACATTCCCACCGTCCACACTAATGGATAAAAGATAATAATGGAAGTGATAAGAATGACTAGGTACATAAGCGTTACTTCGATTTTTGATTTTTGCTTTTGATTCATTACAATTCACCTTCTTCCTTGAATGATTTCGTCTGCCTAAATTGATAAAAGGCAAAACCAGAAATGATAAGTCCCATAATTAGAGAGATAACTGCTGCCATTGCATAGTTGTTTGTTTCAAATGTTAACTTGTATACCCATGATATTAATATGTCAGTGCCTCCAGCATTTTGATTTCTTACCGGAGGTCCACCTTCATTAAACAAGTAAATAATGTTAAAGTTATTAAAATTTTGCGCATACTGCATGATTAGTAACGGTGCAGTGGCAAACATTACATGTGGAAAAGTAATAAATCGAAATTTTTGAAAACGGGATCCGCCATCTACGTCTGCTGCTTCATACCAGTCTTTTGAGATACTTTGTAAGACACCTGTAAACAATGCAAATATAAATGGGAACCCTAACCATGTTTGAATTAATATAATCGCTGTCCGCGCGTAGAATGGTTCACTCAACCACGGAATCCCTTCTCCACCGAGGAGTGGAATAATAATATCACGGTTTATCGCACCAAAGTCATCATTAAACATAGCTGAGAAAATTAAAATCGTAACAAATGCTGGAACTGCCCAAGGTAAAATTAAAATGGTACGAATTAATTTCTTGAATCGAATTCTTGGATCATTAACGATCAATGCTAAGAATAAACCTAAAGCTATTTGCAGCGTCGTAGCAACCACTGTCCATACAATGGTCCAAGCTAAAACACTAATGAAAGTATCCTGCCAGATTGGGACAGTAATAAGTTCTTTAAAGTTTTCAAACCCAACCCAATCGACAAGATTCCTTGGTGGTGAGTTGTATAAATTATAATTTGTAAATGCCAGTAAGACTGAAAAGATAAGTGGGAATATGACGACAAAAATCATTAGCAATAACCCAGGAACAGTCATTAAATATGGAAAAGCAGTATCATAAAAATCGATAATGGTATCTTTAAGCCTTTTTGGCTTCCACCCATCTTTTATTTTTTTGGCCTGGTTACGTGCATCCATCACATTCCCTACATATAATGCGATTAAAATAACTGTTGCAATTAATGCTAAGACACCAAAGACCAATAATCGAATCGAGTGATCCGTACCAGGAATAGTACCTAACGTACGTAATCCCCATAATCCGAAATTAATGGTATCGAATAACGTTACTAAAAAAGCGAGCTCTAATAGAATAAAAATAGTACCTTTTAACAATCTGCGATTATAAAGCTGACCTAACCCTGCAAAAATTATGGATAATACGGTAGCAACGTTAGGGTTATGGTTTTTAAAGTTGTTATTGGAATTGTGATTCAATTTGATTACCTCCCCAATAGGACAGAAAAAATGAGAGGGAAGAAATTATTTTCTCCCCCGTGAATGTTTTATTGAGCACCACTAGCATCAATATTGGTTTTTATTTGTTCTACCGCTTCTGGAAGTACAGAAGAAGGATCTTCCCCTTCAGCTAAGAACTGTAATGCGTTATTCATTGGTTCCCAAACTTGAGACATTTGTGGAGTACTAGGCATCGGTACTCCATTTTCAATTTGCTGACTGAATGAACTGAAAATTGGATCCTCGATAGATTCAAGTGCACTTGTATTAGTCGGCAGTTCTCCAGCAACGTCAAAGTAATGCTTTTGATTTTCTTCATTTGTCATAAATAATGCAAGATCTGTAGCCCATTCTGTATTGTCAGAATAGTATGATACCATCCAGGCTTTAACCCCAACTAATGATTGAGCTCCTTGCCCATCCATTTCAGGGAATGGCGCAAATCCAAGACTATCACCTAAAGCTTCTGTATAACTAGGGATACTCCATGGCCCGTTAATTACAGCACCAACTTTTCCTTCTGTAAATAATCCGTCTATAACATCAGTTGTGGTGGAAGGAGGAATCTTTCCATCTCCGAAGAATGATTGATAGAGTTCGCCCCCTTCGATAGCACCTTCATTTGCAAGTCCGATATCACTTGTATCATATTCACCGATATCTCCGCCAAAAATGTATCCACCAAAACTCTTAAAGAATGGATAAGAGAAATATAAATCGTTCGGTTTCATTAAAAATCCAAATTTATCCTGGGAAGCGTCTGTGTTTTCCTCTAATGCAGTAAGTAAGTCATCAATTGTTTGTGGCTCATCCATTATATCTTTGTTATAAAAAATGCCATATGTTTCAATTACTGCAGGAACGCCATACATATCGTTGGAACCTTCAAAATCGTACTGAACGGATGCTAGAGAAGCATCACTGTAGTCAGCTAACAGTTCATCAGAAATATCAAGTGGTTGCGCTAAACCTTGTGCAACAATATCACCAGTTCGATCGTGTGGCTGAAAGAATAAATCCGGTCCACGTCCTTCTGGTCCTGCCAATGATAATTCATCTAATTGATCTAGCATTGATTTAGGAACTACATTAATTGTAATGTCATTTTGTTCTTCGTAATCTGCTGCTATTTTCTCGATAGCTTCTAATTGTTCTTCTTCATCATTGGCCCAAACTGTTAATTCTTCCGGTTTATCTGCTTCAGCAGAATCATTTGATTCTTTAGCAGTATCTTCTGAGGTACTTTCTTGATTGCTATCTGTATTTGTTTCTTCCTCTCTGTCTGGAGCACATGCTGTGATGATAACGATTGCAAATAACAGTGTAATTAAAGCTAAAAATAATTTTATGTTTCTCATATATTTCTCCCCTTTTCAATAATTTGCGCAATCGATTGCGCTTAATTGGCTTTAATTATACATAGGATTTTTTATATAAGCAAGCGTTTTCCAGAAAAACTTTCAAATATTTTTTTCTACATTATATGTACTTTTTGAAAAGGAAAAATATATTGACAGATCATTTCGGTTATTGTAATAATAAAGTTAACAACAGTGATAGACACCATTATACAAATGGAGGGCACTGCTTTTGTATTTTTTACAAACAACCCCGGCTTTTAGTAAAAGTCGGGGTTGTTTGTTTTTGAGGAAGGAGGATAGATTAAAATTGTGAAATTAGTGGACTTATGAGGAAAACGATTGCGCTTTTGTGGATTGTCTCTTTTTCGTCCTCAATTATCAAATATACTTTCAGAGTTGTCCTATCTATTCCAAAAGGGGGATATTACATGTTTATTGAAGCTATAAACCATAGAGCAACTAATCCATACATCTATGCGAGAGATAAAGAAACAATAGAGATTATGCTAGAAACGAAAAAAGGAGATGTAGAAGCTGTCGAATTAATATTTGCGGACCCGTATGATTTTAAGGGTGATCAATGGCAATATAAAACAAAACAAATGATTAAGACAGGTTCTACTCAATTAACAGATTATTGGAAGGTATCTGTTCAACCTGAATACAGAAGATTACGCTACGGATTTCAATGTATGGACAAAGATAATACGAAAATTATCGTGACAGAAAGGGAGTTTTATAAAACGATTCCCTCTGACATCGGTAATTACTTCTGTATGCCTTATTTACATGAAAATGATATATTTCAAGCACCAGATTGGGTGAAGGATACGGTCTGGTATCAGATTTTTCCTGAACGGTTTGCTAATGGAGACTCTTCCTTAAATCCAGAAGGCACAATACCTTGGGGGAGCGAGGAGCCTAGCGCGACTAATTTTTTCGGAGGTGACTTTCAAGGTGTCATAGATCATCTGGATTATTTATCCGATTTAGGTATTACTGGTATTTACTTTACACCAATTTTTAAAGCGTATTCGAACCATAAATACGATACGATTGACTATTTTGAAATAGACCCACAATTCGGGGATAAAGAGACTTTTCGAAGGTTAGTGAATGAATGCCACAATCGAGGCATAAAGGTAATGCTAGATGCAGTTTTCAATCATAGTGGATATTATTTTGAACCATTTCAAGATGTGTTGGAAAAACAAGAAGATTCACGATACAAAGACTGGTTTCATATATGGGAGTTCCCTGTAAAAGCAGAAGGCTATCCCAATTATGATGCGTTTGGATTTGTAGCATCCATGCCCAAATTAAATACTGCCAATCCTGAAGTGAAAAAATATCTGCTAGATGTGGCGCGATATTGGATTGAAGAATTTGACATTGATGGATGGCGTTTAGATGTTGCCAATGAAGTAGATCATACGTTTTGGCGTGATTTTCGTAAAGTAGTAAAAGAAGTGAAGCCAGATGCATATATATTGGGCGAGATCTGGCATGATGCAATGCCTTGGCTACAAGGGGACCAGTTTGATGCCGTGATGAACTATCCATTCACTAATGGTGCGGTAGCATATTTTACTACCCAACAAATGGATAGTCAAACATTTGCTGATAGTATCACAAATGTATTGCATATGTACCCACAAAATGTTAATGAAGCAGCCTTTAATTTGTTGGACAGTCATGATACGGCTCGAATTTTAACAATGGCTGAAGGTAATAAAGATCTGGTCAAACTGCTTTACGTATTTCAAATGTCCTTTCTAGGCTCACCTTGTATTTATTATGGAGACGAAATTGGCATAACGGGTGATGATGATCCTGGATGTCGCAAATGCATGGAATGGGATGAGTCCAAGCAAGATCATGAATTATTTCGCTTTGTTCGAAGATTAATAAAGATGAGGAAGGAAGTACCTGGATTTGGAAACTGTGCGAATTTCAGGTTTCTTGAGATAGATGGAAATACAGTTGTCTATCAAAAACAAGCAAGCGAGGGAGAGCTTATTTTTGTATTAAATAACAGTAACCAAGCGAAAAGTATTGAAGTCGAGGCACTTTCAAACAGAAAGGCAATAGAATTATTCTCCAATCAAGAGGTATTACAAGAAGAAACAAAAGTGAAAATCGAAGCATTCGGATATAAATGCTTTCAATTGCATAATTAGATGCTTTTTCGTTTTTATCCAGCTAGGTTTATACACTTAAGAAAAAAACTGAGCCATTCTCCTCTATAGGCTATTATGAAATAATATTAACTGCTTGACCACCACTCCGGCTGCCCACGTCCCTTTCCGTGGGGTTTGGCCTTCAGCTAACTTTTTCGAGCAAAATCGGCTCGAAAAAGTGGATCTTCAGGTCAAACAATTCCCACAGGAGTGGAAGTGGGCGGCCTACGCTATTATCAGGCTCTACAACGCTAGCATGAAGTAACACAGCTGCTTTTATACTCACGGATAGCGGTCATATTGTAAAAAAGATCAACCTATTACTTATGACAAAAATTGTTGCACCTTCTTATAGCGAAGTAATTAGTCGGAGCGTTGTAAATATACATCAAACATGTCAAAATAACTACTTCACTTAACGTAGTCATTGCACTGATTATATCTTTTCTTAACTTACAAAGAAAAAAGCTTGCTTTCACCGAAAGCAAGCCTCTTAATTATTGTTTCGCTTCATATCCTGCAGCGAAAATAGCGACAAAAAATGTAACGCAAACACCGATAATTAATGCGATTCCCATGAGTCTCCTCCTTTTTCACTGAAAAAATCGACCGCTTATGTACATTATTCTTTCTCTATTATAGCGAAGTCTATACTTTTTGTGAAGAGCTGATATGAATTTACATTCGGCCCTTCACCGCTGTTTCTCTAACCCATTTCATATAATTGGATTGCCTTCTTTACATGGTTATTTGCTTTCGTTAGATATTGAGCTGCTTCCTTTTTGTTACAGCCTGTTTTGGCAATCATTAGGGAAAGTTTTACATCATTGTTTGTCTCGTCCATTAATGTTTGAGCTTCCTTTTCCGAGATACTTGTCAATTGCATTAGCATCGACTCTGCGCGCTTCATTAATTTTTTATTAATAAGCTGCATATCGATCATCTCATTCTGATACACCTTACCAAGCTTGACCATGGTTGCGGTTGATATCATATTAATCGCTATTTTCTGGGCCGTTCCAGCTTTTAGTCTCGTTGAGCCGCGGATTACTTCGGGACCTACTATCAATTCGATCCCGACATCACTTAGTTTAGTTGACAATGTCTGCTGATTACAGCTTATCGAAATCGATGCAGCCTGTTTTTCTTTCGCGTAAGTTAGTGCAGCTACGGAATAGGGAGTGGAGCCACTTGCGCTAATAGCAATCAGTACATCGTTTTCGTTAAAATCGTATTGCTGTAGATCATAGACAATATCAGAAGCGTTGTCTTCATGCTGCTCAAGTGGTTCCCACATGGCATTCTTTCCGCCGGCAACAAACGCAATCCAACGGTCAGGATCTATCGAAAAGGTTGGACCAAGCTCGACAGCGTCTAATACCCCAATACGTCCGCTCGTTCCAGCACCAAGAACAAAGACACGAGCTCCATGTTGCCATTTGTCTACAATTAGTTCAACTGCTTCTGCAATAGCTGTTAACGATTTTTGAATTCCTTCTTGAATATGGCGTTCTTCTTCCAACATTAGTGAGACGATATCGATAGCTTCCATTTCATCGATAGCAAGCGAATTTTGATTTATCGCTTCTGTAACTGTGTTAACCATTATACGACGCTCCTTATTAACGTTCTAGATCAAGCATAAATTTGTATCGATCTGCACGGTAAGAGGATTTTACAACTTCAAATGTTGTGCCATTTTCTAGTTGTGTCGTTCTTTTCATAAAAAGGACTGGTGAATGTTCGGGTATTTCTAAGTATTCAATTTCTTCTTCATTAGCAATAGTAGCTTCAAATATTTGGCTTGCTTTTCCTATTTTTAATCCTAAGTCATTCTCAATATATTGATAAAGTGAATTTTGCACAATATCATCTGTCAAACCTTTAATTAAATTTGCTGAAATATAAGTGCGCTCCAAAGCCATGGGAATGTTCTCAGCTAATCGTATCCGTTTAATCTCATAAATTGGTGCGTGTTCAGGTATATGAAGCTGCTCAGCTAAACTCTGATTGGCTGGAATGATTTCGAAATTAATTAATTTGTTACCCGGTTCCATACCGCGTGCTTTCATGTCTTCTGTAAAGCTTGTAAGTCCATTTAAGTTTTGTTCTAACTTTTGCTCAGTTATGAATGTTCCTTTCCCTTTTATCCGGTGTAAATAGCGTTCATTAACTAAATTGGTAATTGCTTGTCGCACTGTCATTCTACTGATGTTCAGCTGTTCAGCGTATTCACGCTCGGATGGTAATGCATCACCTGGCTTGTATTCACCATTTTCTATTTTAGATTTAATTTGCTCTTCTAATTGATGATAAATAGGAATTGGCGATTGCTTATCTATCATTGTACTTTCTCCTTTCTGTTATAGATCTAATTACTAAAATATATAGTGGATTTAGTTAGCGTCGTTTTTGGCGTTCTGCTTGCAATATCATTAAATTTTACATGGTAATTTAGTAAATATCCGTATTCATTATAGCATCTTCATCTGCAATGATGGTAACATTTTCATGATTGTTCAGGATAGATGCTGGGAACTGTTCGTCAATTTTACCATGCAAGAGTTTGTTTAGTGCTTGATTTTTTTCTTTCCCGGATACTAGCAGTAATATTTCTTTGCTTTCCATGATCGAGCCAATTCCCATTGTAATCGCTTGTTTCGGAACTTCCTCCACTGTACCAAAAAAGCGAGCATTAGCTTGTATCGTTGAACGGGTTAAGGACACTATATGAGTGTGCTGATCAAATGGTGTTCCCGGTTCATTAAAACCAATATGACCGTTTTTACCTAAACCCAAGAGTTGTAAATCAATCCCATTGTATTGTTGGATCTTTTGCTCGTATGTTTCGCATTCTGCTGCAAGATCTTCTGTTAATCCATTGGGAATGAAAGTTTGATCTCTAGGAATGTTCACCTTGCTGAATAAATGCTGATGCATATAGTAATGGTAACTATTAGGGTCATCTTTAGGAAGTCCGATATACTCATCTAAATTAAATGTGACAACGTGCTGATAGGAGGTTTGATTCTCCAGGTAATCTTCGGCTAAATAGGCATAGGTTTGAATAGGAGTTCCGCCAGTAGCTAATCCCAATGTGATATGTGAACTTGATTTTATTCTATCCAAGATAATATTTGCTGCAATTTTACTCATTTCTTGATGATTGGTTGTGCGAATTACTTTCATCTTTTGTTACATCCTTTCGTAAGCAATTTCTCCGCGGCAAAGTGTAAGAATGATATCATTGTTATCATCTAATAAAACGATATCGGCATCTTTTTTCTCAGCAATGGTACCTTTTCTGTTTATCATACCCAATTCTTTAGCGGCATTTGCGGAAGTCATGGCGATTGCTTCCTCGAAAGTACAACCACTAAACTGAATAATATTTTTCAGTGCATCACCCAATTTCAAAGTGCTACCTGCCAATGTGCCATCCTCTAGTCTTGCTTTTTGTTCTACGACATTGACCTTTTGGCCACCTAAGTCATAATGACCATCGTGCAAGCACTTTGCTCTCATTGCATCTGTGATTAACAGTAGTCTGTCTTTTCCTTTGAGTTTAAAAGCTGTCTGAATTGCTTCAGGTGTGGAATGAACACCATCAGCAATCATCTCTACCATAAGTTCATTTTGTAGCCATGCAGCACCTACTACACCTGGTTCCCGGTGATGAAAACCACGCATCTGATTATATAAATGTGTAATATGAGACAAACCATGTTTGATTGCTGTCTTAATTTCGCCAGCGGTAGCATCGGTATGTCCTGCTGATGCAATGATGCCTTGACTTTTTAAATGTTGAACAAATTCCATTCCACCATTTACTTCCGGTGCAAGTGTGACAAGCTTGATTTGTTGATGCGCTAATTGATGCCATTTTTGAAACAGTGAAATATCTGGTTCCTTAATATGTGCTTCAGACTGTGCACCTTTTCGCTTCATATTGATGAACGGTCCTTCTAAGTGAATTCCGATAATTTCAGCTTCTCCCGGCTCTTGCTGATCCATATAGGAGACGACATTTTTAATCGCATGTTCGATGTCATCGTTACTTTGGGTCATTGTGGTCGCTAAAAAAGAAGTCGTTCCTTCTTTCGGTAATGTATTAGCCATTGTTCGCAAGGCTTGCTTCGTGCCATCCATCACATCAGCTCCGTTTGCGCCATGTATATGAACGTCGATTAATCCAGGAATCGCCTTTGCATTTTTATCTGAAAAATCAAGGACTCGGTACTCCTCTTCTGCTGTTATTTGGTCTAATGTACCAATTTCTTCGATGATATGATCCTTGATTTTAATGAATCCGTTATGAAGTTTCTGGTTTTCTGCATATATTTCCATATTTTTAATTAAAATCTTTTGTCTATCCAATTATGATCACACCTTTAGAGAATGAGTTGTTAATCATAGAATACCAGTTTAAAGTATGGTTGTCTATACCTAATAAAAATATATGGTATATTTCTTGTGAAAAGTGTGTGAATATTTGTTACAAAAAGGTTGCGAATGGTATATACAAGGTGTGGTGCCATTTATTTAGTTGCTAAAAGTCCGACTTCAAGTAACACAAGGGGTAACAGACGATATACACTGATCATAGTCTCGCTTTATCGAAAATAACGTAGAGAAGGTAGTTTGTTAGAAAATAGTTTAAAATATCCTATTATTATAGATTGGTTTATTAATCTTTCTAACCGGATTATTTAAATAGTGGTGGAATATGGCAGAATTATAGAAAAAGTATTGACATTTTCAAACCATCAAGCTATATTAGGTATAGACAACTGTACATAAGTTGTTGATAAACTTTATAGAAAAGGGGTAGTTAGGTTGAAGCAATTTAAATGGAGTCTGTTGTTAGTACTTTTGTTTGTTTTAATAGGTTTAGTAGCGTGTTCTAATAATGAAACCGATTCAATACCGGCAGATAATGATGATAACTCTGAAGGTGCCGAAGAGACAGATACAGAAGAAGCATCTGAAGACGTTGATTTACGAGTGGTTACGACAATGGCAGGTACGGATCCGGCCGGTGAAGTATTTCAGGAAGTATTAGACGAATTTGTAAGCGAACATCCACATGTAACCATTGAAAATGATTCACAATCAGCCGATGCAGGTACAATCCGAACGAAAGTAAATACGGATTTCTCTTCTGATAATGAGCCTGATATGATGTTCTATTTTAATACAGTTGATGCAGAAGGACTCATCGAAGAAGGTAAGGTTGTAAATTTAGAAGAAGCAGAAGGTATTGACTTATCTGGATTTAATTCGATGTTAGAACAACAAAGACATAGCGACGGTAACATTTATGCTGCACCACAATCTGGTTTTTATGAAGGGTTATTCGTAAATAAGAAGTTATTTGAAGAAAATGGAATTGAACTACCTACTACTTGGGAGCAATATGAAGCAGCAATTGAAGCATTTGCTGAAACAGATATTGTTCCAATCGCAGCATCTACAGAGGACTCATATTATGTAGTAGAGCATTATGCACTTGCTGCAGGCGGTATGGAAAATTATACAGCAGAATTAGCAGACCAAAACCCGTCTTGGGCGGAAGGTTTAGATAACATAAAAAAACATGCAGATATGGGAACGTTTACACCTGATGCAGCAACAATTGATTTAGCGATGGCACAAGAATTATTTAAACAAGAACAAGCAGCAATGATTTTCGAAGGCTCTTGGTTCTGGGGGCAATTGGAAGAAGCAGGTATGGGCGAAGATGTTACCGTTTTACCGATGCCAGTTTATGCTGATGGAGGTGAAACTGGGGAGATTGTCGGTGGAGCATCTCAAGGATGGTTTATCAGTACTAAATCCTATGAAGATGAAGCAAAGCGTGATGTTGTTGTAGATTTGTTTAACTATTTAACTTCCGAAGAAACGATTGTCCGGATTGCCGGAGCAACAGGGCAGCCACCGGCTAAAGGTGCATTGGAAGATTTACCAGCTTATTTGGAAGCAGGTCATCAATTAGTCAGTGATGCTCCAGCAGTAGCATTACCGATCAACGACCGTATTTATCCGGAAGGGTTCACACATATGCGGACAAGCGTCCCTGATATTGTAAGTGGTAACACAACTGGTGAACAAGTATTAGAGGAAGCAGCTGCAATGGAAGAGTAATAGATAACTAGATAGTAAGTAGGAGGTTGTCCCTGTATCAGGGTCAGCCTCATTACTCATCTGGAAGGGAGGACGTCATGAAAGGTGATAAGTTGTATATTTTTCTCTTTCTCACACCTGCTTTTGTGATAACAGGTATCTTTTTGTATTATCCGTTTGTAGAAAATATTCTGCAAAGCTTTTACAAAACGGACGGATTCTTTAATTCTACATTTATTGGGATAGATAACTATGTTCGGTTATGGAATGATGAGATTGCTAGAGAGGCATTATTCAATTCACTGGAGTTAATGTTGTATGTCACTATTTTTCAGGTAGGAATCGCACTTGTTCTAGCAATAATGGTCAACGCCATTACGAAAGGGGCAGGCTTTTACCGGACAACCTTTTTCTTTCCAATCGTTATTTCCGGTGCTGCGATCGGGTTATTATTTACGTTGATTTATAATTACAGAAACGGTTTGTTGAATGAGATTTTAGTTAATCTTGGTTTAGAAAGAGTGTTATGGCTGACCGAGCAATCCTCCTTATATATGGTAGCTATACCAACGGTTTGGAACTATATTGGCTTTTACTTTGTCATCTTATTAACGGCCATTCAAAAAATCCCAAATGACTTTTATGAAGCAGCTGAGTTAGAAGGGGTTACCGGCATTCAAAAAATGTTTAAACTGACGATCCCATTGATTGTCAGTGATTTGAAAACATGTATTGTTCTTGCCATTACCGGTACGTTAAAGATATTTGAACTTGTTTACATTATTACTAGAGGTGGACCGGGTAGTTCCTCTGAAGTATTAGGAACCTACATGTATCAGAAGGCATTTGAAGATACGGCAATGGGATATGGTGCTACCATCGCAGTGTTAATTGTTGTTTTAGGTTTAAGTTTAGCATTTATCACGAACAAATTATTACAGAAAGAAGAAGTTACGTACTAAATGGAAAAGAGGTGTTCACCTTTGCATACTCATACACAGGAACAGTTAACATTTTGGGAAAGGTTTCAGGAAAGGTATTTTTCCCAATCTAAAATCGGCAAAATCTTTATTTATGTTGTGCTTACATTATGGTCGATGACTACCATCTTTCCTTTAGCATGGGTATTTTTAAATTCATTTAAGGATTCTCGGGAGATTATCACGGACACGTTTTAAATTCCATCTGATCCAACTGTGCAAAATTATGTCAATGCGTTTGAAACTGTCAATATTGGTAAAAGCTACTTAAACAGTTTTATAATATCTGGTTCTGTTGTGTTGCTTGTGTTATTTATTGGTGGTCTAGCGGCTTTTGCGATGGCACGGATGCAATTTAAATTAAGAGGAGTATTACAAGCTCTCTTAATCGCAAGTTTACTAATCCCGGCATTTGCGACGATTGTTCCTGTTTATCGAATGATGATTCAAATGGACCTTGTTAATACATATCTGGCGCTGATTATTCCGCATACTGCTGGTAACCTGCCTTTTGCGATCCTGGTTATTAGTGGTTATATGGCGACCATCCCCAAGGAATTAGAAGAGGCATCTGTGATGGATGGTTGTGGCCGCTTTAGAATGTTTACAAAAGTATTCTTGCCGATATCATTACCATCCTTTGCAACAGTAGGTATTTTCGTATTTCTTTGGTCGTATAACGACTTATTCTCTTCATTAGTATTAGTTTCACACGAAAGAGTAGCACCAATCGTCGTGTTATTATCTAATGTAAGTTCACAGTATGGTACAGATTACGGTTTAATGACCGCAGCGATTGCGATGACTGTAATTCCTGTTCTTATTTTCTATCTATTAGCTCAGAAGACATTTGAAAAAGGAGCAACATCTGGAGCAGTCAAAGGCTAACGATTGAGAGACAATCAAAAAAGAAAGGGTGATCCATTTGTATATTTTATTACAAGGAGAATTTCACTCATTTTTACCTGGTATTGAAGAATTACAGAAGGAAATTAATTTTACCCTCCATGAAGACGGTATCCCATTAACAATAGAGAAGAGTGATAGTAAGGATACTGTTGTTGAGTTCAGAAATGGTGAAGGGTTTATTTCTTATGGTCAAACCTATCACGTCTATAGAGCAATTGGTTTATTTGTTCAACACAGTAAAGAACAAGCAACGTTTATGATGAAAGAAACACCACATTTTCAAACAATTGGCCCGATGTTTGACCTGTCTAGAAATGCCGTGATGCGAGTAGATCAATTCAAAGGTATGCTTCGAAAAATGGCATTAATGGGATTTAACGCAGCAATGCTTTACATGGAAGATACGTATGAAGTTAAAGATTTTCCTTACTTTGGATATATGCGGGGGCGCTATTCCCAACAGGAATTACAAGAGCTTGATGATTATGCGTTTCAATTTGGAATCGAGTTGGTTCCTTGTATCCAAACACTTGCACACTTAGAAGAGTTTTTGAAGTGGGATGCAGCAGCACACCTGAAGGATACAAGAGGTGTTTTATTAGTGGAACAGGAAGCAACATATGAATTTTTGCGAAAAATGATTACCGCTGTAGCTCAACCTTTCCGAACTAAACGTATTCATATTGGTATGGATGAAGCCGAAGAATTAGGGAGAGGGATCTATTTAAATAAATTTGGCTATAAAGATCGTATAGATTTGATGACAGATCATTTACGACAGGTAAAAGAAATAACAGATAAACTGGAACTTGATGTCATGATGTGGAGTGACATGTTTTTAAAGCTAGCATCTAATTCCGGGGATGATCAGTATGATATGTCAACGGAGATTTCAGAGGTTATGAAAAATAAAATACCTGACAATATCAAGCTAATGTATTGGGATTACTATCATACGGAACAAGAAGATTATCAGGCATTGATTGCTAAACATAAACAATTGGGACAAACACCTGCATTTGCTGGTGGCATTTGGGTTTGGAATACCTTCGCAACGAATTATGGACTGTCATTAAAAACAAGTGAAGCAGCTCTAACAGTATGTAAGCAAGAGGGTATAGAAGATGTTTTTGTTACTTTATGGGGTGATGATGGTTATGAAAATAACTACTATTCGGCGATGCTTGGTTTACAATTGTATGCAGAACATCAATTCCAAACTACTGTTGATAAGGAATATTGGTATGCCCGTACTAAATTTTGTACTGGTTTAGATGCGAAGTCCTTTTTACAATTAAATGATTTAGATGACATCCCTGGAGTGGGAAGCGGAAACTTGGATCAAACAAATCCATCGAAATTTTTGTTATGGCAAGACGTACTTCTCGGCTTATTTGATAAACATATAGAAGGGGTAGAACATGACGTTTCTCTTCATTATCAACAATTGGAGAATAGGATAAAACAGTCACGAGATCCACGTTTAGAGCTTGACTTTATTTTTGAAGTACCAGAGAAATTATCGGCAGTATTAGCACAAAAGGCTGCTATCGGTATCAAACTAAAAACAGCCTATGATAATCAACAAGTAGAAACCTTACGGCAAATAGCTGATGAAGACTTACCGGTAATTATAGATAAGGTAAAAGTTTTGCGAAATGCCCATAAAAAGCAATGGTTGACCATTAATAAGCCTTTTGGCTGGGAAGTGATCGATATTCGATACGGTGGACTTATTGCTCGTTTAGAAACTGCAATAGAGCGAATTATAGACTATTCGAATGGGGAGATTGAAAGAATTGAGGAGCTGGAACAAGAACGTCTACCGTTTAATGCTAATCTAGATAAAACAACCGGTTTAGGTTGGTCTAGTTATTATTATCGGATGGCATCTCCAAACGTGTTTTTTCACGTATTACCAATCTATTAATCAATATACGAAAGGACTGAGATCCATTCAATTGAGTAGCTATAAAATGTTTGCTGGAGGATATGGGCAAGAAGATGAGGAAGCGATACAATTGGTTACTTACAACTCAAAAACAAATTCATTTGAAAAACAGTCTACGATAAAGGGGATTACTTCCCCTTCTTTTTTAGCAATTCATCCTTATTTAGACATCTTGTATGCTGTCAGTGAGGTGGATAACGGAGAAGTAGCTGGGTTTCAGTTTGATTCGCAGTTCATGGAATTAAGTAGACAGTCTACAAGAGGATCAGGGCCTTGTTATGTTCATACCGATGAAAAAGGCGAATTTTTATTAATCGCAAATTATGGGGAAGGGAACATTTCGTTACACCCGTTAAAAGAAGATGGTTCAATAGAAACGTGTAGTGATGCAATTAAACTACCGATTGTTCTGCAAGGTAAGCATTCACATCCACATACTTGTTATCCGTTAGGTGATCAGGATACTTTTTTAGTCACGGATTTAGGTCAGGATACGTTGTCATTGTTTCAATTAATTCGCAATCAACACTGCTTACATCATATTCATTCATTTGAATTAGGACAAGGTAAGGGACCACGGCATCTAGTTGTTTCTCAGAATCGACAATTCATTTATATTGCAAATGAATTCAGTTCTACTGTTTCAGTATACTGCTTTAATGAAGACAAGTTAGAGATGGAGCTTATTCAGGAAATTGCTACTATTCCTCAAGACGAAGAGGTAGATAATTATTGTGCGGATATACACTTTTCTCCAGATGAACATTTCCTATATGTATCGAATAGGGGGAGAGATTCTATTACCGTTTTTCAGGTGTTTACCAATGGCGTGCTAACCTTTCATGATGAGGTATCAACACTAGGGCGCTGGCCACGAAATTTTGCTGTTACGCCTGATGGTGCGTTTATTTTGGTTGCTAATGAACATAGTGACTTGATCACGGTACTGAAAATTTGCTCAGATGGTACATTACAACTATTACCTGATAAATATGAAATGATGAAACCGACTTGTTTAAAATTTTTAAGGGGGCTGTGAGAATGGCAGATATGTTAGTCAATTTATATTCATTACCAGAAGCTTCACTTGATAAGACGCAAAGCTATCAAATCCGAACGGTTTTACCACCAGAAAAACATAAAGTGGTGGATTGGGTCCGTGAGCATTTTTCTGAAAACTGGGTAAGTGAATGTGAAGTGGCTTGCACAAAGGTACCTGCTAACTGCTTAATTGCAGTTCAAGATAATGAAATTTTAGGTTTTGCCTGTTATGATACAACATTTCCAAACTTTTTTGGGCCAACTGGAGTGAAAGAAGGTGCAAGAGGGCAAGGAATTGGTTATCAGTTGTTGTTGGCTAGCTTGTTTCAATTACGAGCTAAAGGTTATGCGTATGCAATCATTGGTGATGCTGGTCCCGTGGATTTTTATAAGAAAACGATTGGAGCGGTACCGATTGATGGTGTGCCTGTGTTGAAACAACTGAAGTCACTTTAAGTAGTTTAGTTCTGGAGTGCGGGCAACTTGTACTCCTTACTGAATTACTTTTTTATTTTTTGTTCAGAGCAAAAAATATAAAATCAGCCCGCAATGACCGTGTTAATCGAAGTAGTTATTTTGATATGTTTCAATTTTATGTGTATTTGCCAACGCTCAGACTAATTACTTCGCTTTCCGCGGCACGGCCTCAACTAACTTTGCAAAGTAGATTTTCGGCTCGCGCTATTCCCACAGGAGTTCCCTTTCCGTACTAAAATAATCGCAGATCCACTTAGCATGTATTTTGTTCAATCTTTCTTAAGCCTACAAATTGAGAGTAGTAAACATGAACGGTAGTAAAGGATAAAAAATAGGATTAATTTTCTAATATTCATTGACAAAGAAAACGCATTCATGTTAATTTCTTTATAAAGGTTAAACGTTTTATCAAAGTGGTGAAGAAAATGGCTAATTTAAAAGAAATCGCTCAGAAGGCAAATGTTTCAGTTGCTACCGTTTCAAATGTTCTCAATAATAGAGGGCGAGTAGGTGAGGAAACTAAAAAGAAAATTTTACGAATAGCTGAAGATTTTAATTATGCTCCTAATCGAATGGCAAAAAGCTTAAAAATGAATAAATCTCAAACGATTGGTGTTATTGTTGAGGACTTATCTGTTTTTAATGCACCAGAAATAATTGATGGAATAAATTCTTTTGCAGAAGATCATGGATATTCTATATTACTGATGAACTTACGTATGAAGAAAAAAACCGGTGTGCAATATCCCGACACCGAAGTATGTAAACAAGAGGCAGCACCAATGTTTAAAGTTTTATTAGCAAGTCAAGTTGAAGGGATTATCTATATTGGAATTCATTCACGTGATGTAAAAGGGATACTTCCTGATTCTTCTATACCTGTTGTATATACTTATTGTGATACATCTAATCCGAAAGATTTATCGGTTAATTATAATGACTTTAGCGCTGCTTTTTATGCAACGGACTATTTAATCGAGCAAGGTATTAAAGAGATAGGCCTAATTACAGGATTTAAAAATTCTGAATCAACTATGGAACGATTAAAAGGTTTTAAAAAAGCATTTAAAGAAAATGAAATAGAATGGAATCCAGATTGGATTACTAATGGAGATTGGGAATTCAATTCTGGTTATCATCAAGGCATTGTTTTATTACAGAAAAACAATAAACCAAGAGCTATATTAGCTATGAATGATTTAATGGCAGGTGGTGTATTAAAGGCGGCAAATGAATTAGGAATTGACGTTCCTGGCGACTTAGCAGTTATAGGTTTTGATAATCGAGAGATCAGCCAGTATTTAACACCCAAATTAACAACTATGAGTCTACCATTAAATGAGATGGGGCAGCAATCCATTAAATTATTAATAAAAAAAATAAGAGGAGAAAGAATTTTGTCTAATAAAATTAGATTAAATTGTAAATTAGTTAAACGTAAGAGCGTTTAATCTAATTGCATAAAGATTAAACGTTTAATCAAATGAAAGCGGTTTATTCGAGGAGGTGGTGTATAAAAATTAATGTGATGCTGTAGCTATTTCCTTTTGTTCAAAGGCATGTAGTACAAAATTAAAGGAGGAAAATTAACTATGAAAAATTATATTAAAAACCGTTTCTCACTTTTTGTTGTAGTAATTGTAATAGTATTTTTAGTCGCTTGTAGTAATGAAAATGCGGATGAGGAACAAAATGAAGCTGAAAACAATAATAATACGGATGTACAAACTATTCATATGGCAAAATTAGAATCTGATCCTAATGGAATGATGGAGGAAGCCCGTCAAAGATTTAATGAAGAACATGATGATATACAAGTAGAATTTGTGGAGATGTCAAATGATGCATCGCAAATGCATGACCAAACCGTAACACAACTGTCTGCAGGATCTGAAAAACTCGACATTGTTAATATGGATGTTGTATGGACTGCTGAATTTGCAGAAGCAGGATGGATAGAGCCATTAGATGACCTATTTACAGAAGAAATGCAATCAGAATTTATTGAAAGGCAAGTTGATGCCATGACGTATGAGGGACATGTATGGGCGGTTCCATGGTTTAATGACTTACATCCATTATGGTATCGCAAGGATTTGTTAGAAAAATATAATTTGGAAGTACCAGAAACGTATGAAGAGGCTGTAGAGGTTGCACAAACGATTCAAGAAGAGGAAGGTATTCAAGGATTCAGTATGCACTGGGGACGCGCTGAACAACTTATTGTCAGCTTTACTGAATTTTTACATGCTAATAATGGCGATTTTTTCGACGAAGATGGCAATGTCACGATTAATAGTCCAGAGGCAGTGGAAGCACTTCAGTTTATGGTCAATATGATAGAGGAATATGAAGTGGTATCCCCTTCAGCTATTGGTAATTCAACACCAGAGGATGCTAGAATTCCATTTACTCAAGGACAAGTATTATTCCATCCTAACTGGGGCTATGTGTATTCAGAAAATCAAGCTGATGATTCACCGGTAAAAGATCAAACGTGGGTAGCTAGTAATTTTGCATTTGAAGGTGGTCAAAAAGCCAATGCTGTTGGAGGTTGGAACTTCGCTATATCCAAAAATGCTAGTGATAAAGAAACAGCATGGGAAGTAATCAAATGGTTTACATCTTTTGATAATCAAAAAGAAATGTTGCTTGGTGGTGGTCAAGTGGGAACCAGAGTAAAGCTATATGAGGATCCAGAAGTATTAGAAGCAAATCCTCAGCTGGAAGAGTATTTAGATGTATTTGAACATGCTTCAGTAAGACCATCACATCCTCAGTATTCTAAATTATCTGATATTGCGCAATCCTATATTCATCAGGCGTTGTCAGGAGATATAACGCCGGAAGAAGCCTTGAATGAATTAGCAACGGAGTTAGAGGAGCTTGAATAAAAAGAATAACAGGTATCGAGGAATCCTCGGTACCTGTTATAAGGAGTGTAAATCATGAGATATAGATTTTTACCTTATATGTTGTTATTACCTGTATTTACCATGATTATTGTCATTGTGTTTATTCCTCTTATTACGACCATCATATACAGCTTTCAATCTTATAGGTTGACAGATCCAGATGCACAAGCGACTTTTGTTGGTTTAAGTAATTATATCGAAATTTTGCAGGATAGCCGTTTTATATCCTCTCTAATAACTAGTTTAATTTATATTATTGGTAGTGTTATAGGGATGTTAATACTAGGCTTAATTACCGCACAAATTGCAAATCAAGCATTTAAAGGTCGTTCATTATTCCGCGCTTCCATCTTATTACCATGGGCGGTTGCTCCAGTAGTTGCAGCACAGTCTTGGAAATTTATGTTTGAAACAGACTTTGGGATTATCAACTATGTTTTGGAAGGGATTGGGATCATCGAACGAAATATACCGTGGCTTGTTTCATCGGATCATGCCATGATCAGTGTAATCGTAACAAATGTTTGGAAGACAACCCCTCTGTTAACTTTAATTATTGTATCTGGTCTACAGACGATCTCAAAAGAATTATACGAGAGTGCAGATATAGACGGAGCAGGTGCTTGGAAAAAGTATTATCATATTACACTGCCATTGATAAGGCCGTTCATCGCTATGGGACTTATCTTTACAACACTACAGACGATCAATGTCATCGATATTATTTATGTGATGACTGGTGGAGGACCTGGTGAATCAACAGAAATCTTTACGCTTTACAATTACAAAGTATTTTTCCAATATCTAGACTTTGGTCTTGGTGGTGCTATGGCTGTTATCGGAGTAGTTATAGTCGGTATATTAATCTACTTCTATACAAGAAGTATGAATAAGCAGTATAACTAATAGGAGGTACTCCTGATGAAAAAAAAGGTAAAAGTTTGGTTTTGGATCGGATTAACGATAATTATATTAATCAATATAATTCCCTATCTATGGACGATCTTAACCTCTTTAAAACAACAAAATGAAATCTATAACATAAAGATTTTCCCTGAAAAACTTTTTTTGGAAAATTATGTGCAAGTACTATTTGAAAGTGGCTTTTTGAAGAATATATGGAATAGTATCGTGATTTCAAGCGTGACAGCGATAATGTGTATTGTAATTGGGGTACCCGCCGCCTATGCTTTTGCAAGGCTACAGTTCCGAATGAAAAATGGATTGTTTATGCTTGTGCTGTTTATGACCATTTTTCCGGGCATCTTTATTATCAGTCCGTTATTTAGCTTTTTGCGAAGCATAGGTGCGATAGATACGTACTTTGCCTTAATTTTACCTTACATTGCATATTTCACACCATTAGTTGTTTGGATTTTAACGGGATTTTTCAGAACAATACCGAGTGCTATCGAAGAGGTAGCAATCATGGATGGATGTAGTATTCCAAAATTAATCTGGAAAATTGTATTACCCTTATCGGTTCCTGGAATTATTACCGTTGGGATTATTGCCTTCACATTATCCTGGAATGAATTTTTATTTGCGTTAATCTTTACATCTTCAGATAGTGCTCGGACGGTACCTGTTGCGATTTCTCAGTTCCAAGGTGTGCATTCACTAAATTGGGGGCAAATGACAGCTGCAGCGATAGTTGCAACGATTCCAATTGTGTTAATATCCGTTTTCTTACAAAAGTATATTATAAGTGGACTAACGGCAGGGGCGATCAAAGAATAAAAACAACAATATATGTACGTTGGGGGATAATATATGTATAAGTTAACGAACCAAGTGTTCACAGTATTCGTAAACGACAAAGGATTGGTTGATTCTCTTTCTGTTAACCAAGACAAATCACATATGAATTGGGTTATCAATCAAAATTATTTAAAAGAGCATAATTACCCAGACTATCAGAAATTGCATGGGAATTTTTCGATTGAGATAAATAACCAAACTTTTGATAATCAGGGGGTCAAACCAAGAGTAGATGTGTCAAAGCAACAACTAAAGGTGAATTTTGACTTTTTAGAAGCTGGATTCACTATATCATATATCTATACAGCAGCTGATAATAGTTATTTTGATTGGCATATACAAGTTATCAACCATAATGAAAAGGAATTAGTGATTGATCATTTTAAAGTGTGGTGTTCTCTTTCTTATATTATGTTTCGAGATACAGATGTACATCGGAATATGCAGCAGTCTTGTGCGATATTCCCACATATTTCAAATGATTATACTAGATTGATTGCCAAAAAGAGAGATAACAAGGGACCCGATTTAGCTATTTTGAATTTAGAAGGCAAGACGATAAATATCGGAACATTCTGTCGATATACGAATAGATTTCGTGAACAAGTATCACCTTCATTAGATGGAACTATGTTTCACCAACTTATATTAGCAGAATCGAGTGAAACTAAAGCACAATGTGATTGGGTTTATGATAGTTTAGCTCAAAGTATTACAGTTCCAGCTGCTAATAAGCAGTCTTGGTTATATCGATTTGCGGCTGTCGATCATACTGAAGAATATCAGCAAGCCCTTATAGATTGCGATCAACCACTTATTCAATATCCACCGGTTGTATTGAAGGATAGACATTTTATTGGTGAAGTGGTGCTACCTAGCAATACTACAATTCACCAGCTTATATTAAAGCTTCATGATAAGACGATCGATATCACAAATTATTTAAAGAAATTATCGAAAAGTAAGTATCAAATAGAATATTTGATGCAAGATTTGGGCGAGCATAAATTAGAGGTAGTTTTGGATAATGAAAAAATAGATTTCGTTGTTTTTAATGTAATGGATCCAATACATCGTCTTATCGAAGCACGAGCAAATTATTTAGAGCGCAATGCTTTTATTGAAGAAGAGACTGATGAAAACACTTTTGGGTTTAAACCTATATCGAATCAAGGAGAATCACTTGGTAAGTTATGTTTTTTGTTACAAAAAAATCTGATAGCGGAAGTTAAACCGAATCAAATAGAAAAAGTAGAAAAAAGTGCAGTATTTTATATAAAAAATAAATGGTTTAAAAATGGGGACCTAAATAATCCGTTGAAAATACATGGTGACTTTTATCGTACATTAGATTTTGACTATATTGCACATGTTTTCTTTTTATTGTCAAAAGTCGATCCAACATTTTTGAAAATTCATCAACCTAATGTTTATTTGGAGTGGGCGGCCAAGGTAATGATACTTCGCTTTGATAAGAATTTACATCAAAGTGAACGAGAAAAAAATGAGACAGAAATGAATGGTGTTTTTAACCTATTTATAGAAGATTTATTAGCAGAACTTGCAAAACAAAAAAAGGTGAAATACTGGAATCGGCTACAAGAACTATGGCAAAGTTTCTGTTTGAAGTTGGTAAATAATGTGGATTCCTATCAATCAGCAATAACAGAGCATCACTTTGATAATGCCGGATTTGGTCCAACTAGTGAATCATTGGCAATATATGGGGAAGTAGAAGCTGCGGAGAAGTATGGTGAATTAATATTGGCGAATATTGGTATAAGTAACGATTTTCGAAATCAAAATCCAGATCGTTGGTGGGAAGCATTATCTTATATGATTCATTCATTATGGGGAGGTCTTGTATCCCATTCAGCCCTTGTCCTCTTTGAAAAAAGTAAAAAAACAGCTTATCTTCATGCAGCTTACCGTTCGATGATGGCTGTCCTCTATTGTTATGACTGGAATGCCAGTGCCACTTTAAACGTGCTAAAAGAGGGGGAAGCAGCTTCGACTTATAGTGTGGCTTATCCCAATATTAATAAGCCATACTTAACCCATAACCGTTTTGGACAATCAGTATTTTTTGAAGATGATCCGGAACTGTTTGCTGGAAATGCAACAGGTGATGATTGGGATATGGGAGAAGAATTAGTAGCGTATTTAAAAGGATTTGGTACAACAACATATGTCTATCAAGAAAATGGCAAGGTGCATTGTGTAAATGGAATTATTACTGAAAAGAACGGTCAATTGATTATTGAAAGTTATGCAGCGTATCCTAAAGAATATAAGTTTTACCAAATGGGAATAGCGGATGTATACAAACAAGATAATCAAGATTTTTCACAGATAATTATTGAAAGGGATCAAGATCAGTGTTGGAAAATTATTAATCTATAACATACATGAGGAGGAAAAAACGATGAGTAAGATGACACCAATTCAGCTTTCACAAGTGAAGATTAAGGATGCATTTTGGAGTCCATGGCAAAATCTTGTAAAAGATTCCATCATTCCATATCAGTGGGATGCTTTAAATGACCGGATACCTGGAGCTGAACCAAGCCGAACGGTCAAAAATTTTGAAATAGCAGCAGGTAGATCAAATGGTAAGCATTATGGCATGGTTTTTCAAGATAGTGATTTGTACAAATGGATGGAAACAGTAGCATACACCCTTCATATGCAGAAAAATGACAAATGGGAGGAGATCATGGATGAAGTTATCCAATTAATTGAAGAAGCACAAGAAGAAAATGGTTACCTCAACACCTATTTTAGTGTTAATCATCCAGATAAAAAATGGACGAATTTAAAAGATGATCATGAATTGTATTGTATTGGTCATTTAATTGAGGCAGCAGTAGCCTATTATGAAGCAACAGGGAAAGATCAAATTATTCAGATCGTCAATAAAGCTATCGAGCATATTACAGAGGTGATTGGAGAAGATCAAGGAAAGCTTGCTGGATATCCAGGGCATCCTGAAATTGAACTTGCTTTGATGAAATTATACAGGATAACTGGCAAAGAGGCGTATATCAGTTTGTGTAAATTTTTCATCGAGGAAAGAGGCAGAAGAACTCCACATCATTTCTTTGACGAAGAAACTAAAAAACGTGGCGAAAAGCCTGAAAATGATTATAGTTATTATCAAGCACATTTACCAATTAGAGAACAACGGACAGCTGAAGGACATTCGGTGCGTGCTACCTATTTATATAGTGGTATGGTTGATTTGGCAAGCGAGTTAGAAGACGAAGAACTGTTAGAGGTGTGTCGTGCCCTTTGGGAGAATACTGTTAATAAGAGAATGTACGTAACTGGCGGGATTGGATCATCCGCACACCAAGAAAGATTTACGGTTGA
The DNA here is from genome assembly GCF_010994085.1 of Gracilibacillus saliphilus. Taxonomy (NCBI): domain Bacteria; kingdom Bacillati; phylum Bacillota; class Bacilli; order Caryophanales; family Bacillaceae; genus Gracilibacillus; species Gracilibacillus saliphilus. Next base: position 25,720 of record NZ_WJEB01000004.1, on the reverse strand, counting down.
TTATGATTTACCTAATGATAGAGCATATACAGAAACATGTGCCTCGGTGGCATTAATCATGTGGGCTCATCGTATGGTGCAGATAGAGGCCGACTCCAACTATACGGATGTGTTAGAACGAGCATTATATAATGGAGCGTTAAGTGGCATTGCATTAGATGGTAAAAGTTATTTCTATGTTAATCCATTAGAAGTTTGGCCGCATACAACAAACTGTAGACATGATATGAATTCAGTTAAAACAATAAGACAACCTTGGTTCGGTTGTGCTTGCTGTCCACCAAACATTGCTAGATTACTAGCTTCTCTTGGTCAATATATTTATTCTGTTAATCACAAAGAACTGTATGTCCATTTATATATTAGTGGTGAAACTGAATTTATGATGGATGGTGAGCTTATTAAGATAGCACAACAATCAAATTATCCTTGGGAAGGGAATATTAACTTTCGTATAGACTTAAAAAAGCCAACTCCATTTACATTGGCAATTAGAATTCCAGGTTGGTGTAAAGAATGCAAACTATTCATAAATGGCGAGGAATATCCAGTTGAGAAAGTGAAAGGATATGCAAAAGTTCACAAAGAATGGCATCCAGGGGATGAAGTAACATTATCTCTAGATATGCCAGTAGAAACCGTTAGATCACATCCTGCTGTACGTGAAAATGCTGGTAAAGTGGCACTTCAACGTGGGCCAATCGTATATTGTCTGGAAGAAATCGATAATGGAGCAAATTTACAAGATATCCAACTAGATTCGAAGCAGTCCTTCTCAGTAGACTTTGATGCTTCCCTCTTAAATGGGGTGATGGTTGTAAAAGGAACAGGCTTCAAAACAGATACTGAAAAGATTCAAGACCAACTTTATACAACAGCTCAATCAGCCTTTATAGAAAAGGAACTAACAGCAATCCCTTACTACGCATGGAGTAATAGAGGTGAGAATGAAATGTTAGTTTGGATAAGAGAAAAGTAATTTATTATCTTACCAGGCGATTTTTATGTGTAAAAGCCCCTGTATCAAATATTTTGAAACAGGGGTAGTGTTCTTTATTATAGATCTATTTTTTAATGTATTTTGAATCTCAGTTCACGACAACCCATACGCTACTTGTATCAGGTATTTCACCTTGTGTCCACCAGAGTGCTTCATATAAGACACCTTGGTACGTAACACGGTCTCCACCATTATATGCAGTGGTGCTGGACCATTCTGGAGCTTCAGGTTGTTCAGGTGAGTCCCCGTTTACCAATTCCCATACGTCTGATTCACCAGGAGTATCTCCTTGTGTCCACCACTTTGCTTGATAAACGTTTCCATTATAAGAAACTCGATCACCATTTAAATAAACAGCATTTGGATCCCACTCCGGTGTGTCGCCAGGTTCTTCCGGATCAGGTTCTCCTGGTTCCCCCGGATCTCCAGGCTCAAATTCCCCATCAAAGTTAGCATCAATTACTTGATAGAAACCATTTGCTGTATCCGCTACTTCCCAATACGCAAGAATAACATGATATCCTGACCTTTGAGGAATTTCACAATCGTGTGTTGTCGTGAAATCAGGACGTTGCCCATTATCATTATGCGTACAGAATAATTCAAAATCTGCTCGTTCTAACGGAGAATTAGGATCCCAGCCTTCTTTTGTAATATAGTAATCCCAATTGTAGGAAGCATGTGCAGCAGTTAATGTCCATTCAAAGGTAAAGGCGCCACTTGACATCGGAACTTTTGCCCAACGAGTTTCTGATTGTTCGTCTAATTTAGGAAAGACACCTCCAGCACTGGCAATCTGCCCATCTGGTACCCCTGCTTCAGGAAAGTTACCAGGTCCCTCAAGGCTTTGTGGTTCATAAACTACAGCCCCACAATCAACATTAACGCCATCTGCACATAACAGAGCTCTACTTTCGGGATTACTAACATATCCGTGTGCAGAAACAATTGTAGTAAAAGCTAACGACATAAAAAATAATCCAACAACCATCAATCCAACTTTTAAATAACTTAGATTATTCATTTTTACACTCATCTCTTCTCCTCCTTGATTATAATACTAGAAGTCTATACCTATTGAAGTAAAAGATAGTAGTAAGAGCCCCAATAATTTCGGAATCCACCTCCTTTTCTACTATGAAAAGAAAACCCTTACATTCTATATCATAGAGGATGCAAGTGTTTAATTCAATAGCAGTGAAGGAAATTAGTAAAAAAATCCTATAAAAGAAAAACTGAACAAAAATGCAAAAAAAGGATTGCATTACACTCTACGAATTGGTATAGTTATCTTAACCAATAAGAAAACTTATCAACGAGAACATAATCATCTTAGAAATGTCTAGGAGTTTATGTTCTCCTTTTTTTATGTGTAACAATTGCCATGACTTTGCCAGGAACGTGAAGTACAGTCGTTTTTGATTTCAAAATATGGGGGTAAGGAGACAAATGAATGTGAAATCCGAGGTTATCACAAAAAGTATAAAAACCAATAAGAAGAAAAGCTTTTTCAAAAGATACTTTGGCCAACTTGACCTACAAATGATGGTTATTCCTGGTCTGGTCTTTATTTTTATTTTTAACTATATACCGATGTATGGCGTGTTAATGGCTTTTCAGAATTATGACATATTTGAGGGAATGGTGGGGAGCACATGGGTTGGACTAGAGCATTTTAAAATGTTTTTTTCTGATCCAAGGTTTCTGGAAATCATGCGAAATACCTTTGTGATTAGTGGATTGAAGATTTTAATATGTTTCCCGGCACCAATCATGCTAGCTCTTATGTTAAATGAGGTAAAAAACATGGCCTTCAAAAGAACAGTACAAACCATCACTTATTTACCACACTTTTTGTCATGGGTGATCGTTGCTGGATTTGCGATGTCGATATTATCAACTGACAATGGCAGTTTAAATATTGCATTAGAAAAAATAGGGTTGATTGATGAACCGATTAGTTTTCTAGCAATCCCTGAATATTTCTGGACGATTATCGTTTCTACTAATCTATGGAAATCGATTGGTTTTGCTTCGATTGTTTATATTGCGGCAATTGCAGGAGTGGATCCGCAGCTTTATGAAGCAGCAGCATTAGATGGGGCAAGTCGATTTAAGCAAATCTTTTTAATAACGATTCCCTCGATTATGCCTATCATTGTTATCTTTTTTATTTTAGAAGTTGGAAATTTATTAAATGCTGGTTTCGAAGATTTATTAATTTTAGGAGATTCGGCAATATTACGGTCTGTTTCTGATGTCATTGATACCTATGTTTACCGGGTAGGGATTGGAAGCGGAAGGTATTCCTATGCAACAGCAATTGGATTATTTAAAGCGATTATAAGTGTTGGTTTGTTAACGTTGGCAAATTATATTGCTCGTAGGAATGGCAATAGTCTTTGGTAAAAGAGAGAGAAGAGGTGAAGAACTAATGATAAAACCGACATTTGGTGACCGAATCATGATAGTCAGCATATATATTTTTCTGATTTTATTAGGCTTTGTAACGTTCTATCCATTTTGGAATTCGTTAGTGATTTCCTTTAATAGTGGGCAGGACACTATGCTAGGCGGTGTAACTTTTTGGCCAAGAGATTTCACATTGGAAAATTATCAAATCGTTTTCCAGGATAAAAGATTATTGAATGCCTTTTTGATCTCTGTGTTAAGGACGGTAATTGGTACTTTTTTATCTGTTCTAGTTACTGCATTACTGGCGTATGGCTTGTCCAAAAAAGAATTGATTGGTAGAAAATTTTTTATGATTTTCTGTTTGTTAACCATGTTCTTTAGTGGCGGATTAATCCCTACATTTCTACTAGTTAGAGGAATAGGGCTAATGGACTCCTTTTGGGCGATGATTATCCCAACACTTGTATTAGTGTGGAATATGATTATTTTCCGTACCTTCTTTCAACAATTGCCTAAAGGGCTGGAGGAATCAGCTAAGATAGATGGATGTGGAAACTGGCAAATTTTCTTCCGGATTGTGCTACCTTTGTCAGGACCTGTTATCGCAACGTTATCCCTGTTTACAGCAGTGTTCCATTGGAATGATTGGTTTTTCCCTAGTATTTATATCTCTTCAGAGAACTTGATACCAATTCAGACTTTACTTCGACAAGTATTGAATTCCAATACTGTAACATCACAAATGAGTCAGCTTGATGCGGGAGCTTTAGCGCACATGTCCAATGTAGCGAAAGTTACTGGAAAATCTTTATCAATGGCTACCATGATGGTAGCGACGATTCCAATTATACTAGTTTATCCATTTGTCCAAAAACACTTTGTAAAAGGGGTACTAATCGGATCATTGAAAGAGTAGTGCAATGACATTGGTTTAAGGCTACATGCTTTAAATAATAATTAATTGAAAAAGGGGTTGTGTGCAATGAGGAAAAAGAGTTTTCATTGGTATCTATTACTTGTATTTCTATTAACTGTTGGCATTGTTGCTGGATGTTCTGATAGTGATACCACTGAAAGTGTAGAAGAAGAGACAAATGATTCTGAAACAAACGATGAAGCAGGTGAGGAGGATGACGGATTTGTATTAGGTGAGGAGCCACTGGAAATTTCAATGTTTGGCAATTATGACTGGTACACCATGCCTGGATGGGGGGATGATGTAGCAACAGCTTGGATTAAAGAGAATAAAAAAGTAGATATAACTGCGATTGACGGTGGTGGGAATGCTGAACAAAAATTAACCACGATGATTGCAGGGGATGAGCTGCCTGATTTTATTTGGACAGATCGTGGGGCAGCTGTTGAAAGATTACGAGAAGGTGGAGCGCTTGTCCCATTGGATCCTTATCTTGATAAGTATACAAATTTAAGAGACTGGTTCGGTGAAGAAGGTATTAATATGCTTCGTTCAGATGACGGGAAGTTATATCAATTTCCGAACTGGTATAATTCGAGCCCATTTGGCAATGCTGGGTATGTCGTAAATAAAGGAATTTATGAGGATTTAGGTTCTCCTCCTTTAGAGACTACAGAAGATTTATATGAATACTTACAATTAGTAAAAGACAAATATCCAGATGTTATTCCGTTTGAAACAGGTATAGATGGTCAAGGGATTAATGTTTTATATTCTGCTTTTGCCGAGGGAGAATCTCCGGCTAATATTAACAATGTAGCAGTCCCGAACGGAGATCAGTTAACGTCCATTTTTACGGATGAGAATTATATTGAATCTTTACAATATGTTAGTAAATTGTTCCGTGAAGGATTGCTCACTCAAGACGCTTTAACACAAGATCAAGATATGGTTATAGAGAAAGTCACATCAGGTAACATAGCTGTTTTCGCATCTGCAAGTCCAACTGATCATGCCAGAACTGGTCATTATAATCTTTTGGAAGAAGATCCTGATGGAGGATATTTCATGATTCATCCAATTCATAAAGAAGGATTAGATCCAAATGAAGTTTACCCAGGTTCTTATAATATGATGGGGTGGAATGTAAGTGTTATCACTAAAGGTGCGGAAGATCCCGAGAAGGTTTTTGCTTTCTTGGATTGGCTAACAGGGCCAGAAGGGCAGGCTTCACTCATATTTGGTCCTGAGGGAGAATATTGGGATGGATTTGATGAAGAAGGATTCCCGCAATTTACGGAAAAATACTATGAGGATCCTGAAGGTTTAGCGAAAGTGGAAGAAGATACAGCGAATTTTCAATGGAATGGGAATTCTAATTTCTTAGATACAGCGAAAGCTAAATTTGAAGAAACATTACCTGAGGAACAACGTAATTGGACGACGCACTGGCAAAATACGATTACATGGGATACCCAATATGATGCAACACAATATTTGAATATTAGCCCGATCCCCGAAAGTGAGGAAGGGATTATCCAACAACGTGTAGGAGAAATTTTTGAGGAGGCTCGTGCCAAAGCAGTTTATGCACAAAGCGATGAAGAAGTCGAGCAGATAATGGCCGAAGCTGAAACAGCGGCTCAGGATGTAGGTTATCAACAACTCCTTGAATTTCAAACTGAAAAATGGCAAGAGAATCTAGCGGTTATGGCTGGGCAATAAATGATTAAATGGAAGGGGAGTAAATCATCATGGAATCGATGGGAATGATCGGTAGATTTTATCAAATATCGTATTGGATGATGAAATTACTACTGGTAAATATGATATGGGTTATTTTTAATTTTCCAATCGTGTATATGGTACTGGCTATATTAACAGTAAACAGTATGGATGAACTGTATTTGCTTCTTATCATCATCATACTGTTACTCCCCTTTATTTTCTTTCCTGCCACTAATGCAATGTTTGCGGTAGTAAGAAGAGGAGTGTTATATAAGAAGGATGATAGATTACTATCTTATTTCTGGAAGACATATAAACAAAATTATGCTCGCAGTCTTGTAGGTGGGATAACGATTACTGTTCTTTGGTTTGTTTGGATTTACAATTATCAATTATCAGGGATTGAGTTAGGTTCTGGATTGTCTTATATTTACCTCGCCCTTACTATGTTTTTATTAGCATTTACGAGTTATTTCTTTGCGGATAGCGTACATTATCATCTGACGTTTATTGCATCCCTTAAAAAATCTATCATAATGAGTATTGGTTTTCCGCATTATACCATTTCTATAATTGGTGTTTCAGGTGTTTGCCTGTATATTTTATACTGGCTACATCCCGTATTTCTTGTGTTGTATGGTGGAATTTCGCCTGCAATTATCTGTTTTCTAGGTTATTATTTCATTTACCTAAGAGCAAAAAGAGTTAAGGAAACGAATGAAAGAAAAAAACAATGGAAACCCCAAAAAGCATAAGCGGCCAGCTCATTGGTCGCTTATGCTTTTTAACTTGTAAGGAAAGGTGGTATATTTTATGAAGCAAGAATAGCTATACGAGTTGTCATTTTGAAAGCTAGCTAGTGCAAGTCAACCGCTCCGGTTGTTACGCCTATTATTCATGTCAACATAACTACTCTGGACAGGACTTGGCGGGCTTTCCCGTTTTTTCTAATTATCTATAAGAAAAATTTATTGTCACCTTATTACATCACGGATTTGGTGGTTGCTTGCTTGTAAAATCTCTTGCTTGGTCGATAGCGGTGTATCACCTACAATGGTATGTGCTAGCATACATGAAGCGGTCGCAAACTGAATGGTTTGTTGTGGTTGAAAGTCTTGGAGTTTTCCGTGAATAATGCCTGTTGCAAAGGCATCACCAGCTCCGATTCGGTCCAAAACACGAAATTGTTCTTGCTTTGCATAATGAAATTTCCCTGCCTGATATAAATAGCCTTTGATAGAATGGGAGTCATCACGATGAATCGTTCGATGAGTACCTGCTATCATAGCTATGTTATAATCATCTGCCACTTTTGGAATCAGTTCCTCTAACTGTTTTTCACGTTCTTGATGCTGACAGTGGTATTCTAATGTGTAAAGTGCATCTTTCTCATTCATCATCACCATATCAGCGATGTTCAGTAGTTGATCATAGTATGGTTTTGCTTTTAGATGGCCGTTTTCTCCCCATAGAGAAGGACGGTAATTGCAATCAAAGAGAACAGTACCGCCCTGCTCCTTGACTAAATTAGCTAACCGTATCATTTGCTGTCGAACATTTTCATTCATAGCTAGTGTTATCCCACATACATGTAATAAGTCGATCTCTTCAGCGATTTTATGAAATGAATAGTTGGATTTACTTGCGGTATTAAAGCTACTTTCCATACGATTGGAGTAAGTTACACGACTTGGCCGAGCACCAATTCCATTCTCTAAAAAATACATTCCGATATAATTACCTGATCGGGCGATATAATCGGTCGAAATGCCGAGCTTTTGTAAATGAGAAATAGCAGCATCACCAATTGGATTAGCTGGTAGTGTTGAAATGAGTGCACTTTCATATCCTAATTTTTCGATGCTGCCAGTAATATTTACCCCTGTACCCGAAAACGAATATTGTAAAGAATTGGCTTGTGTCAACAGTAGATTCTCAGGCACTTGCATACGCATCATTACTTCACCAAAGGCTGCGATTTTCTTAGACATATTGATCAACCAGCTTTTTTACTTGTTGTAGTAAGAAGGTTACATCATCAACGTTAGTCTTGCCAGTTTCTTTATCAATAATCGATGAATAAACATGGGGAATGATCTGCGGTACATTGGCTGATAAGGCAATATCCAATATTTCAGTGAAGTTTGTTTTATCTATACCGCCAGTAGGCTCTAGTGCAAAGTTTTCTTCACTACACGCTTTGGCGACGGCTTTGTACTCATCTATTGTCGCTAAACCTTGCATTGGAAAATATTTAATTGCCTTTCCTCCCATATCACGAACTAATGAAATAGCAGATTTGACAGGAACAATTGCTTTTTCTGCTTGTTCACTAATAGGACCTGTTGAAATATTGACGTAACCAATCTTCCCAGAAGGTGTTACTAAGCTATTAATCCAACATTCTTGCTTATCCGTATTTGCTTTCGTGTGTCCGACATATGGAAATACTTGATTTATATGTTTGCCCGTATATTGTTTTGCTATCTCAGCAACTACTGGTGCTTGCCTACTATCACCTGCTCCGAGTCCGATCGAGACTGCATCCTCTATTGCTGAACCATACGCCTTCATAGCCTGTATAGCTTCATCTGTTGTTCGGTAATCCTTAGATAAAACGCCAACTAGTACATGTTTTTCAGCAGCTTGATAGATGTTTTTCGCGTTATCGATACTGTTGGCTAATACATTTAAAGCAACCCGATTTTGATAAAAATGATTAAAAATAGAAGCCATTATGAACTACCTCCTAAAATCTCTTGGATTCTTTGAACAATAATTTCGATATCATTTCCCTGTAATGGGCGGGGATCAATATCGAAAAAGCCTTGCTTTACTCCATAATCCCTAGTGTAGATAGCGATCTTTCCGATTCTTAAAGCAGTAGCTAATTCTTCTGCACTCATGTTTGCTTGGATTGGATTAACCTTGATTCTTCCTCGATAAATCTCTCTTCCCGCTTCATCTTGGACAATATCAACGGTTACACCATCTAATTCATTTAATACATGTAAGGCTTGAAGGCTGATTCGTTCTTCTCGACTATGATCTTCTTTGTTAAAGAAATGATCAATTGCCTGAAGTAACCCGAAGATTGCTTCTTTTCCTACTTTCATACTTCTACCAATTCCATATAATTGGACTTTTACCCAATCAATGCATTGCTTTTTTCCTGCTACAATCCCCGAGGTTGGCCCTTCGATAGCTTTCGAACCACTGAAGATAACAAGATCGGAACAGGATATATATTTTTGCAGATCTTCTTCAGCAGCAGCATCAATAATGAAGGGAATGCTATATTTTTTGGCAACTTCCCATGCATCCTCAACCGTTATCATGTTTTTTTGAACGGCATGATGAGATTGGACATATAAAATAGCACACGTATTGTCGTTTATCGTTTCTTCTAAATGTTCCTTCCTACCTTCATTGGCATAGCCGGCTTCTACTAGTTTTCCACCTCCTAAATGAATCATGGTTTCTATTGGAGCTCCGTATTGAACATTGTGCCCTTTAAATAAGATCACTTCATTTTCTGGAATGTCTTTTTGGTGTAGCTTTAAACTATCATACTTATTTCCCTTTGTTACGAGAGCTGCAATTGACATTGCGATTCCACTAGAAGCAGAATTAACGACGACTGCATCTTCACTGTCTAATTTATCCGCTATATAGCTCCCTGCTTTATCTACTAAATCAGCTACTTCGATATAGTTTTGTGCTCCTATTTTCATTGCGTCCATAACACTGTCATTTGGTGCCGATACCCCTAAAATACTCATTCTGCCACTTGCATTAATGACTCGCTTTAACCCGTATTTAGCATGTAATGAGTTCGCCATCTTTTACCACTCCTTTAGGTACGATCATTTGATTGGTAATTCTCTCTTCTCCAACTGAATCAACTAAAACCGTTTTTTTATTTTCCATCTTAAATATTGTCAAGTTAGCATTTTCACCTGCTGCAAAGGTAGCTAACTCAGGCATTCCTATAGCTTGGGCAGGGTATGTGGTTATGGAATTGATGACTTGTTCCAAAGAGTAGCCAAGAGAGAGAAATTTACTGGCTACATGAGCTAAGCTGTACACTGGACCATTCTGCCGATTCTCCCGATAAATATCAGTACTGATCGAAAAAGGATAGATTTGATGCTTTTTGGCATATTCTGCAACTTGAAAGGAAAAGCTTGCACTGCCGTGGCCAACATCTAACAACACCCCACGGTGGATTGCCTGTTGCAGATCTTTTAGTGGATTACCATTCTGATCAAATAAATTATTGCTTTTTCCGTTTAGAAAATGTGTCACAATATCCTTTCGATCTAGTAATCTTAAAATATCGTTAATAGCTGGAGGTGCTGAGCCAATATGTACCATTAATGGTAGGGAGGTAAGACGAGAAAATTTTTTGGCGATTTGTAATGGGATAATGTTGTTGTCCTTTACAACACTGTTACTTATTCTAGCTTTAAGTCCAATGATTTTCTCGCGATATTTAGCAATGGTATCCACTACTTTCTGTTCATCTATCCATTCCAGATTAGATAGTTCATCCATTCTCGTAAGGCCGATAGCTGAAATATTTAAAAACAGATATAAATTTGTCTTATACACCTTCTCAGTATCAAGGAGATCGCTTACATTGTTTGCACCACAACTTCCAGCGTCCACAATGGTTGTTACACCTTGTTTAACACCAATTTCATCTATTTCGTCTCCGTATGGATATAATGCTTTATTTGCATGTACATGTAGATCAATCCACCCGCTCGACACATAACAGCCAGAATAATTGAATTTTTCCTGCGCTATTCCTTTTCCAGCCTTGGTAATTTCAGCAATTCGGCCATTTCTAATCACCATATCCACTTTCCGCCCGATAGCGAATTTCACATTCTGTAGTACATACGAATATGTCATATATTTCACCCCTTATGACAAAAGAATATCAATTTTAAGTATAGATGTCTATACCTTATTTTAAGATAGTCCTGTGTTTATTTTATATTGACAAAAGTTTCTAAGTTTAATAATCTTGTATAGAGGTATAGTCATCTTATCTATTATCCCTAACATAGATTGCGCTTACACCAACATGTATTCTACTAATCTATTAAAGGAGTGGAGGAAAAAGTGATAATGAAAGGGAAATGTCAAGATGTTATGAAATGGTTAGTATCAGGTTGTGTCGCAATTGTAATAGTTGCTGTTGGTTTATTATTTCTAGCAACAGAAGAAATGACTGCATCAGAATCAGAAGATGATTATCGAGTAGTCGGATATTATACGCAATGGTCAACATATGGCAGAGATTATCAAGCGATAGATATTGATGCAAGTAAATTAACACATATCGTTTATGCATTTGCGGATTATTGTTGGGAAGGTGAAGGTCATGCAGATACAACTGATTGTGAAGGGGTAACAAATGGTACAGTAGTATCCGCTGATCCATGGGCAGATTATCAAAATCCTAATGTATTAGGACTTACTGAAGAGGAATTAGAAGATTGGGATCGAGATTTTTATGGAAACTTAGGTGGTTTAGCAATATTAAAGGATGAAAACCCGGGATTACGTACCTTATTATCTATTGGGGGATGGACATTCTCGAAAAATTTCTCCCATATAGCAGCATCAGAAGATACTAGGGAAACTTTTGCAAAATCAGCAGTTGCTTTCATGAGAAAATATGAAATGGATGGTGTAGATATCGATTGGGAATACCCGGTTAGTGGTGGGCAGGAAGGAAATGTTCACCGCCCGGAAGATAAAGAAAATCACACTTTGTTATTACAAGCGATACGTGATCAATTAGACAAAGCAGAGGAAGAAGACAGCAAGGAATATGAATTAGCGATTGCTTCTAGTGCAAATCCTTCTTATCTAGAAAATAATGAAATGGAAAAAATTGCAGAAATAGTTGATTTTATTGACATCATGACTTACGACTTTAATGGAAGCTGGCAATCTACCAGTGCACATAATGCTCCATTATTTGCTGATCCGGTTGCAATGGACGCAGGAGTTCCAGACACAGATGTATTCAATGTAGACACAGCAATCGAAGGACATTTAAATGCGGGTGTACCTGCCAATAAATTAGTGATGGGATTACCTTTTTATGGTCGTTCATGGTCTGATTGTGATAACGCGGAGGATAGCCCTAATGGCGGTTATTATCAAAACTGTCAAGGTGCAGGTGATGGAACATGGGAACCAGGGGTCTATGATTATGATGATATTATGGCCAATAAATTAACGGATGAGCAATATACTGCTTATTGGAATGATGTTTCCAAAGTACCGTATTTATTTAATGAAAAAACAGGCGAATTTATTACCTATGATGATGAACGTTCGATAGCGGATAAAATCGCCTATCTGGAAAACCGTCAACTTGGCGGGGCGATGATTTGGGAGCTAAGTGCAGATCGTGAGAGTAGACTATTATCTGTAATTTTTAATGAATTTACAAACGGCACAACACCACCTGAACCTACACCTCCTGATGATGGTACGGTTAAGGATATAGCAGAACTCGAGATCAGTGATAATCAGTATATGTATACTAACTCAAGTAATCAGGAAAGCATCGTTTTTAATGCATCCCTTTTGGAAGAATTAGAAGAAGATTATGAGTTAGTGATTGATTTTAAAGATATTGCTATAGAAGTACCTGTTGCATTGTTGCAGAAAGAAGAGAATATCACCTTCCAATTTACCGAAGCTGGAGAGGAGATAAACAGTAAGCATAATAATCAAGTTAGCTCTATTTATGATTTAAAGATATTAGCTGGAGAAGAAGTAATGGCTGACTTTGGCGAGCATCAAGTTACATTGACTTTCACTGTGAATGAAGACAAGATAGAAAATTGGGATCAATTAGTTGTTTATTTATTGGAGGAGAAGGGTGAAAAACAGAAAGAAATAGATGTCGAGTACGATAAGGAACAACAAATCGTTATGGCAGAGGTTGCTCATTTTAGTTTATACGGGGTATTCGAGAATAGCACTCCTGATGAAGAACAAACAGAAGATGAAAAGGAAGGCAATGAGTCTGAAATAGATAACGATAATGAAGAAAAAACAACGGAAGAACCTTCCACTAATAATACGGATCAAGACGACAAGAACGATGGGAACAACGAAAAAGAAAGTACTACGTCTCCCCAAAGTCAAAATGAGCAAACGGAAGGTCAGCCTCTTCCAGATACTGCTACGAACCAATTCGATTTTTTATTAATCGGCTTACTATTAATAACTGGCGGTGGCATCGTGTTTTTCGTATCAAAATTGCGTAGATATTATTGATATATTTAGGTATAGACAACTAATCCTGTCTTATGTTAATCTATATGTAATTGGAATTGGCTAATTAAATCATGGCTCACATGTTACTAATGAGATTAGGCATGGAGAAATTATAAAGGCTGGTTTATCGCCTTTAATATTTCTTCATGCTTTTTTTGTGGGGAAAAAAAGTATAAAAAATTAGGTACTTGTCTAGCTCCGAACGCCCAGAAACTATGCGATTTCACGAATCGCCCTACGATAAGTCATCATCGGTTCGTAAACTCACCGTGATTCCTTTATCTCAGTTGCTTCTGAAGTAGCTACGTTTCTAAACGGGCGCTCTGCGCTTTTCTTATTTAAATGAAAATCATGCCAAAAGGAGATGGAATGATGTTTAAAAACTTGTTTAAAAAACCTTCTACCACTGTACAAATAAAAGCACCTATTACTGGTGAAATATTACCGCTTGAAAAGGTACCCGACCCAGTTTTCAGTCAAAAGATGATGGGGGAAGGGGTTGCGATCATCCCGAACAAAGAAAATATTGTTGCCCCTGTTGAAGGAACAATTATCCAAATTGCACCAAGTAAGCATGCCATTGGATTAAAGACGACAAATGGCATAGAAATACTTATCCATGTTGGATTAGAGACTGTTTCCTTAGATGGAAAGGGATTTCACGTCTTAGTAAAAGAAGAGGATCGTGTTTCAGTTGGAGATCGATTAATGGCAGTGGATTTGGGTTATATTCGTAATAAAGTAGATCATATTATAACTCCGATGGTCATTACTAATAGTAACCAAAGCCAAAACGAATATATCTTAACTACAGAAACGGAATGTGTAGCCGGAAAAACAACCGTGTTAACGATTAATGAGTAATGTTAGGAATGACGCTTTCTGCGAAGAATGGAGATGATGGAATGAAATTAAAAAAAATTTTGAATAATAACGCTGTACTTGTAGTGGACCAAGGAGAAGAAAAAGTAGCGATCGGCACTGGCATTGCATTCGGTAAGAAAAAGAATGATGTCATTAACCCACAGAAAGTCGAACAACTTTTTGTAATGAAGGAAAATGAAAAGTTACAGCAGTTGTTAGATCGAATTCCAGAGGAACATTTTCTGATTTCAGAAGAAATTATCTCCTATGCGGAAAAGTATCTTGGCACTAAGTTAAGTGAGCATATTCATATTGCTTTAACAGACCATATTTCATTCGCGATTGAACGTACACAAGATGGGATACATCTCCAAAATAAGCTTCTAAATGAAATAAAGATATTGTATCGAAATGAATATGAAATTGGTTTATGGGCAGTGCAGCGAATTCGTAAAAAATATGATATAGACATTCCAATTGATGAAGCAGCTCATATTGCACTGCATATCCATACAATGAAGCTTCAAGGGGGTGATTACCGTCAGACGATTAAGCATACTGCCATAGTAAGAGAAATGATCCAACTTATCATGCAGAAAATGGTGATGCAATTTAGAGAAGATGATATATCTTATCAAAGGCTTGTAACTCATTTACATTTTGCTTTATCTCGAGTTAGTCACTATGAAATGCATGAATTGGATCAGGAAATGTTATCGATGATTCAAAAGAAATTTGCAGATTCTTATCAGTGTACTAAAGAAGTAACAGACATTATACAAAATAAGTATGATATTTATTTTCCAGAATCAGAGCTTGGATATATCACGATTCACCTTAATAGACTTAAACAGTAATTTAATTTTTTTTATAGGAGGAACTAATGATGGTTATGAAATATCTTCAAAATATCGGTAGATCATTAATGTTACCGGTTGCCGTATTGCCAGCTGCTGCGATATTAATGGGGCTTGGTTATTGGATGGATCCGGAAGGTTGGGGGGAAGCAAATGTAATAGCAGCCTTTTTAATTAAAGCCGGTGAATCTATTATTTCTACTGAAAGTATGTCAATCTTATTTGCGGTAGGTATTGCCTTTGGAATGTCCAAAGACAAGGATGGTTCTGCTGCATTGAGTGGGTTGGTAGCTTATCTAGTCGTTACAACCTTGTTATCAACGGAATCTGTCGCACTGTTACAAGGTGTAGACCCAGACAATGTTAATGCAGCCTTTGATAATGTTGAAAATCAGTTTATCGGTATTATTTCAGGTATTATTGCTTCTATTATGTATAATCGATTTAGTCACGTGAAATTGCCAGATGCTTTTGCGTTTTTTAGTGGTAAGCGTTTAGTGCCAATCATGACAGCGGTATCTAGCTTACTTATATCTGCGGTTCTCTTCTTTGTTTGGCCGGTTGTTTATTCTGGATTAGTTTCCTTTGGTAAGGCAATTCTAGATTTAGATGCTATCGGTGCAGGTTTATATGGCTTCTTTAACCGTTTATTAATACCGACAGGCCTTCATCACGCCTTAAACTCCGTTTTTTGGTTTGATGTTGCAGGTATTAATGATATTGCGAATTTTTGGTCTGGAGAAGGGGAAAAAGGTGTTACAGGTATGTACATGGCAGGCTTTTTCCCAGTTATGATGTTTGGTTTACCAGCAGCAGCGTTAGCAATGTATCATACAGCTAAAACAACAAGAAAGAAAACAGTCGCATCATTACTTTTAGCAGCTGGTTTTGCTTCGTTCTTTACAGGTGTAACAGAACCGTTAGAATTTTCATTTATGTTTTTAGCTCCAGCATTATATGTAGTGCATGCAGCTTTAACAGGTATTTCCATGGCTGTAGCAGCTGCCTTTGATTGGACAGCAGGTTTTGGATTTAGTGCTGGTTTTATTGATTTCTTTTTAAGTTCAAAATTACCATTAGCTAACCAGCCATTAATGTTACTTGTTCAAGGTTTAGTCATAGCTGTTATTTATTATGTACTATTTCGCTTCTTAATCACGAAATTTAATTTCAAAACACCTGGTCGTGAAGATGATGTAGAGCAGGTGGAAAATGCAAGTGAAGAATCTTCTGGTGATAATGATATAGCTACAATGGCAAAAGAAATTTATGCTGGATTAGGTGGAGATGACAATGTTGTCACATTAGATAACTGTGTGACACGATTAAGATTAGACGTTAAAGATATGGATGCTGTTGATCAGCAACGTATAAAAAATACTGGTGTACCCGGAATCAATATTGTAGGTAAAAATAGCATCCAAGTAATAGTTGGAACTCAAGTGCAATTTGTAGCAGATGAAATCAGAAAAATACGAAAACCACATTAAAGTAACTGAGCATGGAGATTTGGTTCTCCATGCTTTTTTTGCTTGTAAGGAAAGTATAAAATCAGCGCAATGGCCGTGTTAAACGAAGTAGTTATTTTGAAATGTTTGATGTGTATTTGCAACGCTCCGACTAATTACTTCGCTTTATAGAGGCATGCTCTTCAGCTAACTTTTACAGGAGAAATTCACTGCTGCAAAAGTGGATCTTCAGAACGTATTAACTCCGTAGGAGCCGAAGCGATGGTTATGCAATTGATATATTTCAAAATGGCCACTAAAACAATTTAAGATCCCCTTAACATTGAGTGATAAGGACTGAGTGAATTTTGTTCAGTTTTTCTCATAGGCACTTTGGTGAATATTAAACGTTTCTGGAATCTTACTTATCCTGACAAATCAATCTGCTTTCTTAACGATACTCGATTCATTTTTTGCCTTGTTCCTACATAGATATAGATATGGCAACTACTGAAACTATTACATCATGCTTGGAAGCATAAGCAAGGTTTACATTATTGGGAGGTTGTTCTATGGATATCTTAAGAAGGGTGCAAGAATATCGTCAAACACAAGATGCCTTGAAATGGGAAGGTACATTTGCAGAGTATCTTGAATTGTTAAAAGAAAAACCGTACCTTGCAGAATCTGCTCATTCCCGTATCTATCAGATGATAAAAGATGAAGGGGTAGAAGAAGAAAATGGAGTGCGTAAATATAACTTCTTCAGCCATGAATTATTTGGATTGGAAGAAGCATTAGAGAAATTGGTTGAGGAATACTTTCATCCAGCTGCTAAAAGGCTAGATGTTAAAAAGCGGATTTTATTATTAATGGGACCGGTAAGTGGCGGGAAATCCACTTTGGTCACATTATTAAAAAGAGGATTAGAGAAGTACACGTTGACAGATCGCGGTGCGGTGTATGCAATTAAAGATTGTCCCATGCATGAAAACCCGTTGCACCTGATACCACAGCATTTGAGAGCTGATTTTGAACAAGAATATGGTATAAAAATTGAAGGAAGTTTATCCCCCTTAAATAGACTACGACTCGAGGAGGAATACGGCGGTAGAATTGAAGATGTTAAAGTAGAGCGGATCTTTTTTTCAGAAGATAAACGGGTTGGCATTGGTACATTTAGTCCGTCCGATCCGAAATCACAGGATATTGCGGACCTTACTGGCTCAATTGATTTTTCCACGATTGCCACGTATGGATCAGAGTCAGACCCTCGAGCATACCGTTTTGACGGAGAGTTGAATAAAGCCAACCGCGGATTGATGGAATTCCAGGAAATGCTCAAATGTGATGAGAAATTTCTCTGGCATTTGCTTTCATTAACACAGGAAGGTAACTTTAAAGCAGGCCGATTTGCCTTGATCTCAGCAGATGAAATGATAGTAGCGCATACGAATGAATCTGAGTATCGCTCTTTTATATCTAATAAAAAGAACGAAGCATTACACTCAAGAATGATTGTGATGCCGATTCCATATAACTTAAAATTAGATCAGGAAGAGCGAATATATCAAAAAATGATTGAAGAAAGTGATATCCAGGACGTCCACATTGCACCACACACTTTAAAAATAGCTGCGATGTTTACGATTCTTACACGATTAAAAGAGTCGAAGCAAAGCAATGTCAGTATGTTGAAAAAGATGTATTTATATAATGATCAAGATGTTGAAGGATTTAGTGATCAAGATGTAAACGCAATGAAAAAGGAATATCCTGATGAAGGCATGACTGGAATTGATCCTCGTTATGTCATCAATCGCATTTCATCGACGATTATCCGTAAAGAAATGCAGGCAATCAATGCGCTTGATGTATTGCGATCATTGAAAGATGGCTTGGATGATCATCCTTCGATTACGAAAGAACAAAAAGAAGATTATTTGGACTTTATTTCGATTGCCCGTAAAGAATATGATGAACTGGCGAAAAAAGAAGTACAGAAAGCTTTTGTTTATTCCTATGAAGAATCTGCCAAAACGCTGATGGACAATTATTTAGATAATGTGGAAGCATTTTGTAATAAAGCAAAATTGCAGGATCCACTAACAGGAGAAGAAATGCATCCTGATGAAAAATTAATGCGCTCGATTGAAGAACAGATTGGTATATCTGAAAATGCCAAAAAAGCATTTCGCGAAGAGATCTTAATCCGAATTTCAGCTTATGCACGCAAAGGCAAAAAGTTTGATTATCAATCACATGAACGCCTGCGCGAAGCGATTCAAAAGAAATTATTTGCTGACTTGAAGGACGTAGTAAAAATCACCACTTCCACGAAAACACCAGATGAGCAGCAGTTAAAGAAAATGAATGAAGTAGTGGCAACTTTAGTGGAAGAGTATGGCTATAATACACAATCTGCTAATGATCTGTTACGTTATGTCGGTAGCTTGTTGAATCGATAATAAGAAAAATGACCTCCTTTGTCCGGAGGTCATTTTTGTGTGTGCATTTTAAAAAGTGTCCAATAAATCACTAGAAGTGTCCAATAAACCATATAAAGTGTCCAATAAATCATGAATAGTGTCCAATAAATGATCGAAAGTGTCCAATAAACAGTAAAAAGTGTCCATTAAATCACAGCAGTTTGTTTTTCAAGCTCAAACTAGCCCCAACATAGGCAATCAGTGATATCGCTATTGATGAGACAACCGAATGCATGCCAAATGGTTCTGGATAAAAGGCTTGAAACAAAATGTACGAGCTGAAACCTGTGATTATCGCTGCAATCGCACCATATTTGTTTCCTTTTTTCCAATAGATACCCATTACAACCGGCCAAATAAATGCAGCTTCCAACCCGCCAATAGTATATAAATTCAGCCAAATGATTAAATCAGGTGGATTAATCGCAATTAAGTATACAATCAACCCTAAAATAGCGGTTATGGTCATACTTAATGTACGAACTTTTTTCTTAGAGGCTGTTGGCTGTATGTAATTAAGATAGACGTCTTTAACAATGGTTGAGCTGACTAATAATAGCAAGGAATCAACTGTCGACATGATGGCTGCTAGTGGTGCTGCCAATACTATTCCTGCCAACCAAGCTGGTAATACTTCTATAGCAATTAACGGGATTACTGTATCAGCTACTTCAACACCTGGCAAAATCGGACGAGCAAATACTCCGATTAAATGCATGTTTAACATAATAACACCGACGACAATAGTACCAATAATTAGTGCACGATGAAATGATTTCGTGTTCTTATAGGACATCGCTCGAACCACAATTTGCGGTAAAGCTACAATCCCAACACCAACCAATATCCAAAAAGAGGATACATACTGTGGTGATAAGCTTCCATCTGCCCCGTATGGTGTAATTAGATTAGGATTCTCAGCACGAAGGTCAGCCATGATCGAAGAAATACCGCCTCCTGCTGTAATGATCGATGACAATAGGATGACAGTTCCGATAATCATAATCGTTCCTTGAATGGAATCCGTCAAAGTTACTGCGCGAAACCCACCGAATGTGACATAAATAAGTACTGTTAATACAAAAATAAGTAATGCAGAATGATAGGATAACCCAGTAATAGACTCGATTAATCGACCACCGCCAATCCATTGAGCGGCCATGGCTGAAAATAAAAAGACAATAATACTGAATGAAGACAATAATACAACCCATTTGGATTGATATCTTTCTTTAAGGAAGTCTACCATCGTAATCGCTTTATATTTTTTTGCTGTGATTGCAAATCTTTTTCCGATAATCATTAAGGTGAAATAACCTGTCGAGACCTGGATAACAGATAATAATACCCAACCTAACCCTTCATTGTAAGCTACACCGGGCCCACCGATAAAACTGCTGGCACTTCCATATGTTGCAGTCATGGTCATCGCTAAGACAAATCCGCCTAAGCTGCGTCCGCCTAAATAATAATCTTCCATAAAGGAAGCACTTGTATTGGTCGTTCTGCTCGCCAATAAACCAATTAAAAAAATAATGGCAACCGAACTGAATAATGTGATAGATGCTACTAGATTCATGATTGTTCGAACTCCTCATCATCAAAAGGTAAATCAGTGAAAAAGAATTT
This sequence comes from Gracilibacillus saliphilus, assembly GCF_010994085.1. Classification (NCBI taxonomy): domain Bacteria; kingdom Bacillati; phylum Bacillota; class Bacilli; order Caryophanales; family Bacillaceae; genus Gracilibacillus; species Gracilibacillus saliphilus. The sequence continues at coordinate 5,060 of NZ_WJEB01000004.1, read as the reverse complement.
TACGATAATAAATACAAGAATGGACATAATGATAATACCTGCAATACAGCTATAGAAAAACCATGCGGGAAATCCGAGAATATATTGATACTCTGCAGGTTCTTTTGTTCCTAAGCCATATGCAAAAGCAAACCACCAGATAAAGTGAAACACTACTAAAAAGACACCGATGAGTGCTTCGCGATTGGCTACTTTAATAGGATTTTTATCTAAATCTTTCATTTATTATTTTCCTCCTCAATCAAATTCCTACTTTAAAAGTAAATCATATCAGAGCGTTGGTGACAACTGCATGGCTTGTATTAATGCTTTTAGCTTCTTTAAAAATAGCTTTTAATAATTACCCATTATTCCGTTTAAAATAGTACAAAAGTGCGAAGTATTTTCCCCTTTTTGTAAGCATTCTCATAAACGATCATAATGTACCTTTTAACGCATAAAAACTAGCTTTTTTAAGCTTTTTTTATACTTATTAAACTTTTCCAAAAAATCGTAACTTATATGTTGTTTCCCTAGGTAAAATAGGTTATATTTATTGATGTAATGTTTTACTCATTACAACATTTGGATGGGAGTTTAGTTTAGCAGGAGAAAGTGACTTCTAATGGGGGTATAAGACGTGACACAGCAGGAATCCAGTGAGAGATTCTGGAAAAAATTTTACGGTCCTAATATGGGCTATGTACAAGAGCAGTATGAACTTTATTTGGAAAACAAAGACTCTGTCGATTCATCCCTGAAAGAGATGTTTGATCAGTATGGAGCTCCAAAAGAATTAATTGAAGGACAGCAAGCAGAGGTAGCAAGCAATAAGGGCTTATCATCTGATATAAGTGCGAAACAATTAACCTCAGCAATTAAGCTTGTTGAGGCTATTCGTCGTTATGGTCATTTGAAAGCTGAGATTTACCCTGTAGGATCAGGTATAGCAAGTGATAATACACTTGTTGATCCAAGCTATTACAATCTAAGTAGAGACGTTTTGGAAGCGATTCCGGCTGAATGGGTTTGGGATTCCACTGTTCAAGGGGTGAACAATGCGCAGGATGTTGTTGATTATTTGTTAGCTCAATATGCAGGAACGATTTCATTTGAGTACGATCATGTAAACAATGACGAAGAGCGCTTGTGGTTCCAAGAGAACATTGAATCTGGTAAGTATCGTTTTCCATTCTCAGAGAAGGAGAAAAAAGAACTACTTGGAAAAATCGTTGATGTGGAAGGTTTTGAAAATTTCTTAGCGAAAACTTTTGTCGCACAGAAACGTTTTTCGATCGAAGGCTTGGAAATGATGGTTCCTATTTTAGATCGAATCGTTCAAAATTCCTTTTATGATGAAACAGAAGAGATTCTAATGGGGATGGCTCACCGTGGTAGATTAAGTGTACTGACACATATTTTAGGTAAGCCATTTGATAAGCTATTCTCTGAATTTCATCCTTCAGCAGATAAGGAATTAGTGCCATCATCACCGGGTTCAAGAGCGATTACGTATGGATGGACTGGTGATGTAAAATATCATTTTGGCGCAAAACGCGATGTTGGGGAAGAGAAACCATCACCAACGAAGATTACATTAGCACATAACCCTTCACATTTGGAGTTTGTTAACCCAGTGGTAGAAGGTTTTACAAGAGCAGCACAAGATTTTCGTTTCCAAAAAGGTAGTCCAGAGCAAAATGTCAATAAAGCATTTAGTATTTTGATTCATGGTGATGCGGCATTTATAGGCGAAGGTGTTGTAGCAGAAACCTTTAACCTGAGTGCATTAGATGGTTATCGAACAGGTGGAACATTGCATATCATTGCGAATAACTTAGTAGGTTTTACAACTGGGCAACGCCAAGGTCGCTCCACCAGGTATGCAAGTGACTTAGCGAAAGGCTTTGAAGTACCTATTATCCATGTCAATGCAGATGATCCGGAAGCTTGTATTTCAGCAGCAACATTAGCGTATGATTACCGTAAAAAGTTTCAAAAAGATGTGTTAATTGATTTAGTCGGTTACAGACGATATGGTCACAATGAAATGGACGAACCACGTGCTACACAACCGAAATTGTATCAATCAATTGATCAACATCCAACTTGTGCCAATGTTTATGCTAAACGACTACAAGAAGAAGGAATTTTAGCAGAAAATACTTTTGAAGAAATGAAAGAAGCTGTTTTTAATAAATTACAAGGCATTTATGATGATATGACGGAAAGTGTTAATGAAAATCCAGAAGCATTGCCAGTACCACAGGCGTTGCAGAATGGATTGAGTGACATTGAAACATCGGTGCCAAAGGATTTACTGCTTTCACTTAATAAAGGTCTATTAAAACGACCAGAAAGTTTCCAATCCTTTAAGAAGCTCGAAAAAATATTATCTAAGCGTCATAACACATTCGAAAAAGATGAAAAAGCCGATTGGGCAGTAGCAGAAGCTTTAGCCTATGCTTCGATTTTACAAGACGGTATTCCAATTCGTATTACAGGACAGGATTCAGAACGTGGAACATTTGCACACCGTCACTTAATGTTACATGATGTGGATTCAAGTGATACGTATTGCCCGATGCACGGACTGGATGAAGCAAAAGCGACATTCGACATTCACAACAGTCCATTATCAGAAGCTGCGGTACTAGGATTTGAATACGGTTATAGTGTAAAAGCACCAAAAACATTAGTTGTTTGGGAAGCACAATTCGGTGACTTTGCCAATGCAGGTCAGGTAATTTTTGATCAATTTATCTCATCTGGTCGTGCGAAGTGGGATGAACGTTCTAATATGGTGATGTTATTACCACATGGTTATGAAGGCCAAGGACCAGAACACTCTAGTGCAAGAGCAGAGCGGTTCTTAACGATGGCAGCGGAAAATAATTGGATTGTAGCTAATGTTACAACCAGTGCACAATTCTTCCATCTGTTAAGACGTCAAGCTGCCTTAGTGGACAGTGAAGCAGCGCGTCCATTAGTTGTTTTAACACCGAAGAGTTTGTTACGCAGTCCGCGAGTAGTGTCAACAATAGAGGAGTTTACGAATGGTAAATTCCAATCATTAATACCTCAACCAGGCTTAGAGTTAACATCAAAAAAAGCTAAGCGATTATTAATTGGTACAGGGAAAGTTATGGTAGACATTCAAGAAAAAATGAGTGAAAGCCTAGAGAAATATGAAGATATTCATGTCGTTCGTTTAGAGCAAATCTATCCGTTCCCTGAAAAGAAAATTCAAGAGGTCATTGATGGTTGTCCTAAATTGCAAGAAGTGGTTTGGGTACAAGAAGAACCACGTAATATGGGAGCATGGAATTTTGTAAAAGAATTGCTTTACAGAATGCTTGAGAACACAAAATTAGAATTACACTATGTTGGACGTACTGAACGTTCGTCACCATCTGTTGGTGATCCACACATACACAAAACAGAACAAAGACGCATAGTACAAAAAGCATTAGAGCTGTCTGAAGGAGGAGAAACCAATGAAGGAAATTAAAGTCCCAGAATTAGCAGAATCCATTACGGAAGGTACGATAGCAGAGTGGCTAGTTAGTGAGGGGGATTCCGTCGAGAAAGGTGATCCGATCTGTGAGCTAGAAACAGATAAAGTTAATGTAGAAGTTAATGCTGATTATTCAGGTGTAATTGCTGAATTTGTTAAAGATGAAGGTGATGATGTAGAAGTAGGGGAAGTCATTGCGAAGATAGATGAAAATGGTGAAGCTGCTGGAGATTCAACTGAAAGCTCCGACGATAAAGAAGAACAAAAAACAAAAGAAGAAGAGAAAAACACTGAGCCAAAGAAAGAAGAAGAGGCTAGTAATGAAGCAACTGAACCGAAAAAAGCAGGAGATAAACAAAAAGTTGTCGCATCACCAGCTACGAGAAAACGTGCTCGTGAGTTAGGTATTGATCTGAATGATATTACTCCGACAGATCCACTAGGACGGATTCGTTCAGAAGATGTGGAGAACGCAGCGAAACCTAAAAAAGCAAATAAGAAGTCTAAGGCAGATAATCAAGCAAAAACTTCTAGTTCCAAAGAAGAGTTTGATAAACCAGTAGAGCGTGAGAAAATGACTCGCCGCCGTCAAACCATTGCTAATCGTCTTGTTGAAGCCCAGCACACAGCAGCAATGCTTACGACATTTAATGAAGTAGACATGACTGCAGTGATGAAACTACGAAGCCAACGTAAAGATAAGTTCCAGGAAAAGCATGGTATTAAACTAGGCTTTATGTCGTTCTTTACCAAAGCAGTAGTTAGTGCATTGAAAGAGTTCCCGTACTTAAATGCTGAGATTCAAGAAAACGAAATTGTGAAGAAGAAATTCTATGATATCGGTATTGCTGTATCAACAGATGATGGTTTAGTTGTACCAGTAGTACGTGATGCAGATCGTTTAGACTTTGCAGGTATCGAATCGCAGATTGCTGATTTAGGTACCAAAGCGAAAAATAAAGAGTTGCAAATTAGTGACTTACAGGGCGGTTCCTTCACAATTACAAACGGTGGTATTTTTGGGTCGTTATTATCCACGCCAATTCTAAATTCACCACAAGTTGGTATTTTAGGAATGCATACGATTCAAAAACGTCCAGTAGTAATGCCTGATGATTCCATTGAAGTTCGTCCAATGATGTATATCGCCTTATCGTACGACCACCGTATCGTAGATGGAAAAGAAGCAGTACAATTCCTTGTACGCGTCAAACAATTATTAGAAGATCCATATGATCTATTATTAGAAGGCTAAAATCAAAAGCACTCATCATTTTTTAAATGGTGAGTGCTTTTTAAAATAGAGCACAAAATACATAAACTGCGCAGTAACGTGAGTGAGGATAGGCTCTCTTCCGTACTGCATTTTGATGAGTGCTGCCAAACGCTTCGGCAGAATACTGCGCTTTCCGTGGGCTCGACTTCAGCTAACTTGGTGAAGAAAGGCACTTCACCAAGTGGATCTTCAGCTCTCGTGAGTCCCACAGGAGTCTCTGTATTCTGCCTACGCTATTTTGGTCCTCTGATTATAAAAAGAAATGAACTTATGAAACTAAACTTTATA